>CBJOJD010000281.1:0-7455 GCA_966443485.1 uncultured bacterium | reverse complement strand
AGCCCGACCATTCTATGCTTCCTTGCCCATTTGGATTTCCCGTGTCATCGGTTCCCGTCCTTGGGCATCCCTGTCTGTTCATGAGATCAAGAAGATCGAACTGGTTCCAATTTGAAGCTGGCGTTGACGTGTATCGATTCTGCATGCCGGAGTTTATTTGGGCTCCGACATTCCCGATTAGCGCTCCTAGAGTTGCACTTGTCAAACCGGCCTCATCCGCCGCTTGCTTGGGCAAACCCATTCCAAATCGTTTTGCCCATGGGCCAGCGTAACCAAATGGAATTGGAGCCCTTGGATTTATCTTTGTGACGTTTGCCGCTTTCCAGAGGCCGCCAAAAAACTCTCCGACAAACCCTCCGGCAAATCCGACTTTGGCATCTGTCCATATCGAATCCGCGTCCCAAACATCTTCCCCAGCAAAACCCCGAGAAATTAGTCCTCCCCCAACGTTCCCGGCCGTTGACGTTGCGACAGCGGCACCTGCTTGAAAAAGCAGGCTTCCGCCAAATGTCAAACCAGCTAAGGCACCGGTTGCTGCTCCTCCCGCTCCATACGCTAGCGAGTCTCGCAAGTTGAATCCCTTTCCGCTCAAATCATCGTGAAACCACTCGCCGACAAACCCAGTCGTAAATCCAATCCCAGCTCCCGCCAGTGCCAATAAGACCTCGTTTCCATCTTTATCGATGTATTTGTGCGGATTGTTCCAACCGTAACCATACAAATTCATGCTCTGCGGATTCGCTGGATCGGCGTACCACAACTGTGTCCGATCGGGCGACACCCACCGTCCCATCGTAGACGCATAGTACCTTGCCCCGAAGTAGTCATTGCCGGATTCGGAGTCACGTTCTTTGCCGGTACTACGAGTATCGGCGAGCATTGAAGACCAATTCATGCGCCTACTTCGCTTTGCACCAATACACAAATTCCTGGTTGAGGTCGAGGCAGAGTTTTCCGCTTCTATGGATGAGCGGATAGGACATTGCTCCCCTCCCAAAACGTAAGTCCTGTTCAGTCCCGGGGAGACGGTATGAACCGATCAAGTCCAGGCTCTTAAATATCCGGTAATCGGACGACAGACGCCATTTACCGCTGCTTATCTCTCTTCCTCCATCGAATTGGACGAAGCTTCCGTCAGCTTTCACGTCGATTACGACGGCGCCCGAGTCGGAGTCTGATGTGTAGGTTCCCACAACGTTTCTTTCCGATGGGACGTATACGCAGAGAGCACCCAAGGCACACGCCGCCACCAATGCCAAGACGAGGAATAACCGAAATCCAAAGGTCGTGAGTTTCATCGGCATGGATTTTTCGAAATGATGTGCAAGGTTTGATTAACTTTTCCAAACGGCACGGGTCCCGCCAAACGTCCAAAGCTGTCGAGCCCGCTTCCGGCCATCGTGTCCCCTGCCAGGGCAATCGAATCGGCCCGCAAATTCCCGCTCGCGTCTTCTTGGTTACTTGCAAGAAGATGGTAAGCCGCCGAGTTGGTCGATATGTTATTATTCACAGTGACTTCTACGTTTCCACCGTTCTGAACATAAGAGAAGCCGAATGCACCCAACTGCGCTTCGGCAATCGACGGAAATCCTGCATTTGCGTCGCCTACAGTGTTGAGAAATGCGGCTCCCGTCCCGACGCCACCTCGACCGGAGATGCTGCCACAATTGATCTTCTTGAGGATGGCGGCCATGCCGCTAGACATTTGGAAATCGATAGTAAACGGGTCGTCGGGTCCGTAATCCAGCGATTTGGGTCCACTAGTTCCAAAGGCGGCTAACGCGCTCACGGTCTCGCTGTATGGATCGCCATTGTTGGCATCGGTCCTGGATGAAACCGCGTATTCGGGCCGCCCCAGATCATCGACTCCGTTGTGTGTATACGCATCGTCGTACCACTGCCCGCCGTTTTGGCCGCATTCACCGGAACTTGAATGGTAATCCCACTGCGTTGCATCAGTTTGATCTGCTTGACCTTGCGCTGAGCTAAAGTCTGTATTGCCGTAGTAGCAATACATCCCTGTTGGGTCAACGAACTTCAGCGGGTTGTTCAAGGCGTAAGCATAGAGATTAAAGCTTTGCGGGTTTCCGGGATTAGCGAAGTACAACTGCGATGGATCAGGACTCACGAACCGGCCCATCGTAGACGCATAGTACCTCGCTCCGAAGTAGTCATTGCCTGATTCGGAGTCGCGTTCTTTGCCGGTGAAATGATGCTCAGTTGCATCTTCATCATCGCCGGTAGAAACTGAGATAGTGGAGACTCCATCTCCGTACGGTAGGCCCGTGAAATTCAGCACTGGATTACCCGCATAATCGGTTTGCTGCCGACGCGTGCCAAGCCAGTCCGATAGGTGAAAGTACAGCTTGCCCGATTTTTGCCCGGACAGATCGGCGTCGTATGTTGCAACTTGCTGGCCAGAAGCATATACATTCGTGTGAGCAGCTTGCCATCCGCTCGTTTGCGCGTTCCACACCAATGCGCTCAGCTGCTCACTATGACGTCCGAGAACATACACCGCTTGCGGGGTAAAGCCATTGTTTGGGGCTCCAGTTCCTGCGTTGATGGAATTGTCACAGCTGAACGAAGCGATGGCTCCCTTCGCCACCCGATTTCCCTCCGCATCATAGAGATACTGGGTCATTACTTTGATGCCAGCGATCGACATTTGCACCGCGCATATGCGACCTTCTCCATCGTACAGGTATGAATTCACGCCATCGTATGTGACATTGCCATCGGCGTCGTAGTTCACGGCTTGTGTCGTATTGAAGCTGGTTGCATCCATACGATTGGAGTTGCTGACGTTGTAGGCAGCCCATGCGTTTGGCCCAACCGCCCCGGAAGTCGTGCATGAGTTAGCCCCGCCGTTACCGGTCCCGAAAGCCGTAGAAGCGCTAACCTGCATTTGGCGATTACCAAAATTATCGTACTGCCAGCAGTAGTTCGGATACGGGTTATCCCCCTGCGTACCGGAGGCGGTCTCGAGTCTGTTTAGTGTGTCGTAACCGAAGCTCCAGGTTCCATTGACGGAATCGGTGTAGCCTATCACATTGCCAACCGCATCGTAACCGCTATTATTGCCAGCAGCATTTTGGATCGAGAAGCTATAGAGCGAAGCGCTCGATGTACCCTCCGGATATCCAGCGATTTGAAGGCTCAAGTCCACTGCGTCGAATTGTTGAGGGGAGCTACTGTCCGCCACTTGTACTGTGAAGGTGACCGGAGTTGCCGGGGTAGTCGGTGTTCCGGTAATTGCACCTGAAGAACTCAAGCTCAACCCTGCGGGAAGTGAGCCTCCGGATAACGCCCAGCTATAGCTCCCTGATCCGCCCACAGCAGTCAATTGCACGCTGTAGCTCTGATTCTGAGCGCCGTCCGGGAGCGTATCTGTCGTGATCGCCAAAGCCTTCGGAGCCGATGGGGCGGGACAACTGGCAGAGTAAGTCCCTTGGGTCACAATAAACGGTAGCGGGTTGCTGATTTGGCCGCCGGTAACTACCTCAACAACACCTGTGGTTGCATTTCCTGGGACTGAGAAGAAGATCGCGGTGGGTGTCCACAAGGTCACAGCAGCCCGGACCGTGGCCGGCTCAACAGCTGCCCCATTCTTATAGCTGACGAACCAAAGCGCGCCACTGTCGCCCAAGTTCGCACCGGACAAAACGAGAGGTGTGCCGGGAGGACCATAGGCTATCGTTCCAGCGCCCCACTGCTGTCCTGCCACCGTGATGAGACTCGCGTTCTGCAAATCCGGATAAGGAGCGTCCAGGCTGCTCAGCACGGGTTCGCTCGTCTTAACATTGTCAATCACGGGTACAAGAGCCGAACCAGTCAGGGTGGTGTAATCCGCGGCGTCATCGGGCCAGAACGTGACCGACTCTGAAGTCTCCCCTAGGGGAGGAACAACGCTCCCGTTGGTCCACCGAAATTTGCCTCCCGGAGCTGATCCCGGGGTCAGAGCTGAGGACGCAAGAGTCTGGCCGTAGCTGATCTCCCCGGCGGTGGGCCATGACGAAACGACAGGCGTCGCAGGAGTGACGCTAAAGGTGCCGTTCACAAGAGGTGAAAAAGTGTAGTTCAAGGCCGATAAACTTCCGATGCCCACGGAAATGGTGTAGTTCCCCACCGGAGCCGGACTCGGTTCGTTGGCTACTAAAGTCGGTGAACCGCTCAGAGCGGCTGTACCGTCGCCGTTCACGAAGCCGCTGTAGCTCGCAGTGAACGTCGGATCAGGAGTGCCGTATACCTTTGACGCGTTGTTCGCTATCACAGCTAGGGCGACTGGGCTGACCGTCAACGTTCCGCTCACCGGGACAAACCGAGCAGGATTCCATAGAAGTCCTCCTGTGTGAGCCAGACATCTCGGAGGCTGTCCGGATCGAGTATTGGGCTGATGGCTCGCTTGAAAGCGATCAGACGCACCATGCCTGCGACGTCGAATTGCAGGACGCAACTGCCGTCGTCAAATCCTTCATCTCCATCCTGGGCCCATACGAGTTCATTCGAATAGAGAAGCGCCTTGAACTGCGAGTCTTTCATCCCGAGAAAGAGTTCGTCTACATGATGCTCGATGTAGATGGCACGACTGAATGAGGTTGCGAGTTCTTGGGCGGCCGCGCCGGACAAGACTGAAGCGTCATGAGCTCCTCGTCTGGCGATTCTTCTGTTGACCCCATCGAATGAAGCAGCAAGCATCGTGGCCTCCTCACTTTGGGAGCCATAGCATTGTCCTGCAATGTGAATAACAAAGGACCCAAGTGCTCGCAGACTCCTTCGTTGATATGCCTGCAATATTTTGGATTCCAGTGCAAAAATTTGGGTATCGCCGATAATCATTTGACTGCATTCCTGATTTCGAGAGGGATATTCTCCATTCTGATTGGTTTTGAGCCGCCTGTGGACCCGTTCCAATGGGTTTCCCCATTACTCTCAGCGGCGAATCGGTGAATCACTCCGTCCGAGTCCTTTGCCACCAACGGCCTTGGTCATCCTTGATCGCCTTGTCGTAGAGTTCTTGAGCATTGTTTGGCTCAGGGCTCTCCGAATTCGGATGATGTTTCGGGTTCGACTTTAGCTTAGGCTTCCCATCTTTCTTTTGATTTGGATCAGGCGGTGCCGGTTGGGTTGTCGAAGGTCCCGCTAATGGCAAAAGAGGGGGGCTGAATGGATGGGAGAGCCTCTGCTTTGCCATCTGCAGGATGGTATACAGCATGAGCTGTAGGACCTCGCGTTGCCGTTGCGCTTCTTCTTGCTGAAGTCTCAAGTCATCTGGGTCGATAGGGCACGTGCACTGGAAGTGCCCTGTCGGATCAGTTCTGCTGAGCGGACTATTTCCGGCATATGTGCACAGATTGAGACTTTGCGGGTCGTCAAGATTGGCGTAGGGCACTGGCTCAGGGTCATCATCATCGCCGTCATAGTCGGGGCTCAGCCAGTGTCCCATGGAGCTTGCGTAGTACCTGGCACCGAAGTAGTCGTTGCCGGATTCGGAGTCATGTTCTTTGCCGGTAAAGTGATGCTCCGTTGTCGTTGCCTGATTCGTAAGCGTACGCTCAATCCCTCTTGACTCCAGATGGAGTGTGTCAACAGGTGTCCGCTAGCAAGATAAGCGGACACCTGTTGAGTGTGTCTAAGCGGCTTCGGTAGCGTGGATCTGGAGTGAGGCAGCGACGTTCCTGGGGAGCAAGTCCTGGATCTGGCTGACGGGGTGGTCAGCGATTTTAGCCAGCACAGTGCGAAGGTAGAGCTCCGGATCGAGTCCGTTGAGCTTGGCTGAGCCGATCAGGGTGTACATCGCGGCTGCGCGCTCACCGCCACAGTCCGAGCCAACGAACAAGAAGTTTTTACGACCAAGCGCGACGGCACGAAGCGCGCGTTCGGCCGGGCTGTTGTCTATCTCCAGGAGGCCGTCTTCGGTAGAGCGCGTGAGCGCGCGCCAGCGCGAGAGCGCGTAACGGATCGCGCCCGCGGTCTCGCTCTTCGACGACAGGCTGCGGAGTGCCTTTTCCATCCATCTTCGAAGATCGTCGAGAAGTGGCTTGGCGCGTGTCAGCCGGATGCTCAACCGGAGATCGGCGGGCTTGCCGCGTACCTCATCTTCAATCGCGTAGAGTGCGCCGATCCTGGCCAGAGCCTCTGTTGTGGTTGGCGAGGCATGTGCGACGTGGATGTCGTGGAACTTGCGTCTCGCGTGTGCCCAGCACGCAGCTTCGTAGATGTCTTCCCCATACATGTGGTGGAAGCCAGCGAAGGCGTCGGCCTGCAGCGCACCTCTGAAGCTGGCAAGATGCGTGCGTGGATGCTCACCCTTGCGATCTTCCGAATAGGCGAACCAAACAGCGGGCGCGGTCTGTTCGCCAGCAGGTCTGTCATCACGAACGTAGGTCCACAGCCGACCTGTCTTGGTCTTGCCGTTTCCGGGTGCCAGCACAGGCATGGGCGTGTCGTCGGCGTGCAGCTTGCGTCCGCCTAGTACGTACTTCTGAATCGCATCCACCAGTGGCGAGAGCAGGTCGCTGCTTGCGCCTACCCAGCCGGCCAACGTCGAGCGCGATATCTCGACGCCCTGGCGGGCGTAGATCTCAGACTGACGATAAAGCGGCAAGTGATCGGCGAACTTCGAAACGATGACGTGTGCCAGCAGAGCCGGAGCAGCAAGTCCGCGCTCGATCGGCCTGGTCGGTGCGGGCGCCTGAACGACTCGATCACATCCAGTGCAGGTGAACTTCGGCCGCACGTGACGGATGACCTTGAAGCTCTCCGGGACATACTCGAGCTGTTCGGAGATATCGTCGCCGAAATGGCGCAGCTTACTCCCACAATCGGGACAGCAGTCTGAGCCAGGAGCATGCGTTCTGATCTCGCGCTGAAGATGCTCAGGAAGAGGCTTCCGCTCAGGCCGCGGCTTCTGCTCCTTGGGCGGCGACACCCGTTCGTCGAACGCTTCAAGTTCTGCTTGCGTGGTCTCGTGCTCTTCAAGCTCGAGCTCCATCTGTTCGATCTTGAGCGTGATCTTCTCGCTCTTCTTGCCGAACATCATGTGCCGGAACTTGTCGAGCATGAGCTTCAGGTGCTCGATCCGCTCGCTGCGGGAGCGTAGTTCCTCGGCTTGTTCTGAGAGCATCTGACGATGCGAATCAAGCTCCGCTTCGAGATCGCGCAGCTTCTGTTCTTGTGCGACAAACAACGCCCTGAGCTGTTGTTCCTCAAGCTGCTGTGCAAGCAACAGTGCCCGCAACGCCTCTCTATCGAGCGAATCCAGATCTGGCAGAGGGGTGCGATCCATGCACGCAGTATGGCATCGATCATGATCGTGCGCATCCACAAAACGCGCATGAACACAGGAGAATCAGCGTGGTCATCAAACTGCGACTTCAGGCGCCCAGGTGCGTTCAACTCTGCGTTCGCGGTAGGGACGATCATCACTGATCGCCCCCCGCACAGATCCGTACA
>CBJOJD010000280.1:0-7456 GCA_966443485.1 uncultured bacterium | reverse complement strand
CATGCCCGGCTGATTGCCGCAACCAACGTTGATCTGCGCGTGGCACTGCGCCAGGGCAGGCTCCGCGAGGACCTCTATTACCGCCTCTGCGTAGTGCCCATCGCGGTTCCGCCTCTCCGCGAGCGGAGAGAGGACATTCAGCCCCTCTGCGCCAGCCTGCTCAACCGGATTACAGCCCAGAACGGTCTGATACGGCGTATCTCCCCACAGGCCATGCGCCTGCTCCTGGATTACTCCTGGCCCGGCAACGTGCGCGAATTGGCCAATGTCATCGAGTACGCAGTAGCGGTCGCCCGCATGGAGACAATCCTGCCCGAGGACTTTCCCGAAGAGATTCGCCGCGCCGCTCAACAGGCCCCTTCATCGTTCCCGGCCGCACCTAGTTCCCAGCCGCAAGACCCGCATCCGCCCGCTCCCGTCCTGACGCCGGAGACGGACTACCTTCGCTCTGTCCTCGACGCCCATCAGTGGCGACGAGCAGAGGCCGCACAGGAGCTGGGCATCAGCCGCGCCACGCTGTGGCGGCGCATGCGCGAGCTGCGCCTAACCTAGGCCGTTGCAGGCCAAAACATCCTGTTTCAACTTTGCAACGAACGGTTGCAACGCAATGTTTCAAGGCCCTGGACGCCCTCCGCCTAAACCCCATATTTTCCAGCACTTCTGAATTGGCACGCGCGGTGCAACTACATGCTCGGAGTTCGTACGCGCACTGCTCCCCTACGGTCGCGCCTTAGAGCTCAGCAGGGGGAAGGCATGAATTCACGCTGCAAACATCTGACGCTCGCTGCCTCGCGCTACCTACTTCTCACGACCTGCGTGCTGCTTTGGCCTGCTGTGGTTCACGCCACGGACGGCCACTTTCTGCACGGCGCTGGTCCAATAAATGAGGCGATGGGCGGAGCCGACGCCGGGCTCTGTCTCGACGCCACTGGTTCGGTAGCCTGGAACCCGGCTTGTACCGCGCGCTTCCCAAACAAGCGTCTCGAGTTCCACGGCACCATCTTCGCTCCCTGGCGCTCCTTGGCCAGCTCCGTTCAAGCCAACGCCTTCGGTCCGGGAATACCGCCCATCACCTTGAGCGGTGTCACTCAAAGCAGGCGCAATACCTCCTTCATGCCCGGCTTTGCATTCATCTATCATCCGTCGGCCAGCGCCAACTCTTATCACATCGCGATGCTTGCGGTGAGCGGCTTCGGTGTGGACTATGCCGGCAACACCGACTTCTCCAACCCCATCCTGACCCCCCAGGCGCCCAATGGCTTCGGCTTCGGACGCATCAAGTCCAATTACATGCTGGTCACCCTGCCCATCGGTATCGCGCGCCAGGTGTCGGAGCGGCTCTCGGTTGGCTTTTCCGCGGTACCAGCTCTCTCCATGCTGCAGGTGATTCCAGCACCGTTCTCCGCTCCTGTAACAGCGGGGAGCAGCATGCCCTACTATCTTGACGCCGGCAACAACGCACCGGCCATGGGAGCCGGCTTCAACGTGGGTGTTCACTACGCATGGGAAAAGGTCAACATCGGAACGTCCTACCGTTCGCCGGTCTGGTTCCGCGACTTCAAGTGGTATCGCAAAGACAACACCGGCAGCACGCACACACTGACGTTCAACATGAACCTGCCGCAGATCGTCTCCGTCGGAACCGGCATCTCTCCCGCCAAGAACACTCGCATTGGAATTGATATACGGTGGATCAACTACGCGAACACCTCAGGTTTCGACGAGGTTGGTTATGACGACGATGACTCCGTCTCCGGCTTTGGGTGGAACAACATCTGGACAGTCGGCGGCGGCATTCAGCAAAAGGTCGCCAAGTCCACACGCCTCATGGCCGGCTACAACTACTCCGGCAATCCCGTGCCCGCCAAATACACGTTCTTCAATACGCCCGCTCCGGCAATCGTTCAGCACCATGTGACGGGCGGAATCACGCAGTCCTTAGGCAACTGGGACGTGACCGTCACGTATTACCACGCATTCAAGAACTCCATCACTGGCCCCTGGATCTCCGCGGCGGGAGCCATTCCCGGAACCAGCGTGACGAGCAAAATGTCTGAGAACTCCGTCACCTTTGGGTTTGGCCGGAGCTTCTAAACGGCGCGGCTCGCAGATCGACAAAGCTCATCATTCGCTCTGCGCAAAACCAGTTCACCAAGGGAGAGATTGCAATGCGGCAAATGCTCATTCTAGGCGGCGGCACCGGTGGAACCATCATGGCCAACAAATTGGCCAATGCTCTAGACGAACGCGACTGGCGCATCACGGTCGTCGACGGCACAGAAGAGCACTACTATCAGCCTGGCTTCCTGTTCGTGCCGTTTGGTCTTTACCGGATGCGCGACATCGTGCGTCCTCGCCGCCAGTACATCCCCCCCGGCGTGCGAATCATCTTCTCCGCAATCGATCACATCGACCCGCAAAAGCACTCCGTCACGCTGGCCAAGGGGGAGACCCTGCGCTACGACTGCCTCATCATTGCCACGGGCGCGGACATTCATCCCGAGCAGATCGAAGGGCTGCTCGATGAGGAATGGGGACGCAGCAAGTTCGATTTCTATACACCACGAGGCGCCGAACGTCTGTCCCAATTCCTCAAGAGCTGGCAAGGCGGGCGCCTGGTCCTCAGCATCGCGGAGATGCCGATCAAGTGTCCCGTTGCACCATTGGAGTTCCTCTTCCTTGCGGACGCCTATTTCACCGAGCGTGGCATACGCGACAAAGTGGATCTGCACCTGGTTACGCCTCTCTCCGGCGCCTTCACCCGGCCCACATCCAGCCGCGTACTTGGCGACCTGCTGCAGCGCAAAGGCATCTCGGTAACTCCGGACTTCGGGCTGGCTCGCGTTGATAGTCAGGAGAAGAAGCTTGTCGCCTGGGATGATAGCGAGGTCGGCTATGACCTGCTCGTCTCCATCCCCACCAACATGGGCGATCCATGCATCGCTCGCAGCGGTCTCGGAAATGAATTGAACTTCGTGCCCACCGATAAGGAGACTCTGTCCGCGGACGGCCTCGACGATGTGTTCGTCATCGGAGACGCATCGAACATTCCGGCATCGAAAGCCGGCTCAGTGGTTCACTTCGAATCCGAGATCCTCTTCGAGAACGTCATGGAACATATCGAGCGGCGGCCGCCGCGCGCTCGCTTCGACGGCCACGCCAACTGCTTCATCGAATCCGGCTTCGGTAAAGGCATGCTGATCGACTTCAATTACGAGACGGAGCCCTTGCCGGGAGCCTTTCCCCTGCCCGGAGTGGGGCCCTTCACGTTGCTGCGCGAGAGTTCCCTCAATCACTATGGCAAGCTCATGTTCCGCTGGGTGTATTGGAACCTCTTGCTGCGCGGGGTCGAATTGCCCATCGCCAACGAGATGCTCATGGCCGGAAAGCAGGTGGCGTGATGAGCACGGCATTAGCAGAAGATCGCCTCGCCGAACTCGATCGCAAGCTCGATTTCCTGGTGGAAGAGATCTCGAGCCTGAAAAGCCTGCGCACTAACGTCGAGGATCTTGCGGCGGATTTGTCTCTGGTGGGCAAAGGCGCCATGCGCGACGCGGTCGAAGCCTTTGCGACCGCCGATCTGCGTCCCCACGAGATCGTCAGCGCACTCAAGACCGCCCTGGCCAACGCCCGCTTGTTTGAAACGGCGGTTCAGCAGCTCCAGAGCGCCTCAGACTTCATTCAGGATGCGCGCCCGATCCTGCGAGACGCCGTAGTACGAGCTGCAGCGTTCGGCGATTCGCTGCAACGCGCGGGCTACTTCGACGCAGTCTCGGCCGGAGTTCGCGTTGGGAATGCCTTGGTTCGCTCCCATTCGGCTGAAGACTGGAGGCAGGTCGAAGCCAGTGTGCCGCAGTTGGTGGGCTTGCTGCGCGAGCTGACCAAACCCGAGGTGCTCCAGGCCTTGGGCTCGATCATTCACGGCTTTGGCCGCGTGCAGGCCACCATGAATGTCGATAAATCCACCTTCGCCCTGCTGCGCGAACTGAAGTCTCCGGATGCGCGGCGTGGACTGGCCATCTTGGTGGAGTTCCTCAAGGTTGTCGGCGCCAGAGCCGAAGCCTTCACGCCCGCAACCACAGATGTCCCACCCAACCCCACGAGGTGATTTATGGAATCAGTCGTACTGGCCGGCAAGACGCTCGCTCTAGATGCGGACGGAAACCTTGCCAATCGCAATGACTGGAATGAGGAGATAGCGCGCGAGATTGCCGCGATCGAGGGCATTCCCGAGCTGACGCCGCCACACTGGGCGGTGATCAACTACATGCGCAGCGTCTTCGCCAAAGAGGGAGACGCACCCTCCATCCGCCGCTTGACCAAAGAGAGTGGCGTGGATACCAAGACTCTCTCCCAACTGTTCCCAAAAGGACCAGCCAAAAAGGCCGCCCGGATTGCAGGACTGCCGAAGCCTAAGGGTTGCATTTAAGCCGGAGAAACGATATGACCACACCAGCACAGCCCATTGAGAAAGTCTCCATTATCGTCTCCCGCGGATCCCTGGAGGGAGTTTATCCCGGGCTCATCATGGCCAACGGCGCCCGCATGGAGGGCATCGAAGCCTCACTTTTCTTCACCTTCTTCGGCTTGGACGCCATCATCCAAAAGCGCATGCACAACCTGAAGGTGGCTACCGTGGGAAATCCCGCAATGCATATGCCCACGCTCATCGGAGCGCTGCCAGGCATGTCTTCCTTCGCCACAGCCATGATGAAGAAAGAGATGGAGAAGCTCGACATTCCTCCGGTGGGAGAGTTCATCACCATGATCCACGACGCAGGAGCTGAAATCTACGCCTGCAAGGCCACGGTCGACATGTTCCATCTGAAATCGGGCGACTTCTGCCCCGAAGTTGATGGCGTCATCTCCGTTGGGCAGTTCTATGACAAAGCCGCAGGAGCGCAGATCATCTTCACGTAGAACCCTGCCGTTCCCCTGCCGCACGCCGGACACGCCTGAGCATGTCCGCAACGGTCCAATGCTCCAGGCTCTTCATAACGGCCTTCTCCGCGTCCGCGTACACGTGCTCCAGCACCCCGCGGACGTTTTGGCCCACGGCACAGTTCGGATGAGGCTCGTTGCGATGCATTCGAAAGCTAGCCTCTTCCCCCAATGCCTCTCGTACCTGCCGTAGCGAGATCGCGGCTGCGTCGCGGGCGAGTGTCCACCCTCCCCCTCGCGCCCCCTTGGATTCCACAAGCTTCCCCTCCCGCAACAAGGCAAGCTGGCGTCGGATCACCACGGGATTCGTCCCCACACTCATTGCGATACACTCCGAGGTCACCCGCTCGCCCGGCATCGAGGCAAGCAGCGTGAGGATGTGAACGGCGATCGAAAAGCGTGAATTCATCGTCAAATCCTGTCCCGCCCGGCTTACCGGCGCCCTGCCTATTAGTGTAACTTTTTTTGTGACGGAATGTAATCCGCCTCATCCAAGTAGGTGAATCAGATATTTCACCCCAAGGAGTCCCGAATGAAGATCGTTCTTTATGGCGCTACCGGCAACGCCGGTAGCCGCATTCTGCAAGAGCTTGTCTCCCGCGGCCACGAAGTGACCGCCGCCGTCCGTCATCCTGAGAAGTTGGCAGCTGGTGTCACCGCTAAACAGGATGACCTCAGCGACGTTGAGAAAACCGCGGAGATTGTGAAGGGAGCCGATGCTGTCGTGAGCGCCTACGGGCCGCCGCACACGGATACCGATCAGTTGATATCGGCCACCGAACGGCTCGTTGCCGCCGTGCGCAAAGCCCAAGTGCCGCGCCTGATCGTGGTGGGCGGAGCAGCCTCGCTTGAAGTCGCCCCTGGAGTCACGCTGCTGGCATCCGGTCATCTGCCCGCGCCCTGGGTGCCCATTGCCACGTCACACGCTAAAACCTTGGCAATGCTGAAGCAATCGGACATCAACTGGACCTACTTCAGCCCCGCCGCCTTCTTTGAACCCGGCACCCGCACGGGCAAGTTCCGGCTCAGAACGACAGCGCTCATCTCCGATGACAAAGGTCAGAGCCGCATCTCCATGGAAGACTACGCCATCGCCCTGGTAGACGAACTGGAAAATCCGAAGCATCTGCGCTCGCAGTTCACGATCGGCTACTAAAAGCAGCGCTCATTTAGCCACCTCTACTGAGGACAAATATCAAGTCGATCCCGCTCGCGAAACCGGAAAGGCTTTTGCTCAAACACGTCCTACTCCCCTTCCCCTGGGCAAAGGCCGACTCGCGATGACTGGCATGCGATGCGAGAGTCTGCCTTTGAAAATGTCTGTGGGGAGATAGCGCCGTTTGATCCCGCAGAGAGGACATGCCGTGACAATCCAGTCGTCGGGCAGGGTTTCCACCATAGCAGGGATGTTTTCACCGCATCCCTTGCAGCAGACCGTGTAGTCGCATTGGCGGCTGGCCGGGATATTGAACATAGAACCAGTATAGGCGAATATATGGCGAATATCTCCACAAACTTGAGCTGCTCCCGTTCGTCACACACCCATTGACGGCTCTACTCAGATATCTATATAAAGACGTCTAAGTATGGCAAAGACCGATGCTCTGCAAGGTTCGCTCGATTTGCTGGTTTTGAAGATCCTCTCGCGGCGGCCGCGGCTCCACGGCTACGCAATTATGGCTGCCATCGCCAACGCCTCCGGCGAGGTGCTGCGTGCGGAGGAAGGCTCCCTCTACCCTGCGCTGCATCGCATGGAAGAAGCTGGATGGGTGCGCGCCGAGTGGATCACCAAAGAAACTGGCCGCCGAGCTCGCGTATACGAGCTAACCACCGCCGGCCAACAGCAACTTGGCGAGGAAGAATCGCGCTGGCAATCCGTGAGCCTCGCCATCAACCGCGTTCTCCGGGAGGCCTGACGTGTCGATCTGGTCCCGTATTTCGAATGCCGTGCGTCGCGACCGCTTGAACTGCGAGATCGATGAGGAGTTGCAGTCGCACATTGATGAAGCGATCGACTCCGGCCGCGATCCGGAAGAAGTGCACCGTGCGTTCGGCTCCGCTCTGCATGCCCGCGAGGCGAGCCACAGTATTCGTGCTGCTGGATGGCTCGAGTCCCTGATCTCCGACATGAACTTCGGCTGGCGACAGCTCTGCCGTAACAAGATCACGTCCGCAGCGGCGGTATTGTCGCTTGCTCTGGGTATCGGATCCTGCGTTGGTGCCTTCCGCATCATCGATGCCTTGCTCTGGCGCCCGCTCCCCATCTCCGGCGCCAACCGGCTTTACGTCCTGTCGCGAAAGATGACTGGCTTGTATGGCAAACCCATGGAAGACGGCCACTGGACCACGTCGGAGTACAAGCTCATGCGCGACGCGGTCAGAGACCAAGCCGACCTCATCGCCATCAGCGACGCCGACCGGACCGACATCAGCTGGGGAACTGACGATGAAGACGAGAAGGCGCATGTTGTCTACGTCTCCGGCAACATGTTTTCGATCTTCGGCCTGGAGCCCG
>CBJOJD010000279.1:0-7459 GCA_966443485.1 uncultured bacterium | reverse complement strand
CGCCGCGCACGCCGCCGGCTACGTCGTAGATGATCTTCTTTAGGTTGTAGCCCATGGGCAGTTCGTAGACGCCGGGCCGCTCCACGTGGCCGCTGACTCCGAACAGGCGCGTGCCGCCGTTGCGCTCTGATCCCACGGCAGCGTAGGCTGCGCCGCCCATAGCGATGACGTGCGGGACGGTAGCGATGGTCTCGGCATTGTTGATGACGGTGGGTCCGCCGTACAGGCCGACCACAGCGGGGAAGGGGGGCTTGATGCGGGGAACGCCGCGCTTGCCTTCCAACGATTCCATCAGAGCCGATTCTTCGCCGACTTCATAGGCCCCGGCGCCGCTCTGCGTAATGACCTGGAACTCGAAGTCAGAGCCGAAGATGTTCTTGCCGAGGAAGCCCTTGGCATAGGCATCGGCAACGGCCTTCTCCATGATCTCGAGCAGGTACCGATACTCGCCGCGCAGATAAATGAATCCTGTCTTGGCGCCGATGGCCAGTCCGGCGATGATGGTGCCTTCGATGACGGAGTGCGGGTCGTGCAGAAAGATGAGGTGATCTTTGCAGGTGCCCGGTTCGCTCTCGTCGCCATTGACGAGGACGTACTTCGGCTTGGCCGACTGCTTAGGGACAAAGGACCACTTGAGGCCTGTGGGGAATCCGGCGCCTCCGCGACCGCGAAGGTTGGAGGCCTTCATCTCGTTGATGATCCATTCGGGGCCCTGCTCAATGCACTTCTTTGCGGCATCATAGCCGCCGAGCTCGACGTACTTGTCGATGTCGGTTGCACCCATGCCGAAACGGCGGGTGACAATCTTTACTTCATCGGGATGGGAGACCAGTCTAGGCATTCTGGCTTCGGCCCTCAGCTTTCTTACGGTATGCGGCAAGAATGCCGAGGACATGCTCAGGGGTAAGGTCGTCGTGGAAGTCGTAGTTTACTTGAATGGCGGGGGCCCAGCAGCAGGCACCGATGCATTCCACTTCTTCGAGCGAGAAAACCCCGTCGGGCGTCACGCCTTTATGGCCGATGTGCAGTTCATCCTGGAAGCGATCGAACAGTTCATAGCCGCCGCGCAGCATGCAGCTGATATTGGTGCAGACCTGGATATTGAATTTGCCGGCGGGCTTGAAGCGCAGCATGGAGTAGTAGGTCGCCACGTTGCGTACATCCAACTCCGTGATGCCAATGCGCTGCGCCACTTCCGCGATCACGGCGTCCGACAGATACCCGATCTCGTCTTGCGCGTAAAGCAGCATGGGGACCAGCGCCGAGCGGCGAACCGGGTACTTCTCCACCAGTGCATCGAAACGGGCCGCAAGCTGTGGAGAGAAGATGCTCATCGTTTCTCCTGTCATCGCATCAACTCCCGTGCCCAAGCCTCAGCAACCATATCCATCTCTTCCTCGCCTTCACCGGTGCGCAGGCGCCCGGCTTCGGTCATTTGCATGGCGCCGGCGCTTCCATCGTCGCGCCGCCAGCGTAATTCATTCCTGCTGCGCTGCAGATCCAGCCAGGCATCGCCGTGGCGGACCGTAATCTGTTGTTCGCCGAGCTCAACCGTGGCCTGGCGATTTCCATTCAATCCGTGCGCTGCGGTATAGCTGCGCAACAGAGAAGCGAGTGAAACCCAGAGCTCGACGTAAACCTGCTCCAGCTCTGGCACTAGCGGTCGATCTCGCCGAGCACAATATCGATCGAACCGACCACCGCTACCACATCGGCCAACAAGCGGCCCTGGCACATGGTTTCGAGAGCCTGCAGGCTGGCGAAACCGGGGTACCGCATGTGCACCCGATACGGCTTGGCGGTGCCGTCCGAGACTACGTAATAGCCGGTTTGTCCATGGCCGGTTTCAATCCACTGCATGACTTCGCCGGCCGGGACTGCAAAACCTTCCGTGACGATCTTGAAGTGATGGATGAGCGCTTCCATCTGCGTCTTCATCGCTTCGCGATCAGGGAGCACAATCTTGGGGGCATCGGCGGCTACCGAGCCTTCGGGCATGCCGTCCAGAGCCTGCTGAATGATCTTCACGCTCTCCCGCATCTCGAGGAGGCGGACTTCGTATCGAGCCCAGCAGTCTCCCACGTTGGAGACGGGCACATTGAAGTCGAACTTCTCGTATCCGGAGTAGGGCATTGCCTTGCGCACGTCCCAATCCACGCCAGAGGCGCGCAGGGTCGGGCCGGTGATGGCAAGAGCGATTGCGTCGTCTGCCGAGAGGTATCCGATGCCCTTCAGGCGATTCACAAAGATGGGATTGCCGGTCAGCAGGTTGGCGTACTCGTCAATCTTCTCCGGGAATCCCTTGATGAAAGCCTGGATGCGCGGCCAGAATTCGAGGGGCGGCTCCATCGACAACCCACCGATGCGGAAGTAGCTGGTCATCATGCGTTGACCGGCCACCATCTCGAAGATGCGCAGGATCTCTTCGCGCTCGCGGAAGGTGTAGAGGAAGACGGTCAGCGCGCCGATGTCCATGGCGTGCGTGCCCAGCCAAATCAGGTGGGAGTTGATACGGGTCAGCTCCGCGAGCAGAACACGAATCCACTGCGCGCGAGGCGGAATTTCCAGGCCCAGCAGCTTCTCCACCGCAAGCGCGTAGACCAGGTTGTTGGCCATGGGGCCGAGGTAATCCACCCGGTCCGTGAGAGGAACCACCTGCTGGTAGAACTTGGCCTCGCAGGTTTTCTCGATGCCGGTGTGCAGGTACCCGATCTCGGGATAGAGGCGGACGACGATCTCGCCGTCGATCTCCAGCACCAGGCGCAACACGCCGTGTGTGGATGGGTGCTGTGGGCCCATGTTCAGCACCATGTGCTGGTCTTTTGAGCCTTGGGCGACGGGGGCTTCGAGGATAGGGGTTCCAACGTCAGGCATTAGCGGTACCCCTCCACGGGATAGTCTTTGCGCAGGGGATGGCCGACCCACTCGTCGGGCATGAGGATGCGACGCAGGTTGGGATGTCCTTCAAAGCGGACGCCGAAGAGATCGAAGACCTCGCGCTCGTAGTAGTTGGCGCCGGCCCAGAGGGAGGTGATCGATTCCACCGAAGCGTCGGACTCGTCCACCATAGCGCGCAGGCGAAGCACTTCTTTATAGCGATGCGAGCAGATGTGATAGATGAGTTGGAAGCGGGGAACGGTGGGGTACCAGTCGACCGCGGTCATGTCCAGGAAGGCGTTGTAGCCGGCGGCTTGGATGGCGGCACAGGCGCCGCGGATGGCGTCTTTGGAGATGGTCAGGGTCATCTCGCCGCGATCGAATTTGGCGTCAATGAGGGAGTCGGCGTTCCAGGCGAGGATGGCTTTAAGTCCGGGGTGCTCGGGCATACTCTCCAGCACCGCAGCTTTGTCCATCAAGGTGATTAGCTTGTCATCACTCATTGCTTAGAGGTCCGCCTTGTCCAGGCTCCAGTCTAGGATGCCTTTGCGCACGATGTAGTAGAGTCCGACGGCGACAAAGCCGAGGTAAACGATCATTTCCCAGAATCCGAAGAAGTGCGAGCCGGTGATTTTGGGCAGCTGGCGATAGATGACCGCCCAGGGCATCATGAACACGGCTTCCACGTCGAAGAGGATGAACAGCATGGCGACCATATAGAAGCGCACGCTAAAGCGGCCGCGCGCGTCGCCAACCGGGTCGATTCCGCACTCATAGGAGGCCAGCTTCACCGCCGAGTTGCGATGACGGCCGATAAACCAGGAGGCCGCGACCATCCCGACGCCCATGCCAAAGGCGACCAAGATCTGCATTAAAAGGGGCAAGTACTGCCAATGGTAGGGAATCATGACCGCCCGCCTGATGAACCAGGAGTAGTTGTGGCCGCCAGACCTGGAAGAAAAACTACCCCAGTGCGACAGGCCTCTCGTTTGAGATTAGGTGGCGAAAGTTGCTCCCGTCAAGGCGGCATAAGGTGATGCTTCAAGCACCTGGTGCGTCTGGCGGGACGAGCATTGATGAAGCGGGGGAATAGCGCGGGCGTACGAGATTGATGAGAGTGGCGGTTCTACTGGCCTACGGCGAGCACTGCGAGCAGGAGTAGCCATGCGGCGCTCAGGGTATGCCAGTACCAGGAGGTGATATCGACGGCGATCTGGCGCTGTTCGACTCGCCTGAAGAGGCCCAATGCGGTGAGACACAGGCCGAGGGCCAGGACTCCGAGGACAAGGTGTGCGGCGTGCAGTCCGGTGACCAGGTAGAAGAAGTAGCTGGCCGGCGTGGACCAGCGGTCAAACGCGAAGCCCTGAGCGGAGAGTTGCCGCCAGGCGAGGGCTTGCCCGGCCAGGAAGAGCCCGCCGAGGACAAAGGTGGCGCCGAGCCAGGGCAAGGCGCGCTTGAGCGCGGGGCGTCCCAGGCCCAGCCATTCCTCGAGTACGTCGATTTCCCGGAAGATGTTGCGCCGGGCGAACTCCATGGTGAGCCCGCTCAGCAGCAGGATCGCGGTGTTCAGGTAGACGATGGGGGGGAGCTGGACAGGCCGCCAGTCGCCGATCATCTCGTGGCTGCGCGGATCCATGTGCATGCCCGCCTGGCGTGCGAAGAAGAGCACGACCAGGGCGACGAAGAACATCATATCTCCCGCCAGACCGAAGAAGACGAAGAAGCGAATCCGTTGCAGGCGCTCGCGGGGGCCCCCACGCGGGCTCTGCCAGTCGTCATCGCCTCCGCCACCCCCGCCGCCCGTAGGACGACGGTCGACCGGTGGCTTGCCGCCGATTCCCGGTTCTTTGCGCTCGATTTCCGCGGGAGCACGCGTGAAAGTGACCGGCATGGCGACGCCTCTAGTGTCTAAGGATGAACCTCACCCTTGCTTGGACGCAGACAGATTGGCACGAGATGGTCCATTTGGCGAGAGGAAAAACGTAGTTCCGCCAAATATTGGTATTACTCAAGATTCTTTCCGGGACTTCACCATTTCGACAAACAATTTGTGAACTCGTCGATCGGGGGAGAGCTCGGGGTGGAAGGTGGCGGCCAGCAGCTTGCCCTGGCGGACCAGGACGGGGAAGCCGTCGCGGCGGGCCAGTACCTCGATCTCCGGACCCGTGTCGAGAATGCGTGGAGCGCGGATAAAGACCATCTCCAGGTCGTCCCCGGGAAGTTCAGAGGGGGCGGTGAGGATGCTGGAATCGATCTGGCGCCCGTAGGCGTTGCGTTCGACCACGGCGTCGAGGGCCTCCAGGCTCTTCTGGGCGGGGTGGCGCACCTCGCGGGCCAGCAGGATGGCGCCGGCACAGGTTCCGAAGACGGGGTGCTGGTGCACAAATTCCTTGAGCGGCTCGAAGAAGTGGCGTCGCTCGAGGAAGCGCAACATGGTGGTGGATTCGCCGCCCGGCAGCACCAAGCCGTCCAATCCCTCCAGCTCTTCCGGTTTGCGGACTTCGACGGGCTCGGCTCCGGCCTCGGCCAGGGCCTGGGCGTGCGCGGCAAAGTTGCCTTGGATGGCCAGAACGCCGATCCGCGGGCGTTCTCTTCGGTGAAGCTGCTTGGGGTTGGCCAACTATTTTGTCTCCTCGTCGGCTCTTAGCCGCTCCATAAATCTTCGATTTCGTTCCCCGCAGAGGGCCAGAAAGTCATCCCCGAGTTCCGGACCGCCCGGGTCCAGGAGAAGGTCCTTGAGGGATGCAGGCTGCGTTCCCCCTTTGGTCAATGGATGCTCCCGTGCTCAGGGGTGAGTTCTTCGGCTACTTTGAGAGGCATGATCCGCGCGACACGTTCCATCACCTTCTCGTCTTGCTCAGCCCTTTTCAGGTCGTATGCCGCTTGCAGGCGCATCCACACCTCAGGCGACCCGCCCAACAGTCTGGAAATTTTCAGGCACATGACGGCGGAAAGGGGCTTTCGCTCCGACAGGATGTCATGAAGCATCTGGCGGGATACGCCCAGCGCCTTGGCCGCCGCAGTCACGGTCAGGCCGACGGATGGCAAGATGTCCTCTTTGAGTATTTCGCCCGGATGAACCGGGGGTAGCCCACTCTTGCGCTCCATCACGCCCTCCCGTCAGTGATAGTCCTCAAGATCGATCTCCAAGGCAGTTTCGCCGGTCCAACCGAAGGTGATTCTGCAATTTCCGGTGACCCGCATCGACCATCGTTTTGGATCTCCATGCAGCGCGTGGAAGTGCAGGCCAACGATGTTCAGTTCCTCGGGTCGGATCGCGACATCCAGTAATTGCAGGATCCGAATGCGCTTTCGGATGGAATCGACGCCGATCCGGCGGGTTTTGCCGGTCAGATAGAGCTCTTCCAGGCCCTTATGCCTGAAGGTGTCGATCATTCTGAAGCGTAGACTGTTTAGTTTACATGGTCAACCGGGCTCCTCGTGGCGAGGACGCCGATGTGCGGTGGGGCTGATGAGTTCAAAGGTTCCCTTTATATGTGAATGGATTGAAGACCTCGACGCTGAAGCGGGCGAAGTCTTTTACGTTACGGGTGGCGACGATCAGCCGATGAGCACGGGCGGTTGCGGCGATCATCGCGTCAGCGGACAAATCGTCCGGCTTCTGGATCATCAGGCGCGCCCAATCGCGAAACATCTCACCATCCATGGGCAAGACGGCAAAGGTTGCGAGGATGTAGTCAATCCAGCGCTCGAGTTCAAGGGCCTTGGCCGGGTTTTGGGCGCGAGCGATTTCCGCGCCACTTTGAAGCTCGGCAATTGCAACCGCGGGGACGCGAATCTCTTCAGGGGAGAGGCTTTTGATCCACGCCAGGACGCCACCGTGCGGCTTTGGCTTTCGCATCTCCGAGATGACATTGGTGTCGAGCAGGTAAATCAAGCCTCTTCCTCGTCGCCAAGGCGAAATGGGCGCAGCTTCAATACCGGGCGACGCGAGGGAAGAGGAATGTCATGCGGGCCGTGGGGGTCGAGGAGAACGTCCTTGATGTTCGGCCGGGCATGCGCCAGCAGTCGCTTCCATTCGTCGATGGGGACGAGCACGGCGGCTTCGACCCCACGGCGCGTCACCACCTGCGGTCCTTCTTTGATGGCGGCATCGAGGAGTTCGGAAAAGCGGGCTTTGGCGTCGTAGACGGGCCAGACCATGGAAACCTCTGAACCGAGTCTAGCACTAGTCAGATGACTAGTCAGATTTCCGGTCAGAATCCTTCGGGCTGATTTAGCTGATCGTTCCCAAGTCACGGCATCGTGGAAACAGCGGCAAAATGTGAATTCAGATCCTTCGCTGCGGTCAGGATGACAACCCCGACATTAGGATGACAGCCCCAAATAGTTCAGAAGGTCAGCCGACAAACGAAACCGGGGACGCTAAGCGTCCCCGGTTTCGCTATGGAGCCACAACAGCCAGTGCGAGCGGATAGCGAGCGGTTGGCCGCACCGCAGGTGCTACCAGCCGCGGGTTTGGAGGAGTTCTTTTTCCTCGAGGGCGGCGGCGGCCAGACCCTTCATGGTGCCGGTGACCTGCTCGCTGACTTCGGCCAGCACCTTGGGGTCGTTGTAGTGG
>CBJOJD010000278.1:0-7465 GCA_966443485.1 uncultured bacterium | reverse complement strand
CCAGGTTGACGTCTGGGTCCAACGCATCGCAAGTGAGCGTAGCTACACTTCTTCAGAACTGATAGCCGCGCCCGGCCCGCAGCTGACCGGATAGAATGAACCACTCTGTTGCGAATGACACACTTTCCAGGCTTGCGGCTCGGTTGGCGCCGGAGTTCGCCAACTGAGACAAGCCCAGTGTCGATTCACGACACGCGGCGCCGTCCGGTGAGCAGGTTGAAGATTAGGATAATCAACGCAGCCAATAGCAGTAGGTGAATGAGACCGCCGGCAATGTGGAAGCTAAATCCCAGAATCCACAAAAGCAGAGTGAGAATGAAGATCGTCCAAAGCATGTATGCCCTCTTTTCATTGAGCGCGCCTGGGAAGGAAGCCTGCCCCGAGCGCACTCAATGCATTCACAAGCGGAGATCAACTGTTAGTTCGCAGCATTGGCCTGCACCTTCGCCCCTTTGACTGCTGCGATGAACGAGTGCGCCGATCCGGGGGTCTTGATTTCGCCCAGCAGCGCGCTGCGTGTCGTCACTTCATGCCCATAGAACGCATCCATCGAATCGTCGTCGCGGCGCAGGTTGGCCCCGGTCAGCGTGAGTCCTGCAAAGGCACCTTTGGCACGCGAGTAGGTCAGGACTTCGGTATCAAGCTTCCAATCGGTGTTGGCGGAAGCATGGCGTCCGACCGGCCCGGCTGCTGCGGAGGCGTCCGCTCCCAGCTGAAATTTGCTGGAGAGCAAATGCTGCATTCCCTTTTCACCCTGAAAAATCATGACCAGATCTACACTTTCAACGCCGATCTGCAGTCCCCAACTACCGCCACTGATGGCGAAGAATGCCGGTGTACTCCAGCCTTTTGCGGTCCGGCAGGTAGCCAGTCCACGGCCATTTTCTGCGCCAAAAACCAAGCCTCCCTTGACCATATGAGGTACCACGGCAATGCACTTTGCCTGTTCGAGTACTTCTTCTGGAATGCCCTTATCCGGCGTGGCCATGATCTCGTGGATCACAGTGGTTGCGTTGTCCAAGCGGTTCTGTACTTCTTCGCGCGTTTCCGCACAAGTAACGCTTGCCGCCCCCAGACCGAGCATTGCCATGAATATTCCAAATTTCTTCATTCATCTCACCTTTTTCTACCCATGCGCAGCGTCACGTGCTGTATGCGCATTGAGGCGCACAAGGTACTTCCCACAGTAGTGGCCAGGGTGCGGGAGAGTCTGAGCAATTACGAACTAAGCAGGATGATCTTGAGTTGATTCTGAAACAATGTCACCCCGGGGGAGCGGCCATCTGACGTTAGCGCCCGGCTCGGCAGTCGTAGGGGGGACCCTTTCGAAGTAAGCCGAGAGAATCCGCAGACTAAGTACGAAATTGAACAGACGTGGCTGGCGGCCAGTGGGATAATTATGATGCGCAGAGCTGTGGCCCGATTTAGCAGGTGCCAGCGGCGCCTTTCGGCATAACGAATCCGGCGGACCGCCGCGGAATTTCGATTGGCGTCGTTTCCCTATAAGACCGCGTAACCGCAACCCGTTCGCTGAGGTATTTGCTGGAAACGCACTCGGAAAGGAGCTCGCGCTATGGTCGAGTTGGAAAAACCCCCATTCGATGCCGAATCATTTCTGACCAGCGCCGGCCTGGGGCGGAAAGTTATCCGACTGAAACCCAAGCAAACCTTTTTTTCGCAAGGCGACCCGGCGGATTCTGTTTTCTATCTTCAGCGAGGTAGGGCAAAAGTTACGGTAGTCTCGAGAGCTGGTAAGGAAGCAACAATTACGCTCCTCTCCGCAGGTGACTTTGTGGGAGAGGAGTCGCTTGCGGCGGTTCCCGGACTGCGCCTTGCTACGGCCACCGCGATCACCGCCTGCACCGCGCTCAAGATAGCTCGGGAAGAGATGGAGCGCGCCATGCACGAGGAACATGACTTCTCTGACCTGTTCCTGAAGTTCCTGCTGGCCCGCAGCATGCGGACACAGGCCGACCTTGTCGACCAACTATTCAACTCCAGCGAAAAGCGCCTGGCGCGCATTCTGCTCTTGATGGCGGAGTTTGGACGACCCGGAAAGCCAGAACCGCTGATTCCCAAGATCTCGCAGGAAACCCTGGCGGAGATGATTGGCACAACGCGATCCAGGGTCAGCTTCTTCATGAACCGGTTTCGAAAGCTTGGCTTCATCGAGTACGACCGCCGTATCCGCGTCCACAAATCCTTGCTGAACGTGGTTCTGCAGGATCACCGGCCAGACGAAAATGCCGAAAATCCGCCCTCTTCTTCCATTTCGGGTGAATAAAGGCGAAGCCGGCCAATGGCAGACCGGAACGGGTGTGCAATGAAACACTAAAAGCGGTGTCGGAGATAGCTCGCAGAAAGCGATCGCCAGTGCACCTAAGCTCGCTCTTCCCATCATTCAGTATGGGGACGGATTGTCCAGAGGAGCGATCTGGTCTCCCGCCCAAGCAGAGCTTGGACGGGCACCCCGCATCCCGGGCCTCCGAAACCAGGAGATCTCCACTCCACGAACAAAGACCCGTTCGTGGAGACCCCGGACCTGGGGCACCGTCATATCGGTGAACAGTTCGATGCTGTGGAAGTAAAACGCATCGGGTTGACGAGGATTCCGTGGTTCTTTCTGGCCTAGGTCAGCGTTTATCCGCACGTTATACATCGGAAAACGTCCTGCCTGTGCCCTGCCCCATACTTCCCGTTAGCCGAATGCGGACCCATCTCACTCTCTAGCAGAGTGGTTTCCAGCATTCGCCAGCCAAGCCTCGCTTC
Source organism: uncultured bacterium (assembly GCA_966443485.1). GTDB lineage: Bacteria > Acidobacteriota > Terriglobia > Terriglobales > Acidobacteriaceae > Telmatobacter. Next base: position 4,696 of record CBJOJD010000278.1, on the reverse strand, counting down.
CCGACGGCCCCGCTCAGTTGGCAATCTTCAGATCCGCCCCATTATCAGCAGTATGATAACGACCAACAGGACCAGGCCCACTCCTCCGGTCGGATAATAACCCCAGCCTCTGCTGTGCGGCCAAAGAGGCAGAGTGCCAAGAAGCACGAGAACTAAGATGACAATCAAGGCAAGTCCAAGCATGACTTACTCCTCTCTCCTGTGTATCGACGGGAGAATTTCCAGGGCAGTGCGGCCCCTGCGAGACCGCACAGCTCTATGCTTAAATCGAAATGCAGATCGCAATTCCTATTCCAAGGTGTCTGCGGTTGAACAAGTAATAGCCATTGTCGATAGCGGGTAAAGGCGCTGTATCCCCGCTGAATCGATACCTGCTCACCTCCACCCAGTACCATGAGGCGGTCACGGGATCTATCGCAAGCTGCTGGTCGTTGATTGGACTGGGCTTCCAATTGCCTCGCCAGACACGACCAACTCCACTCTCCGGTTCTGTTGCCGTCCAGAGGGGCTATCGTTTGAGGCTACCGGAAGAGTGTTGCCAAATCCCTTGGAGGTGACCGAGTCGGCGCCCACTCCCTGCTGCACCAGATAATCGCGAACTGAGTCGGCGCGGTTCTCAGAGAGCTTTTGATTCATTTCATCTCCGCCCACGTTGTCGGTGTAGCCTCCAACCTGGATGTTAAGGGTTGGATAAGCAATCAGGATTCCGGCTACTCTTGCGAGCTTCTCTCGCGCACCTGGCTTCAGCGAGTATTGACCGGTGTCGAATAAAACATCCGACATACTGATAATAAGTCCGCGCGCAGTATCGCGGGTTTCAAGAATCTTGTTCAATTGGGCTGACAACTCGGCGCGTAGAACTGCCTTGTCGCTATCTGCTTGGTGTCACGCTGCTGGGCCTGCTGGGCGGTTGCCCGGGCTTGATCGGCATCGGCCTGAGCAGCCGTGAGCGCCGCTGCTGATATCGCCTGACTGGAAGCTGCCTCAGCCTGTGCCTTTGCCGCATCGGACTGGGCTTCTTCCTTTTGTAAGGTTGCCGCATCGGCTCGCGCTTGCGCCAGCACCTGCGCATCCCCGGAAGCTTGGCGTTCGGCGGCCAAACGATCTGCATCGATCCGCTTCACGGCGATCTCTCGCGCGTCTTCCGCAGTTTGCACCGCCTGGCGTGCCGCCGCTATCAGAGGTTTCCGGTCGATAGGCTTGCTTGTGGCATACGTGTCAACAGTCTTCATCAAGTCGACGGTGTGCTGATAACTGTCGGCTGCATATCTGTCCGCCCCTTCAGATAAAGCAATACGCTGAGCGTTTCGCGCTTCATAGAACTCCAAGGGGAGATTGGCGCCCAGAACTACAGGATCGAACTTGTAGCCCGTGGGAATATATCCTCCACGCTCCATCAACTCATACTTGGCATTCACGGCTTCGCTGGTCCCCCTGGTGTCTCCTCGCACCACGTTCTCAAGTACGACAACGTTGCTCGGCTGGCGGACGGCATAGTACGGCTCCGCCGTCACAACCAATGCAAATGACTGTAGCTCGGTGGTTGCCGTTAGTTTGCTCCGGGCATTGCTGCCGACAAGCACTTCTCCCAGATTCACAGCTCGTCCCTCGGGTGAAATCGCCCACAAAACGTAGGTGAGATATTCGTTGCCGAAGGTTGTAGGGTTCTCAAGGTTATTAAACTCCGCCTTGACTTCCATGGTTCCGCGCTTGCTTCGTACCTCGGCCTTGCCGCCCGCCGATGGCAGCAATGCCGTGCCGGACAAGTCAACATTCGTCGTTCCTCCGCGGTATCGATAATTGACGGCCTGGACCGTGCGACTGATCACAACCACACGAAATGGAGTGATGGGAGCCTGGGGTTCGACGGCGGTCGCCGCGGGTGAGGGGACTTGTGCAAATGCGCTCAGACTAAGGGCGCCTCCGGCGACGAACAAAAGCATGCTTCTCACGGGATTTCCTTTGGGCAGAACTCTGCCATGGGTGCTTGTTGTGGGTTGATTGCACGAATATTTCGGCTCTGATGTCTCGCTGGGTTACTGTCCAACATGGAATTGCCGAAGATGCGCAAACAGCCCGTAGAGATTCGCAATCCACAGGACCAAGACCACGACAACCACACCATTCAGAATCGTTTTGATCTGTCGCTGCATTGGGATAAACCTGTTTACGATCCACAAGAGGAGCCCTGCTGCGACAATGGTGATGATGACGGTGGTAAGAGGCATGTGGTGCTCTCCAATCTGTTCTCAAATTCATCCGCACATAGGGAAGGTCTTGAGATTGCGACCGCTTGCGGATTCTAGCTTCTCGCCGATTGAGAGTTTCTTCCGGCGAACTTGCATGAGTGAAGACACTCGCCTGGATCACGACACCGGAAGAGGTGTCCTGCTCAGCTTCTTCATGCTCCTCTAAGCAACGCAGGAAATGCTGAGCTACTTTGCTCATGCGGAAGAGATGAGGCTATATCGCGGTCACTGACGTCCAGCCTTGGTGTCGCTATCTTGTAGAGTGGCGATTTCCTATATCGTCGAACTCGCGGGCCGACAGCAAGTCTATCCTCCGCCTCAAGGAAAGATAATTTCGCATCCTGGAGGCAAGTTGCCGCGATTGAGCAGAATTGACCGGACCCGCATCCTGAATCCAGGCGATGGTAGCGACCCGCGTTTCAATGGTCTTGCTGTCGAGTGCGGTGGATCAGGCAATTGCCATTCGAGGCGTTCGAGAAGGTGCACACTATCTGATCAAGAGCCAGATTGATCCGCGCGAACTGATGCGTTCCCTTCTTGATTCAGCGGAGCGGAAGATCCAGGAGGAGCTATCCCATTCCGCTCAACATGACTTCCTCACTGGGTTGCCCAATAGAACACTACTGAAGGACCGGGTAAGCCAGGCGATCGCGCTCGCTCATCGGCAAAAGGGCCAAGCCGCAGTCTTGTTTCTCGATTTGGACGGTTTCAAATATATCAACGATTCGCTGGGACATCATATCGGAGACAGGGTTCTGCAATGCACCGCAAAGCGGCTTGTAAACTGCCTGCGCGTCCCGGATACGGTCAGCCGGTTCGGAGGCGATGAATTTGTTGTGGTGCTCCAGGAATTGAAGCACCCAGAAGAGGCCGCGACCACGGCGAATCGATTGTTACGAGCCGTTCCCAAGGTTCATTTCATCGTGGTTCTTGTGGCTAGACTGTTTGTGACCAATCTGGAAAGAGCAAACCATTCTTCCGTTGTCGCAAGAGACTCGCGCCGACCAGGCTGCAACCAGGCACACAGCACCTCCCCCTTCGGGTCGAGCAAACTGAGCGACTGATCAATTGCGGGCAGATTTGCGCCCTCCGAAGATCGATACTTTGACCCGTGGCGCCATCTAGGTACCAGCGACGCATTGGTCTGCAATCATCGTTCCTTCCGGAACAGCCTCTGGCGGTGGCTGTGCGATGAAAAGAATCGGAATGAATTTGCGGGGTTGCTCTTCAAACGAGATTGCCGCTTGGCCGTTCGTGATTCTGCTCGTTCTTCTGCTTTCTCATGCGGCTCTGCAACCAGTCGCGGGTGCTCAACAGCAGAAAAGCATTACTGCTCAAAGTAGTCCACTCACAGCGGAGCAGGTTGTTGAAAGGCTGGCGGGCATGAACCTTCGACGTGCCCAGGCTCTGCATTCTTACCGTGGCACCCGCACCTACTTGGTAGAATATCGAGGTTTTCCCCGCACTGCCGGCGCTGAGATGGTGGTGGATGTAACCTACCATGCACCCGGAACTAAAGAATTCACGATTCGGTCTACGACTGGATCCGAACTGATCATCGATAAGGTATTCAAGAAGCTCTTGCGAGCGGAACAGGATGCCATGTCCGCGGACGTCCAGCGGCACACGGCCTTAAGCTGCGAGAACTACGACTTCACAATGCTGGGCTATGAAGACACGTCGCTGCGGAAGATGTACGTTCTAGCAGCAGAGCCGAAAACCAGAAGCAAGTTTCTTTTTCGCGGCCGGATCTGGGTGGACGCGAACGACTTTGCTGTGGTCCGGCTTGTGGCAGAGCCCGCAAAGAGCCCCTCCTTCTGGACCAAGAGCAGCGAGATAGAGCAGTTTTATGTCAAAGTGAGCGATTTTTGGCTTCCCGAACGGAACCACAGCATCTCCTCGATCCGGCTTGGTGGGCGCGCCGAATTGACAATTGAGTACCAGAACTACTTGATCACGGCGTCAGGCCCCATCAGCAGTATGCCTGCGGAGGAAATTGCGCGATCTGCAGACTGACCGAGCACTGTACCGCAACTGTACTGAAAGGCGCATCGTTACACTGAAAGGCGCATTATTACGCAAGCCGCTCCGGAGAATGAGCGGCTTCAATCTGATAGAGGTTATGTAAAATGAACGACTTGCTCATGGTGGGCCCGGAGGGATTCGAACCCCCAACCAAGGGATTATGAGTCCCCTGCTCTAACCGTTGAGCTACAGGCCCTTCTGGCTGCCAAACCCGCCCTCGCCAAGAGCTTAGCGGTGCCTCCATTGTACGGGAGTGGCCGCAATTCCGGATTCGTCCCCGCAACCTCGCCCGCAGGCTGCGAGACCTGATCGTCATCCACGCCAGCCGGCCCGACGTTCCTCAGTTTGTAGGTCTCCCATCCCCGCTGCAAAGATGGGCTCATGAGCTTGAACCTCCGAGAATACTTCGGCAACATCGATAT
>CBJOJD010000277.1:0-7466 GCA_966443485.1 uncultured bacterium | reverse complement strand
ACACCAGCGCATAAACAACCAGCCCCGGATATCTCGCTCAAGCGAGCGAGATATCCGGGGCTGGCAATTGCAAAGTTATTTGGAACGCCCGTTACGGGCGCTCTTCCACCGGAACCCAGTGAGACGGGTACTCCGGCCCGATGTACTCCGCACGCGGACGAATCAGCCGGTTATCATCCAGCTGCTCGATGACGTGTGCCGCCCAGCCCGCCACGCGGCTCACCGCGAAGATCGGCGTGTACAGATCGATGTCGATGCCCAGCGTCTTGTAGGTCGACGCCGAGTAAAAGTCCACGTTGGCGTTGAGCTTCTTGTCCTTGTTGATGTAGAGCTCGATGGCCCGCGACATCTCAAACCACTTGGGCTGCCCCGCATCCCGTCCGAGCTGCTCGCTCATGCGGCGCAGGTGCGTGGCGCGCGGATCTTCCGTCTTGTACACGCGATGGCCGAAGCCCGAGATCTTCTGCTTCGCCGCCAGCATATTCTTGACGTACTCCACAGGATCGGCGCCGGCCTTATCGATCGTCTCCAGCAGCCGCATCACGCCCTCGTTGGCTCCGCCGTGCAGCGGTCCCTTCAACGCGCCGATCGCACCCGTGATCGCCGAGTGAATATCCGACAGCGTCGCCGCAATCACGCGCGCCGCAAACGTCGACGCATTCAGCTCGTGGTCGGCATGCAGAATCAGCGCGATATCCAGCGTACGGGTCGCCGTCTCCGAGGGCTTGACCCCATTGAGCATCCACAAGAAGTTGGCGGCGTGGCTGAGGGAACGGTCGGGCGGGATGATTTCCAGGCCTTTGCGGAGTCGATCGTAAATCGCTACGATCATGGCCATCTGGGCGGTCAGATTATAGGCCTTGCGCACATTGGCGTCGTGCGAGTTGTCCTTCTCATCGGCGTCGTAAAAGCTCAACGCCGACACCGTAGTTCGCAGCACCTCCATCGGCGTTGCCGAAGTCGGAAAGCTGCGCAGAAGATCGATGATGCGCTGATCCAGGTTCCGAGCCAGCGCCAGCTGCTGCGAAAACTCCCGCAGCGCCAGCTCATTGGGCAAACGCCCGTTCCAGAGAAGATACGTGGTCTCCTCGAACGTGGAGTTCTCCGCCAGCTCGTGAATGTCGATGCCGCGATAGGCAAGGACGCCTGCTTCTCCGTCGATCCAGCAAATGCCGGAGTTCGCCGCAACAATGCCTTCCAGGCCCTTTCCCGCGACAGCAGTGGACATGTTTCTTCGAATCTCCTTTAACCTGATCGCTTGCAAAATAGAACGGCCATCCCCTCACAACGCGGCGGGGACGCCAAATGGGAACAAAATTCTTTATAACGTAGCCGTTCTATGGTTGTCACGGCGCGAAATGGGACGCCTGTCCCGCTACGACTTCTTCCCCATCCCCGGCCCCAACGCTTTTTGACCTCAGCGCCACTTTTGTTTCTATAATCTGTTATTTCCCGGAAAGTGCTGCAGCGGTTCGGTCTCAAAAAAAGACCCCCGCCGCTCGCCCCGGGTCGCCGTACCAACTTCGCGGGCGGGCAACGTCTAACCGGTAGTTCCCGGACATTCCGGCAATTGCCGGCTAAAGAGCGGCGCAACCTTCGGCCGACCAAGAGAGGAAAGGCACACCATGAGCGATTTTGAGAATCCCCCCAGGACATATTCCGGCGCCCTGCTGGCCGCCATTGCAGTGGCCCTGCTGTGCGCCGTCGGCTCTTTGTTTTGGGCGTACTCCTTAAGCGGCCGAATCTCCGCCCAGCAAACCGAACTCGCTGAAGCCAAACAGCGCAACGTGCAGTTGGCCGCCGACCTGCGCGAAACCGACGCCCGCCTCCGGGTCACCACCGACGAGCTCGGCAAGTCCCTCGGCCTCACCCAGAAGCAGATGGACGCCCGCGCCCAGCAGATCCTGGCTCGCGAACAGGCCGAAAACCAGCGCCTTGAAAATGCTCAGAAGCAGACCGCCCAGCAGGTAAGCGCCGTCTCCAGCGAAGTCTCTTCCGTCAAAACCGACGTTGGCGGCGTCAAAACGGATGTGGCCAAGACCCAGAGCGATCTGGCCACCGCAGTGGCCCAGCTCACCTCCATGAAGGGCGACCTCAGCGACCACTCCAGCCTCATCGCCCGCAATCACGACGAGCTCGAGGTCCTCAAGCACAAGGGCGATCGCAGCTACTACGAGTTCACCCTCAACAAGAATCAAAAGAAGCCCGTCGGCACCGTCAGCCTGGAGCTGAAAAAGGCTGACCAGAAGAAGAGCCGCTTCACCATCCTCATCTACGCTGACGACCGCAAATACGAGAAGAAGGATCGCAACGTCGACGAGCCGCTCCAGTTCTACAGCGGCAAAGAGCCCATGCTCTACGAGATCGTGATCAACGGCATCGACTCCAAAAACCAGGTGACCGGCTACCTGTCCACGCCCAAGGGCGCGCCCGCCCCTCCCGTCGGCCAGTAGAGTCCTTATCCGAGGGCTGCCCGGAACCTCGCGGCAGCCCCTCTGTTTTGCCTGTCAAGCCCCTCCCGCCTCAAATTTCTTCTAAACCACTCATTCCATTCAGAAAAAAGTCGGCCCGATTTTGCCGATCAATTGCCCCAAATAGTGCATGATGGAATTAACTCACCCTTCAGGATGCACGGCTGACAAGCTGACCCGCTCAGGTCCACCAACAACCGAAGACATCACGCCCTGCCCCGCTGACCCGCTACTCCACCCAGCGGAGCTGACTCGCTCAACCTGCAACCCTCAGTCCTCGCGAGGGGGCACCCCCCTCCCCCGGCCAAAAACCCTGTTGTGCACCTGAAGCAGTGCAGAATTGCCCGTTTCGTTCCACATGACGGTACTTCAACATCGGCCTGCTGACTTGTTGTCCCCGCAATTCGCCCAAGCGACGCCAACTTCGCGCAAGCAAGCCAACGATGTCCGCAGCCGGCACTCGTACCCTAGCCGTCCATCCGCAGCGTCTTAATGGGATCCACGCTGGCTGCACGTCGCGCAGGAACCCACGCGGCAATCAAAGCCAGCAGCACCATTAAAACGGGCACCGCCCCAAAGGTCATTGGATCGACCGCCTTCACGTCGAACAGAAAACCGCGCAGCAGCTGAGTCAAAAAGCTGGCTGCGATCATCCCCACCACGCAGCCACCCAGCGCCAGTCCCAGGCTTTGTCCTACCACCGCGCGTACGATGTGCGATCGTTGCGCACCCAGCGCCAGCCGAATACCGATCTCCCGAGTCCGCCAGCTCACGATGTATGCGATCAGGCTGTACACGCCCACGCCGCCAATCGCCAGTGCAATGCCCCCGAACGCCAGCAGGAGAATGGTCACCGAACGGGAAGAAGCTTGTGTCCCTGCTACCACCTCATTCAATGACCGCACCCGGGTTACAGCAACCGACGCATCCAACTCCGCCACCGCCCTGCGCAGCAGGTCCGCCGTCTCTTGCGCACTGGAACGGGAGCGCATCAGCACGTACATCACCGGCTGCTCATTCGCTGGAGTCACCGGCAGGTACACCTCGTCGCCAAACCCCGCCGCCAAGCCCGCTTCGCGCGTGTTGTTCACCACTCCCACCACGCTTACCGCGGCATTCGGCACCCACACTGCAGGCGTGGGTTCGTCGCCTACTGCCAGCAGATGTTTGCCAATCGGGTTTTCATGCGGCCACAACCGATCCGCCATGTGTTGGTTGATCACTACGGCCCGGGTCGTACCCGACATGTCCTGGTCCTGCAGCAGTCTGCCCCGCAGCAGCACCACTCCCAGGGCCGGCAGATATCCGGGCGAGATCACCCGCCCCGTCGCCAGCAGGGCCCCTTCGCGAGCGTCTCTGGGATGCCCCTCCGCGTCGTAGACATAACCACCGGCGCGTGCCGTCAACGGCAATGAATCGGAGAGGGCCACCCGGTCGGCTCCCACCTCTCCGCTGAGCCTCGACAACAGCGTCTGGAAGAACGCATGGCAATGTCCCTTGGCCCGGCACGCCGTCGCATCCAACGCCACCTCGGCCGTAACGATCCGGTCGGAGTGAAACCCGGGATCCACGCGCGATAAGCTCCACAGGCTGTGCAGCATCAAACCCGCGCCGGTCAGAATCACTACCGACAGCCCGATCTGTCCTACAACCAGAAGCATCGAAGTCCGGAACTGCCCCGGTCTTCCCGCCACGCTCCGATTTCCCGCCAGCAGCGACTCGCGCAGATCTGGCCGGGCCATCTGCAGCGCCGGAACCAGCCCGAACAGAAATCCCGTCAGCAGAGAGGCCGCGGCAGCAAACGCAAACACAGGCCAGTGCAGCCATACATCGGGCAGTCGAGGTGTATCGGCGGGAAGCAGCGCCACAAGCGCCCGCAGGCTCACACCCGCCGCAATCAGTCCCACCACTCCTGCCGTCACACCCAGCACCACGCTCTCGCAGAGCAGCTGCCTTACCAGTCGAGTTGCCGAAGCTCCCATGGCTCCACGAATGGCAATCTCCCGCTCCCGCCCCGCCGCCCGCGCCAGCATCAAGTTCGCCACGTTGGCGCACGCAATCAGCAGAATCAATCCCACCGCCCCGAACAGCAGCAGCAAACGCGGAAGCATCGCGCCCACCTGCGATTCCAGCAGAGGAACCACCGTGCTCTCTGAGGCCCAGACGTCCGGCATTCTCCACGGAAACAACGGCAGTAACAGCTTCTGCAGCCGGCGCAATTCCGCCTGCGCCTGTCCCGGAGAAACGCCGCTCTTGAGCCGCCCAAACGCACGTAGATCGAACTGCAGCCAGGGATCCTGAACCTCGCCACCCTTGAAGGTCACCGGGATCACAAACTGGGTGTCGGCATAAGGGAAGTGCACCTCCGCCGGCATCACTCCCACGATGCGCCGCGATACGCCATCGATCCGGATCGTCTGCCCCACAATGTTGGGATTAGACCCAAAGCGGCTGCGCCAGAACCCGTGGCTCAGCACCACCACCGGCTCATGCCCCGCAATGGCGTCCTCGGGACTGAAAAACCGTCCCGCCACCGGATGCAACTGCAGCGTGTCGAAGGCATTGGCCATGACCTCAGCGCCGAATACCCGGGTCGATCCGCCCAGGTCGCCCACATTCGATTCGGTATTGGGCCCGAAGCCGCTCACCGCGGAGAGAGAACTCGCGTGATCGCCAAGAGCCCGCAGCCAGCCCTTGGGAAAGAAAGCCGTGTTGCTCTGCGCCTGGTCATAGCCGATGCGCACCAGCTGATCCTGGTGCGGAAAGGGCAGCGGCCGCAGCATGATCGAATCCACCAGGGTAAAGATGGCTGTGTTGGCGCCAATGCCTAACGCCAGCGTCAGAATTGCAGTCACCGTGAACCCCGGGGACTTGAGCAACTGCCGAATCGCAAATCTCAGATCCGAGAACACCGCGTCCTCCTCCTGAACCCAAATTCCTTGCGATAGGAAGATGCACGGGCGCTGCCATGCCCCAGCCGGTGCACGCTCTGAAAATAGGACTGTTATGAACTAAGTACTGGATCGAGGATGTCCGGCCCTCAGAGAAATCGTTCGCTTCCGGACAGCTACATCGCCCGCACATCCACCGACACCGAGGGAGTGACTTTCACGTCCGGCAGATACTGCAAGGCGACGCTGTAGTCCAGGCCCTTGCGCGCGTCCCACTGCTCCTTGGTCATTCGGAAGGAACAGACAATATCTCCCTCCAGCGCCTCACCCGGTTCAATGGTGGGCTCCGCCGCCAGCGGCTTGCCGTGGATTCCGGACAACTGGGGATAAGCCACGAAAAGTCGCTCGTAGTCTCCGGGAATCGCAGCGTAACTGCTGTGCACTCCGTCGTCCACCGTCACACTGGCCATGATGTGGCGCACAAACACGGGATTCTTGCTCTGATTGCGCAGCTTCAGATGAGCGAACAGGAGCACCTGGTCGAAATCCTGCTCCGGCAAGGGTGCCCCCGCCGCGTCCACATCGGCGCCCTTCTGGTGCCGCGTGTAAGCCGTCAGGCTGACGATCTCGGCGGTGGCCGCCGGCGGCTTTTCGCCCGCAATAAAGTACGCCGCGATTGCTGCCGACACCACGATGGCAGCAATAACGCCGGCCCAAATCAAATGGCTTGTACCCTTGGTGAACGACTCCCCTCGGGCGGCATCGTCGGGGGCAGACGAGTTCTGCTGCAACAGGCTCATAGCGCCACATCATAGCTGACCGGCGCTCGCTCTGCGACTGGGAGGGCTCCCAGGTCCCGTTGTCGAGACCTGGGAGCCATTTCACACGGACTAAAGCTGGCTATCTCGAACGGCTCTTTCCATGGACGCCGGAGCCGCCTGCGTCGGGAGAGATCTGTCCACTCCCGTAGCCGGTATTGCCCGCGTCGGTACCAAACTTGTCCCCGTGCGCCGACCGGTCACGGTTGCGCTCCGAGCGATCACTCGAGGAGTTCTGGCCGCTCATCGAGGTGGACTGTTTCGAGCTCCCCCTCATCGGCATGCTGCTGTCCGAGCGGTTGGCCTGCGGCGAATCCTTGCTGCTCTTGTGGGACTGCGGTTTATCAGCCATCGTAATCCTCCTGCGCCGCACCGGAATGCAGCGCCGAGATATGCGATGCCGCTTCTTTTGGCCCCTGTTGTTTGCCGCGAAGCTTTTGGCCTCGCCGCCTCATCGGCTCGCGCTAGACCACCGCCACCTGCCGCGGCCGCAGCGCTGAAAGGAACTCCTCTGGCGCAAAGGTATTCAGAACGTCCTTGGGCTCCAGCCAGGCGCGGCGCAACTGCCGTATTCCGTACCCCATCTGTCCCAAAACCCGGCTATCGTGCGCATCGGTGTTGATCACAATCTTGCACCCCAGCTGCTTGGCCAGACGCAAATCCCGGTCGCAGAGGTCAAGCCGCTCCGGCGCCGCGTTGTGCTCCATGGCCACGCCCAGCTCCGCTGCCCGGCGCAGCACCGCTCCCATATCGATCGCGAACGGCTCCCTGCGCAGGATCAGACGCCCGGTCGGATGGCCGAGGATGTGAACGTTGGGGTTCTCGATCGCCCGCAGCACCCGCGCCGTCGTCTCCTCTTTGCTCTGGTCGAAACGGCTGTGCACGCTGGCAATCACCACATCCATCTGGGCCAGCACCTCGTCGTCCAGATCCAGCGCGCCGTCCGCCAGGATGTCCACCTCAATCCCCGCGAAGATGCGAATCTTGCCCTCCATCTCGCGTTCCACCTGCTTGATCCGCTGGATGTGGGCGAGAGCGCGCTTCTCGTCCAGTCCATTGGTCATCGCCAGCGCCTTGGAGTGGTCGGTGATGGCGATGTAGCTGTAGCCAACCGCGAACGCCGCCTCTGCCATCTCGCGGATCGAGTTGCGGCCATCCGTCTCGTGGGTGTGCATGTGCACATCCCCACGCAGATCGCGTTCTTCAATCAGCCGCGGCAAGGCGTGTCCCACTGCCGCCTCAATCTCGCCCAGGTTCTCCCGCATCTCCGGGGGGATCCAGTCCAT
>CBJOJD010000276.1:0-7470 GCA_966443485.1 uncultured bacterium | reverse complement strand
GAGACGCCATCAGCGGGGCGATTCGGGAGAGTGTAGAAACCGGCACGTTGAAGAGCCTGGAGAAGCTGCGCGCGAATTCCAGCCCGGAACTGGTGGAGCGGAGCGCTTATCCACGGCTGGACCCGCGGCGGGTTGTTCGCGTCTACAAGAAGCTGGGGATCTCGACCGTGGAGGCCTTGCGGTCGGCTCTCGAGAGCGGCGAGATCGATCGCGTCTTTGGAGCCAGGATGGCGCAGCACGTGCGCTTCGGGCTGGTAGAGACGCGCACGATCCTGCTGTACCACGCACACCCGCTCTGCGCATCCATCATGGATTTTCTGGTGAACAAGGCGGGAGCGGAGCGCGTGGAGGCGGTGGGAGACTACCGGAGACGCGTGGAGGTCATCGCCAGACTCGATCTTCTTGTGCAGGCGCGCACTTTTGCGAAGGTAGTTGAGACCATGCAGCGCTATGGCGGAGGGACATCGCTAATCGACCGGACGGAAACCACCGCGACGTATTCTCTGCCCACGGGGCCGCTGCTGTGCCTGCAAGCGGTCAAGAAGAAGCAATGGGGGCTCGCGCTGATCCGCGGAACCGGCTCGACGACACATCTGCGCAAGCTGAGTCGCGTGACGGGCAGTTTGGCAGCGCTCGATGCAGATGGTTCCTTTGCCAGCGAAGAGGACTTCTACGCGCATTTTGGACTGCAGTTCATTCCGCCGGAGCTGCGCGAAGGTCTGGACGAGGTGAGCCAAGCGCGCAAGCAAGCGCTTCCCGACCTTGTGGCGCAGGAGGATCTGCGCGGAGACATGCACGCGCACACGGTGGGCAGCGACGGAGTGAATTCCCTGGAGGAGATGGCACGCGCCGCCCAGAGGCTGGGCTATGCCTATGTGGGCATCACCGATCACTCGCCTAGCCTGAAGATTGCAAACGGACAGTCGGTGGAGGAGCTTCGGGCCCAGATTCGCGCCATTGATAAGCTGAACGCCAAGTTGAAGGGCTTTCGCGTGCTGAAGTCGGCGGAGGTCGACATCCTGGGCGATGGGAGTCTGGACCTTCCGGACGACGTGCTGCGCGAGCTGGATTACACAGTGTGCTCGATCCACTCGCGGTTCGCGATGAACAAGGAACAGCAGACCGAGCGCATTTTGCGCGCCATGGACAATCGCTATTTCACAATTCTGGGGCATGCAACGGGGCGGCTGCTCTTGAAGCGGCCTGGATACGAGTTGGATTTCGATCGCATTCTTGCTCACGCCCAGCAACGGGGGTGTTTTTTCGAGCTGAATTGCAGCCCGGACCGGCTCGACGTGTCTGCTGAAAACGCGCGGCTGGTGCGGTCTGCGGGATTGAAAATAGTCATCTCCACCGACGCTCACAGCACGGCAGAGTACCGCATGGCGCGCTACGGAATCGAGCAGGCCCGGCGAGCCGGCGTGGAGAAGCGCGATGTGCTCAATTGCCAGCCGCTCGAAGTAGTGGAAGATTTGCTGAAGCGCTCACGCACTTTTGGATAGCGGTTCTTCGCCGCCGCCCGAGGCGACGGTGATGCGATTGCGCCCGTCTCTCTTCGAACGGTAGAGCGCCTGATCCCCAAACAGGGCCGCGGGTGGCCTCGATGAGATCAAAATGGTCAAACCGCTTTCTGCCCCGCGGATCCCGGTGTCCGGAAGGTGATCCTCCGAAGCGTGGTGGCCGGCCAGTGGCGCGGAAGATAGACTGAGGGTTCAGATCCGGCGGCCCGGCAGCGATACGCTGCGGGCGTAAGTGAGAGCCGGTCGGCCTTCTTCGGGATGAGGTAGTCATGGGCGTCTCCAACCTTCATGTGATGGCCAAGCCGATCGGCCCCATCTGCAATCTGGATTGCAAGTACTGCTTCTATCTCGAGAAGGAGACGCTCTACCCGAACGCGGCCAAGTGGGCGATGCCTGCAGACGTTCTGGAGAGCTACATCCGCCAGTACATCGAGGCGCACGACACCCCGGTGGTGAGCTTTGCCTGGCAAGGCGGGGAGCCGACCCTGCTGGGGGTCGACTATTTTCGCAACATCGTTCGCCTGCAGGCTGAATATGCGGGCGGCAAGCAGATTGAGAACGCATTCCAGACGAACGGGGTGCTGCTGGACGAGACCTGGGCCGCGTTCATCAAGGAGAACAGATTCCTGGTCGGCGTCTCTATCGATGGTCCGCGCGCCCTGCACGATGCCTATCGCGTGGACAAGGGAGGTCAGCCCACCTTCGACCGGGTGATGCGCGGCATCGAGATACTGAAGCGCTATGGCGTGGAGTTCAACACGCTGACCACGGTGCATCGTGGAAACGCAGATGCGCCTCTCGAGGTGTACCGGTTCCTGCGCGAGCACGGCAGTGGGTTCATCCAGTTCATCCCCATCGTGGAGCGGATCGCGAGCCAGATTACCTCAGATGGTCTGCAACTGATCGCGCCGAGCTTCGACGGGGCTGCGAAGGTCGCTCCGTGGTCTGTGGAGCCGGAGCAGTTTGGCCGTTTTCTGTGCACCATCTTCGACGAGTGGGTAAGGCGGGATGTCGGTAAGGTCTTCGTGCAGTTATTCGATGTCTGTCTGGAGATCTGGACGGGGAGAGCCGCGAGCCTTTGCGTATTCCGGCGGCAATGCGGGTCGGCGCTGGCGATCGAACACTGCGGCGACGTGTACTCCTGCGATCATTTCGTGTATCCCGAGAACCGGCTGGGCAACATCATGGAGTCGCCACTCGAGAGCCTGGTCAACTCTCCGCAGCAGCAGGCATTTGGGCAGGCGAAAGAGACCACCCTGCCACGCTACTGCCGGGAGTGCGATGTACGATTCGCCTGCAATGGAGAGTGCCCGAAGCACCGCTTTATGAGCACACCGGACGGCGAGCCTGGGCTCAATTATCTATGTGGCGGTTACAAGCGGTTCTTCCGGCATGTAGATGTGTATATGCGCTTCATGGCAGCGGAGCTGGCGGCGCATCGCCCGCCCGCAAATGTCATGCACTGGATTGCACAAAGCGAAGCGAGAACAGCCATGCAGAAGGCGGGCCGCAACGATCGCTGCCCCTGCGGAAGCGGCAGCAAGTTCAAGCATTGCTGCGGCCGGGCATGAGGCGGAGATCAACGCTCTACTGCGCGACCGGTAAGCCCGCCAGAGAGTTGCGGACCTTCTGCATGATCCCCAGATAATACGCCAGGTTATGGATGGAATTGAGAGTGCCGGAGAGGGCCTCGCCTGCCTGCATGAGATGGCGCAGATAGGCGCGGGTATAGCGGCGACAGACCATGCAATCGCAATTCGGATCGGGTGGGGTCTGGTCTTCAGCAAAGCGCTTGTTCTTGATAGTGAGCCTGCCTTCGCTGGTGAAGAGCAATCCGTGACGGGCGGCGCGAGTGGGTAGAACGCAGTCCATCATGTCGACGCCCATGCGCGCGTACTGCTCGATCTCATCGGGATAACCGACGCCCATCACGTAGCGGGGCTTGTCTTTGGGCAGGTGTGGCAGGACCTCGGAGATGACCTCCAGAGTGAATTCGCGAGGCTCGCCGACGCTGAGGCCGCCGATCGCGTATCCATCGAAGTCCATTTCAACGAGACGCTCGGCGCTCTCTTTACGCAGATCGCGGTACATGCCGCCCTGCACGATGCCGAACAGGTTTTGCGACTTCCCTTCCAGCTCATGGGCCCAGGGAACTTCATGCTGGTGGGCGCGGAAGTGATCGAGGGAGCGGCGCGCCCAAGCCATGGTGTAACGCAGGCTCTCCTGGGCGCGAGCGCGGTCCGCCGGATACTCCGTGCATTCGTCGAAGGCCATGGCGATGTCGGCGCCGAGGGCGATCTGAACATCCATGGAGTGCTCAGGGGAGAAGAAGTGGCTGCTGCCATCGAGGTGCGAGCGAAAGCGGACGCCCTCATCGGAGATCTTGCGCAGCTCACTGAGAGAGAAGACCTGGAATCCGCCTGAGTCAGTCAGCATGGCGCGCTCCCAGCTGATGAAGCGATGCAGGCCACCGAGGCGGCGGATGATCTCGTGGCCGGGACGCAGATAGAGGTGGTAAGTGTTCCCCAGGATGATTTGCGCGCCCAGGGTTTCGAGCACATCCTGCGGAACGGCCTTGACCGTCCCGGCGGTGCCCACCGGCATGAAGACGGGGGTTTCTACGGTCTGGTGGGGAAGGACGAGCGAGGCGCGACGTCCCGTCCCGTCAGAAGCATGGATTTTAAAGTCGAGGGCCACTGATCCAATTCTACTCAGGCAGGCCCATGGGATGCGGGACCAGGGTCTAAGGCATTCCAGAGCACAAAGCAACATACAAGCGTGAGTTGCTCATCCTATCCGATGGTCAAACTAGGGATGAGCGCAAGGCACGCACATCCACCTAACTTCTTTCACACAAGTAATTCTTTTCGACCCAGGTCTGCAGGACGATTCGTGCAGAGGCGAATCAGGGGGAGCCGTGATCTTCAAGAGAGTCTTTCTTTGTGCAGGTATCCTGCCTGCAATGCTGCTGTGCGCATCAGCAGCCCACGCCACAGTTTCAGTCAGCAGTCCTGCGAATGGGGCCAGCGTGGCCGGGCCGGTGCACTATCTGGCGACGGGAAGCACCAGCACCTGTTCCAGCGGCGTAGCTTCCATGGGGATTTACGTTAACAACTCGCTGGTCTACGTGGTAGACGGAAGCAGCCTGGACACGACCTTATCCTTGAATCCGGGAAGTTACAGCACCGTAGTCGAAGCGTGGGATTACTGCGGCGGCGGAACTTATGCCCCAGTAAACATCACCGTAACCCAAGCACCCGGGGTTACGGTGACATCTCCTGACGGCCAGGACACCTACACATCCCCTGTTCCTTTTGCGGCCACGGCTCATACCACCTGCGCAAATGGCGTGGCGGCGATGGGCGTTTACGTGAACAATCAGCTCACCTACAAGAGCAACGGCGCCAGCCTGAACACCAGCCTGGCGCTCAGTCCGGGCTCCTACAACACAGTCGTAGAGGAGTGGGATAACTGCGGCGGGGCCACGTTTACGCAAGTGCCCATCACGGTGGTGGCCAAGACTGGGGTTTATGTCACAACACCGCTGCCCGGCAGTACGGTGACCTCTCCGGTGATGTACGACGCCACGGCTACGACGACCAGTTGTGCCAAGGGTGTGGCGACGATGGGAGTGTACGTCAACAACAAGCTGATCTATGTCAGCAACGGAGCCGATCTGAACACCCAGATCTCCATGAGCCCCGGTCCTCAGCACACGGTGGTGGAGGAGTGGGACAACTGTGGAGGAGCGTCGTATAGCACCGTGGACCTGACCGTTTCCGCGGACAAGTCCATCACTGGGATTGCGGTCACGCCCAATCCGGCGACGGTGACGATGGGCTCGAAGGTGCAGTTCAAGGCGACGGCCACGTATAGCGATGGATCGACGGCCGATGTGACCTCGGCGGCGAACTGGACGGTGGGCAATACCGCAGTTGCAGTGATCGACGGCGCAGGACTGGCGAATGGCTATGCCGCCGGAGCAACGATGGTCACGGCCACTCTGAACAACGTCAACGGCGCCTCGCAGTTCATGGTGACGGTGCCCCCTGCCTCGGCGGTCAATATACCCACGTGGCATGTTGATCAGAGCCGAAGCGGCCTCAACTCCCATGAGATCGTGCTGGGCCCGACCAATGTAAGTCCGGGCACCTTCGGAAAGATGTTCTCTTACCTGGTGGACGGATATGTCTACGGTGAGCCGCTGGTGATGTCGAACGTGAAGATCGGCGGAACCACGCACAACGTTCTGTATGTCGCGACGGAATATGACAGCGTGTACGCCTTCGACGCGGACAACTATGGATCGGGCGCGCCGCTCTGGAAGGTATCGCTGCTTCAGTCTGGGGAGAAGCCGGTGACAACGGCTCCGATTCAACCCTATGAAGGAGTGACGTCTACGCCGGTGATCGATCCGATCACCAACACCATGTATGTCGTGTCTGAGCAATTGACGCCGAACGGCAGCACCTTCCGCCTGAATGCGTTGGACATCTCAACTGGTGCGCAGAAGTTTGGCGGTCCAGTGACAATTACGGCTTCCGTACCGGGGACGAGCTCGGACGCGGTGAATGGCGTGGTGTCACTGACGACGTCGTGTACTCAGCGAGCGGCGCTGTTGCTGGCCAACAACTCGGTGTACATGGGATTCGGCAGCTGCCATAGCGGCTGGCTGCTGGCCTATGATGCCCAGAAGCTCACGCAGATTGGAGTGTTCAACTCCAGTCCGAATTTGAATGGGGAAGGCACCTACGGCGGCGCCGGTGGCATTTGGATGGGAAGCGGCGGTCCGGTTGCGGATAGCGCGGGGAATATCTATGTGACTACCGGAAACGGTCCGTGGGACGGCAAGACTGCATTCGGCGATTCGGTGCTGAAGTTCAATTCGAAGCTGCAACTGGTGGACTATTTCACCCCAGCAGACTACGGGTACATGAACTGCCAGGACGAAGATTTGGCAGCCGGAGGCCTGCTGCTGATACCAGGGACTTCGCTGGCGTTGGCGGGCGGCAAGACGGGCAAGCTTTACCTCGTCAACACCAACAATCTTGGCAAAGAGCAAGCAGGCGACGCAGGCGCGGCGCAGACCCTGTGGTTCGAAGGCGACCTGAGCTCTCCGTATACTTCCAGCTGCTCGGATGCGAGCGGAGCGCATTCGGCCCAGATCAGCGCGTATGAGATCTTCGGCACGTCAGCATATTTCAATGGCTCCGTATATCTGGGCATCACGCCAACAGTGAACAACATTCCTTCCGGCATTCGCCAGTTCACGCTAAGCGGGAGTACGCTGACGCCCGGCAGCTATACCTCGCCGGGCGTGCAGGAAAACACCCGGGGCACAACTCCGTTCCTCTCCTCGAACGGAACCTCAGATGGGGTGATGTGGATGATCGATACCGGGCAGCCGTTGCAGAACGGCCCCAGCGGACCGACCCATGCCACGTTGCGCGCCTACGATGCGACGAATCTCGCTAACGAGTTGTACAACAGCAACGTGAATCCGGGAGACGCGCCGGGGTACGGCATCAAGTTCTCATCGCCCGTGGTCGCCAACGGAAAGGTGTACGTCTCAAGCGGGCATGATCTGACTTCGGCGACGAATCCGCAGGGGGAAATTGATGTGTACGGATTGAATTGATAGAGATCAGCGACTGTTTGGGAGGTCTCCCAGGTCTCCAAAACCGGGAGACCTCCACCCAACGTACAAAGACCTGTTCGTGGAGATCCCGGACTGGCGCAGCCAGCGTTGTAAGGGGAGTGACCTGGTCTCCTGCCCAAGCAAAGGTTGGACGGGGCACCCACCCGGCGAAGGGCCGGAGGGCGTTGTAGGGAAAAAAAACGGGGCGGTCACTGATGGAGATCAATGGCCGCCCGCTTTTGGTTTCGGATGAAGCGTTAGTTGACGGTTTCGGCGAGCGCTGCGGAGGTGCTTGCCTGATAGTTTGTACTG
>CBJOJD010000275.1:0-7512 GCA_966443485.1 uncultured bacterium | reverse complement strand
GGACCCGTTCGTGGGGACCCCGGACCTGGGGCATCCGGTTTAGCTGAGAGGACTAGGAGCTATTTCAGCAGCAGAAGGCTGCGGCGAACGTCACTCTGAAATTCCGATAAGCGGATTGCGTTGTTGCGGATGATGCGAATGAGATCAGCGGCGGAGCAGTTCCCAGTCTGTAGCAGGATCACCTTCGGAGGAGCTCCCCTGACGATGCTCAGGTTGGCGAAATCCTTATCCTTCGTCAAGAAGGCGAATCCGCGCAGCTTCGCGAAATCCCAGACGATTGCATCGGGAGTGCCGCCCAGGTTTTCGAAGCGGACGTGGGTTGAACCGGGAAACAGATCGGCGAGGTCGGTGGTGAGCCGCGGAGGAAGGTTTTCATCCACGAGAAGCTTCTACGACCGAGATCCTTTCAGGAAGTGTCGCGAAGAACTCGTAGGCTGCCTGGAAGTCTTCCTTTTCGAGATAGGGGAATTCTGCGAGGATCTCTTCTTCGGTCATGCCGGAGGCGAGGTAAGAGGCGAGGTCGTAGACGGTAAAGCGCAAGCCGCGGATACAGGGTTTGCCTCCCATCTTGCCGGCCTCGATGGTGATGCGCGGATTCTGGGCGCCCATAAGCACGCTGCCTCCCCTGGGTTGGCATCATTCTACTCCCAGACTTGGTGTCTGGAGGGAGGGGGGAGCGGGCGATGTTGCGCGTGGGGCTGACGGGAGGGTTGGGGAGCGGCAAGAGTACCGTGGCGGCGGAGCTGCGGCGGCTGGGCGCGCAGGTGATCGAGGCCGATGAGCTGGGGCGGGCGCTGATGGAGCCGGGGCAGGCGGTGTATGCGGAGATAGTCCGCGTGTTTGGGCCGGAGGTGGTGGGCGCCGACCAGCGGCTGAATCGCGCCAAGCTGGCGGATCTGGCGTTCAACCAAGGGCGGCTGGAGGAGTTGAACGCGATTGTGCATCCGGCGGTGATTGCGGCGCAGCGGCGGTGGCTGGACGAGGTGATAGTGCGGGATCCGGGCGCGGTGGCGGTGGTGGAGTCGGCGCTGATCTTCGAGGTGGAGCGGGATGCGCGGGCGCGAGGGGAGCGCGAGGGCGTGCTGGCCGACTGGCGGAATCGGTTTGACCGGATCATTGTGCTGACGGCTCCCGATGAGGTGAAGGTGGCGCGGTTTGTGGCGCGGGTGGGCGGCGATCCGGCACGGCGTGCGGCGACGGAGGCGGATGCGCGAATGCGCCTGGCGCGGCAGATTCCCGATGCGGAGAAGGCGGCGCGGGCGGACTTCGTAATTGAGAACGATGGAAGCCTGGACGGGTTGAAGGCGCGGGTCGCGGCGGTCTGGGAGCAACTGCGGACCGAAGCAACAAATCAGAAGCGCGGGGTTCTTTAGAATTGAATTGTGGGATGGTATGAACCTGTCCCGGGCGCGAAGAGCGTCCCGAGGGTGGAACACCCAGTTTGTCGGTTCAGGTTTGTGGTATCCCAGGTCTCCAAAAGAAGGAGACCTGGGGCACCCGGCTATGGGGCTGGGACGGTCTGAGGGCGGGACGCCCCGGCTGGACTTGTCCCGAAAGGGTAAGGAAAGAAGGTTTGGAGCGATGAAGATGCGTCGGATTCTGATGGTGGTTTTGCTGGTGGGAGGCTTCTGGTACGTGACGGCCCATCTGCCGGGAGATCTGCGGCATCTGGCGCTGCTGACGGGGCATGGGTCCGATTCGCCCCTGGAGCTGACCGAGGCGGAGGCTGCGCCGGCGTACGACGCCGAGGAGCAGAACAACATTGCGATCTACAAGCGGGTGCTGCCCTCGGTGGTGAATATCACGGCGACCCAGCTGGTGTTTAACTTCTTCTACGGCACGGTTCCGCAGCAGGGGCAGGGTTCGGGGTTCGTTCTGGACAAGGCCGGGCACGTGCTGACGAACTATCACGTGGTGGAGAATGCCAACCGCGGCGTCGAGGTGCAGCTGAGCAACAAGCATCACTACTCGGCGAAGGTGGTGGGCACGGACCGGGTACACGATCTGGCATTGCTGCAGATCGATGCGCCGAACCTGCAGCCGGTGACGCTGGCGGATTCCTCGGAACTGGCGGTGGGGCAGAAGGTGTACGCGATCGGCAACCCGTTTGGGTTGAGCGGGACGATGACGCGGGGCATTATCAGCTCGATCCGCTCGATTCGTGGGGCGGAAGGCGCGCCGATTGAAGACGCCATCCAGACGGATGCGGCGATCAATCCCGGAAACTCGGGCGGGCCGCTGTTGAACTCGCGGGGTGAGGTGATTGGGATCAACACCATGATTGCCTCCAATGGCGCGGAGCAGAGCTCGGGGATTGGGTTTGCGATTCCGATCAATACGGCCAAGGCGGTGCTGTCGGATCTGACCCGGTATGGGCAGGTGAAGCGGCCGTCGCTGGGGATTGTGTCGTT
Organism: uncultured bacterium; assembly: GCA_966443485.1. GTDB lineage: Bacteria > Acidobacteriota > Terriglobia > Terriglobales > Acidobacteriaceae > Telmatobacter. The sequence goes on along the minus strand of CBJOJD010000275.1, from coordinate 5,101 downwards.
GCCGATTGGACCGGATCTGGCGGCGGAGCTTGGCCTGGCGGCGGACTACGGGGTGCTGATTCAGAAGGTGGTTCCGGGTGGCGCGGCGGAGCGGGCTGGGCTGCGGGGCGGCAATCAGCAGGTATTGCTGGGCAACATGCCGATCCTGGTGGGCGGCGATTTGATTGTGTCGATCGATGGGCAGCAGGTGACGGATCCGCACGACATCGACGCGCTGATGGATAAACACCAGGCCGGCGATGTGGTGAGCGTGACGATTCTGCGCGGGCGCCGACAGATGACCCTGAAGCTGATGCTGGGCGAGGCGCGGGGTCAGAACGTCTGATGGGGCGGTGGTATCCCAGGTCTCCGGGAGACCGATCCCGCTCAAGCTGCGCTTGAACGGGGCTTACCTTCCGCACAAGCAGAGCTTGGACGGTACCCGGTTGAACGGGAGGGTGGGAGCTGTGGTATCCCAGGTCTCCAACACCGGGAGACCTCCACCCCACGAACCAAGACCCGTTCGTGGGGGCACCCGGAGTTGTCGGTATCCGCGAAGTTCTGGGTCCCGGGCGGATCTGGTCTCCCGCCCAAGCCGAGCTTGGACGGGGCACCCCGTATCCCAGGTCTCCAACACCGGGAGATCTCGATCCCACGAACCAAGACCCCGTTGGTGGGGACCCCGGACCTGGGGCTCCCGGCTATTCAGTGGATACGGATTGTGTCACAGAAGAGATCTGGTCTCCCGCCCAAGCCGAGCTTGGACGGGGCACCCCGTATCCCAGGTCTCCAACACCGAGGTATCCCAGGTCTCCAACATCGGGAGATCTCCACCCCACGAACAAAGACCCCGTGGTGGGGCCCGGAGCTGGGGTACCCGGGAGCTAGAACTTCACGCCCAGGGTGGTGAGGAACTGCTTGACCTCGGGCCAGACGGCCTTGATGTCCTGGGCGGTCTGGAGATCGAGGGGGATGTTGAGGGGGGTGGCGGCGGCCAGGGTGAGGTCCTGGAGGGGCTTTTCGAGGGCTCCGATGAGGGTGGCGAGGGCGGCGATCACGTTGGGTGCAGCGTGGATGGCCTTGTTGGCGCCGGTGAGCCACTTGAGGGCGTCTTCGGCGGCGATTTCGATGCCTTTTTCGATGTTGACGAGGATGATGGCCATGGCGTTCTCATTGGGAGGGATGGGGGCCCGGGAGGGGGGAGGGGTACCGAATCCGAAGACGAAGCCGACCCGCCGAGCGCGCGCGTGCGTGCCGGGAGCGAAGCTGAGCTGGGCTGGGATTTCGTCCTCTGGGGATTCTGTTCTAAGGATAGAGAATTCGGGGCAATTGATCGGCAAAATTGTGATAAGGATTTTCTTTTTAAATTCAGTAACTTAGAAAGTATTTTCGGGTGAGGGGGCTTGACAGCGGCATGAGGCGAATCGGAAATGCGGGTCTTCGACTGCGTTGATCGCTCGCGTTGATCGCTCGCGATCAACTTCGCTCAGCATGACAGCTAGTGTTCAATCGAGGCGGGTGAGGTAGGCTTCGCCTTCGGAGGGGTGGGTGCGGCGGGCGATGAGTTCCGCCTCTTCGCGGTTGTCGCCCAGGGGGCGGATACGGACCCAGAAGCTGTTCTCGCCGGGGAACTCGATGACGGTGGCGTCGGGGTAGCGGGACTGCAGTTTGGATTTGAGCTTCTTGGCGTCGTGCTCGCTGTGGAAGGCGCCGATCTGGACGCACCAGCGTCCGCCGCGATCGATGGGCTTGGGGGTCTCGTAAACGTCCATGCGCACGCGGACGAGGCCGGCGCGATAGACGCCGGTAGCCTTGGCGGAGGCGATGGTGAGGTCGAGCATGCGGCCGTCAACGAAGGGTCCGCGGTCGGTGATGCGCATGGCGGAGGACTGGCCGGTAGTGAGGTTGGTGACCAGGATCAGCGATCCCATGGGCAGGGTGCGGTGGGCGGCGGTGAGGGCGCGGTCGCTGAAGACCTGTCCGTTGGCGGCGCGGCGACCTTTATAGGGAGCGCTGTACCAGGTGGCGTAGCCGACCTCGGTGCGGAGGGGGCGATGGGACTCGATGTACTGCAGGTCGTCTTCGCTGACGCCGCCGGGCGGAGCGGGAGTGGGCGGAATGCGCGAGGGCTGCGGGGGCCGTTCCGGCGCGGAGGCCACGGGGGGCGCGGTGGGCGGCAGCTGGGAGACGGTCTGGCGGTGATGTCCGCAGCCCGCGAGCAAGAGGACGGCGAGAGCGGAGACGGCGAGAGCCGGGTTCCGGCTATGGCGTACAGCGATGGGCTCTGCGAGAGTCAGGGCTGGGGACCTCGCGGTGGATGAGTTTGATCGAAGCGGTCGGCGAGCCGCTGCAGGGTGCTGGCGACCGAGCGCATGGCGGAGATGGATTCGCGGCGGACCTGCGGGATAACGGCATCGTTGACGTAAGCGACGGCGTGGCGCAGCTCCAGCTCGATGAGCTCCATAGCTTCTTCGATGCGTTGTCCGACGCCGCCGGGGGGCGGGCCGGGCGGAGGCGCTGTACTCATGAGGTTCCTCCATCCGCCTTGGGGGCGGGTTCGGCTCTAGTTTGCGATTGGGGGGAGGGGGAGTCAATGGGAGCGGGGGAGAAGGTGCCGCAGTGGTCAACGGGGATTCCCAGTGTGGAAGAGGAGGGCCGCGCGGCCTGTGACGAGGAAAGAGGGGTTACGTCTTAAGCCTTGAGCAGGATGCGGCCGGTGGCGGGCGGGAAGATGCGCTTTGTACCCAACATTCGGGAGCAAAAGCTCATCTATCCCAGAGGGTGAGCCGGACGGGGAGAAAGGTGGAAGGACGTATCGCGCGCCAGAGTTCCAAGACCCTGCGGCCACTGCGAGGCCCGAGATTGGCGGGCGGGGCGAGTGCGGGCCTGCTGCTGACGCTGTTGTGGGTGCTGAGCGCGCAGGGGAGTTGCGGGCAGGCATTGATGGGCGGCGGTACGGATGGGCTGCCGGATGCGCCGGCGCCGCAGTCCGAGGCAAAGCAGGTGAACCCGTGTCCGAGCGTAAACATGGCGGTGGTTCCGGAGAGCCCGACGGGGGTAACGAACCGGGCGAAGGGGCGGCTGTGGGGTATGGGGATCTTTCATGCTCCGAACCCATGTGTTCCGCAGAAGAAGAACTGGTACCAACGCTTCGCCGATGGTCCGCATGACAAGCCGCTGACAGCGCGGGACAAGGGGTGGCTGGCGGTGCGGAACCTGGTGGATCCGTTCAACCTGATCACGATCGGCGGCGAGGCGGGGATCGCGGTGGCGGCGGATTCGCATTCGGTGTACGGGCCGGGGTTCGCGGGGTATGGGCGCGACGTGGGGGTGAGCTTCACGGAGGACATGACGGGCGAGTTCTTTGGCACGTATGCGATTCCGTCGGTGGCGCACCAGGATCCGCGGTACCACCGTTTGGAGGGCGCGGGGATTCCGCGGCGGGTGGCGCACGCGATGCTGCAGGTGGTGTGGACGCAGCACGATGACGGGCGGGGGATGCTGAATTACGCGAACCTGGTGGGGTTCGCTATCGATGACGAGATCGCGAATTTGTATATTCCGGGGCGGGAGACCAACGCGTCGGCAACCGCGTCGCGATATGTGACGACCCTGGCTACGGCGCCGATTGGGAACTTCATCAGCGAGTTTGTGCCGGATGTGGCCAGCCATATTCACGTGCAGATTGTGGTGATCCAGCGGATTATCAACCAGGTGGCGCGGACGGAGTCGGGCGGGGCGATGCCGTGAGGGAAGCTAACCGCTGACAGCAGGCAGCTAATAGCTGGCAGCGAACCGCAGACAGCTGACAGCTAACAGCCGATAGTCGAACGGCGGACGGCTAGAGAGCTAGTGCTGGGGTGGGCTGGACGGAGGCGTCCAGCCCACAGTGCTTTGGCGGGTTTGGTTCTACGGCTTGATGTGGCGCCGGGGCGGGGGACCCGCTAGGCTCCTGATTTCATAGTTCTTATCGCGGTAAAGACCGGATAGCCCCCTTTTCGCAATGAGGAGGGTACCCAGGCGGCATGCCGTTCCGGAGCGGTTTAGAGCCGTTCGCTGGAGGATTTCGCCGTTCGCTGCAGGCGGGTTGGGTTGACGGGGGTGGGCGGTTACCCTAGTACTGAAATTTTGTTTCTTCCGGTGCCCAGACTAGGGCCCGGGTGGGGCGGCCAGGCGGCTTCGCGGTCTTTCAGAGTGGAATCAGCCCGCCGGCGACCAATTAATTCAAGGAGATCGCAATCCATGTCCAAAGCGATGAAGTACGCCGAGAAAGCTGCGGTTTACGCAGCCAAGGGCGCCTGGGCTGTCTACGAACGGCTCAACCGCATCAGCCCCAACCCGTCCTTTACGCCCAAGTGGAGCGACAAGCCGTTGTTGAAGTCGTGGCAGAAGGAGAAGCCCCCGTTGGGCTGGCCGCGTACTACCGATTCGCTGTGTCCCAAGTGCGTCCCGGAGATCCGCAAGCAGATTCTGGATGGCAAGCTGCCCCACGAAGTGCTGCTCAACGAGAAGGTGGGCGAGATCAAGGCCCAGATCATCGAGCGCGACGGCAAGATCCTGATGGTGAAGGATTGCCCCAAGCACGGCCATTTTGAAGACGTGATGTCGATCGATGCTGCGTTCTTCAAGCACCTGGAAGAGAGCTTCCCGGGGCGTGACATCCGCGCGCACAATGACAAGGACCTGCACAACCACGGCACGTCCACGGTGACTCACGGCCGCGGTTCGGTGCTGACCATCGACCTGACCAACCGCTGCAACATGATGTGCGATCCATGCTTCATGGACGCCAACCAGGTGGGCTTCGTCCACGAGCTGACGTGGGACGAGATCAAGACCATGCTGGACAACGCGATCACCATCAAGCCGCGCCGGCAGATGAGCGTGCAGTTCTCGGGCGGCGAGCCGACGTTGTCGCCGTACTTCCTGGACGCCGTGGCCTATTCGCGCAAGGTGGGCTACAACTCGGTGCAGGCGGCTTCGAACGGTATCGAGTTTGCCAAGAGCAAGGAGCTTTGCCGCGCGGCCGCTGAGGCGGGCCTGCGCTATGTCTACCTCCAGTTCGACGGCATCGGCAACGCTGCCAACTCGCACCGCAAGGTGGGCAACCTGTTCGACGTGA
>CBJOJD010000274.1:0-7515 GCA_966443485.1 uncultured bacterium | reverse complement strand
CAGGGTCTGGCGCGCACCGTCACGGACTACATCGCCGGCATGACCGACAGCTTCCTCGAGGGGATCTGGACAGCGCAGGTGGGCCGCGGTTACGCGGCCCGCCAGCGCCCTTACTGTACCTGTCCCTGCGGCCGCAGCCGGCGCAGGTCCAGCGCGCACTCCACGGCGTTCTGAGCGTAGAGGCGCAGATTGTCCGACGCCGCCCACAGCCAGAGACGCGACACCTGGTTGGGATTCCTGCCTTCCTGCACCGGGCGCAAGCGAACCAGGACATCGTTCTGCCCCGTGGCAGCCAGGTTGGAGGGCGAGTCGGTGTCCTCCAGAATCAGGTCGAGGTGATTTCCGCTCAGCGCCTGCTCCAGCGTGGAGATCTCGGTGGGACGCTCCAGCTCCAGCAGAATCGAGAAGGTGTGTCCGTGAAATACGGGCGCCGCAATCGCCTGTAGCCCCAGGGCCGGCCAACGCCCGCCACCCAGAGCCTGGTAATGGTGACGGATCCGGGCCTCTAACCGCGGCAGGCTGGCCTTAGCCGCCTCTCCAAGCCCGCCCAACAGGTTGTAGGCCGACTGCGCATCGTAGATGGCCCGTGGCAGCGACTGGAAGCTCAACAGGTTCACCGTCTGCTGGTGTAACTCGTCCATGGCTCCCCGGCCGAACTCGCTGGCGGGTACCAGCACTGTCGCCCCGGCAAAGCGCAACGGCGCACTCTGTTGAACCCGCTCCAAAAGCAGGCCCAGCGCAAGCGCAGCCGGGTGGGCCGGGACCACCGCCGGAGTGAACAAATCCGGCTCTCCCGTCTCCGTCTCCAGCCACGGCGCCCTCACCAGCACGCCCGACTCTTGCTCCAGCGCTCCGGTCAGGTCGAGAACCGTCGATCCCGCGCGCAGCGCGTCCTTCCAATGCAGCAGGGTTAGCTCCTCAGAACCGCAGAAGAAGGTGAAGTCCGCCTTCTCGAATGCGCCGGGCTCCACAGCCTGCACAAAGGTAATCTCATCCCCCACCTGGTCCAACTGGCCCTGCGCCTGCGGCTCATCCAGCAGCGCGAATGTGGCGGCAGCCAGCGGTGACTCGGAGACCGCATCCTTGAGTTCCTTGCCCAGTAGCGTCGAGGCTCCGGCAATGGCGATTTTGTACACAGAAGTCCTTTCCTGTTGCTAATTCCATGCTTCTGATGATCTGGAGTCCAAATGCGCTGGCTGTGCCGCGGCGGTTCGTGGGGCAGGACCAGCGTCATCCCGGATGTATTCTGAAAAACCGATTAGGAATGATGGAGTGGGTCCGGTAACCCCGCAGCGCGATTGCGCCGTCGGCGCGACCACGAATAGGCCGCCCGGGCCCAGATACCGGAGAACATGTAAGCCAGGGCCACCGCAAACAACACAAACTGCGAAAACCGCACCATGCAGAACAAAACGATGGCCAGTAACGGCAAGATCTGGAAAGGATGACGCCGGGAGAAGTTGATCTCCTTGCCCGACCAGAACCGCCAGGTGCTGACCATGAGAAAGCCGCACACTCCCACCAGCAGCATCCAGATGATCGAAACCCACCAGGCCTCGATCGGATAGGCACCGCAGAAGTGAACCGCGGCCGCCAGCAATCCAGCCGCTGCGGGAATCGGCATGCCCACGAAGTACTTTCGATCTGGGCGCCCCGGATTCCGCGGCTGCGCATCGTGACTGATGTTGAACCGTGCCAGGCGCGACGCCCCGCCAATGAGGTACAGGAAGCAGATAAACCCGCCCACATAGATCAGGTTCTGGCGCAGCTCGGGCGCAATCGACTCGGGCAGGAAATGGAATCCCCAGATGTACGCCAGCAGGCTGGGAGCTACCCCAAAGGTGATCACATCCGCCAGCGAATCCAGTTCCTTGCCAAACTCGCTGGTGGTATTGGTCATCCGCGCAATGCGGCCGTCCAGTGCGTCGAACGGGATGGCGAACAGGATCGCCATCGCCGCCCAGTCCAGGTGCACATGCGCGTCGGCATTCGCCACCATGGCGGCGAACGTCTGCACGATTGCGAAGTACCCCGCGGCGATGTTTCCCACAGTGAAGAGCGACGGCAGCAGATACATGCCGCGGCGCAGTCGCGCGCGCGACCGGGCTCGCTGCATCAGATCGCCGTCGCGGTTCATCGTCCTCCCTGACCCATCGCAGCCAACACAGAGGCTCCGCCCTTCACTCGCTCTCCCACCTTAACTTGCAGCGCAGCTTCGGCGGGAAGAACAATGTCCACCCGCGACCCGAATTTGATCAGGCCCACCCGTTGTCCCCGCGTCACGGTGTCGCCTTCGCGGAAGGGGAACACGATCCGTCGCGCCAGAAGCCCGGCAATCTGTTTGAAGGTAATCTCGATGCCCTCCCCCCGTACCGTCACAATGTTTTGCTCATTTGCTTCGGCGCTGGTGGGGTTCATCGCGTTGAGGTACTTACCCTTTTGATATCGCACAGTGCTCAGCACGCCCCCGATCGGGGACCGGTTCACATGCACATCAAAGACACTTAAAAAGATGCTGATTCGCTGCCGGGGGCCGTCCGGGGTCGAGATCGACACCGTCTCCGTCACCAGCCCATCCGCAGGAGACACAATCAGCCCCGGCGCCGTGGGGATCGCCCGCTCCGGGTCGCGGAAAAACCACAGAAAGAACGCAGCTAAGAGGATAGGCAGGATTCCCCACGCCCAGCCCCCGGTAAACCACACCACCAGTACAGCTACCACCAGTAGACTCAAACCGTAAATGTAACCGTCGCGAACCATTGTCCCAACGATTATACGGTTTTACGAGTTTCCCGGCGGTCGCAGAACGCACACGCCCTGCCTGGAAGATCCCGCTGCGCGCTCCTCCGTCGTTCTCAGCCGTTCGCTCAGGCTCTGATCGGCTACGCCATCACCGCTGTGCGGCGCTCCAGCGCGTAGATCAGGTCCTTCGCATGGAGTTTCAGCTTCTTCAGGCGTACCTCTTCCATTTGCTCGTCCTCGGAGAGATACGGCTTCTGAAGCAATTCCTCCAACCGCTGAGCGTAGCGACGGTGTTCGGTGTGCAGGCGTTCAATTTCTTCGCTCAGCGGATCATGGATTATTTCCATAGGCACCCCCTTTGGAATTAATAGAACAATTACATATAGCGCTCTCCTGAGAAAAAGAGCAAGCCGGTCCGGCTGCAAAAGTAACGGTTCTGTGGATATTCCGGACAGTTGAACGAACGCCTGTGATCGATCTCACGACGGCTCTTCGATTTGCGCGCCCTAAAAAATCAGCCGCAAAAGCAGTGCATCTTCGACGGGATCAACATAATAATTCCGGCGCCGGCCCACCTCTGCGAAGCCGAGCCCGCGATACAGACCGAGAGCAGCGCCGTTCGACGCCCGCACCTCCAGGTCCAGTTGCCCGACTCCGCGACCCCGTAGACGTTCGATCAGCGCCTGTACCAGCCGCCGCGCCAGTCCGCGCCTCTGGTGGCCCCGGGCCACCACGATGGTCTCCAGCTCCGCCTCGGGAGGCAGAAGCAGCGCAATCGCAAATCCCACCGGCTCCCCACCTGCATCCTCCACCACCAGGGCAAGCCGGTCCGGGCCAGCTCCGCCGGACAGCGCCGCTTGGTAAGTTGCAGCCGGCCAATGGGGTGCCGAGGGCAGCTCTTCGGCCATGGCCATCACCGCCGCCACGTCCGCCGCCCACATCTCCCGCACATGCGCTCCGCCGGTCATGAGGCAGTCGGTCGCGGCGCCCCCTCGCCGAAGATCTCCGCATCCGAACGGCGCAAATAATGCCCGTCCAGCCGCTCCACATCGGCGAACTGGCCCTTCAGAATCAATGGCCTAGCCAGATCGATGGCATCGGCTGCGCTGGGCGCGTCGACTCGGACCAGCTCAGCTCCCGGCCACCCCTCGTCCAGCAACCGGGCCGGCGCATCCTCGCAGATCGCGATGGGCCCCGCAGGACGCACCATTCCCTGCAGCTCCGCGATTCCTGCCAGCATCTCCCCATCCTCGTCGCGGAGAAACACCTCACGCCGATGCGCATCCAAAGCAGCCGCCCGGGCACCAGCCTTATGCGCCAGGACCTCCAGCCGCGACACTGCGACCAGCGGAATCCCGGCTCCCTCGGCAAAGCCCTTCGCCGCGCTCAGACCAATGCGCACACCCGTAAAGCTGCCCGGTCCCGAAACCACCACGAGACAGCCCACCGAGCCCAGCTTGATGCCCTGGCGCCCCAGTACCTCGCTGACTGCAGCCACCAGGGTGGCGGAGTAGGTTTTTCCCTCCAGCTCCGCTCGATCGAGGATCTCCAACTGCTCCTGGCTCAGCCGGGCCAAGGCCACTGACCCCGCCGGTCCGCAGGTATCGATGCCAAGAATCAGGGTCGAAGCATTGCTCTCGTTGGACATGGACCTTTTCAGCATGACATACCCTCCGGCCGCTCTCCGCCAACCCTCAGCAGCCGGTCACATTCGGCCCCCAAAGCGCCCCTCTTCATCTCGCAATCCGTTACCCTGGATGGAGAACCTCAACTGCTCTCTTCCCTCAGAGGAAGTCCAGGAGAATCCGTGGCTGCTGCAGCGGCGACCCTCTCGTTTCACGAAACCTGGCGCCCGCGCGCCAATCCCTGGGTCATCGCCATCACCGTGACCCTGGCCACCTTCATGGAGGCACTCGACACCTCCATCGCCAACGTGGCCATGCAGCACATCGGCGGCTCGCTCTCCGCCAGTACCGAGGAGGCCACCTGGGTGCTGACCAGCTATCTGGTCGCGAACGCAGTCGTGCTTCCCATCAGTGGCTGGATCGCCAACCGCATCGGCCGCAAGCGCTTTTACATGAGCTGCGTGACCTTGTTCACGCTGGCCTCCCTGCTCTGCGGCCTGTCGCCCACGCTCGGAGTTCTGGTCTTCTTCCGCGTTCTGCAAGGCGCGGCCGGCGGCGGCCTGCAACCCAGCGAGCAGTCCATCCTCGCCGACACCTTTCCTCCGCAAAAGCGCAGCATGGCCTTCGCCGTCTACGGCATGGCCGTGGTCCTCGCCCCCGTCCTCGGTCCCACCGTAGGCGGCTGGATCGTCGACAACTTTAGCTGGCGCTGGATCTTCTTCATCAACATCCCCGTCGGACTGCTCTCCCTCTACCTCACCAACCGCGTCGTCGAGGACCCGCCCTACATCGCCGAGATCCGCAAGCGCCGCGAAGGCGTCGACTACTGGGGCCTGGGACTCCTCATCGTCACCATCGGGGCCCTCCAGACCATGCTCGACAAGGGCCAGGAAGACGACTGGTTCAGCTCGCGGTTCATCACCACCTGCTTCGTCATCTCCTGCATCGGCATCGTGCTCTTCATCTGGCGTCAGCTCAGGGTCGAGCATCCCATCCTTGACCTGCGCCTGCTGACCCGCCGCAACGTGGGCACCACCATGTTCGTGATGTTTATGGTGGGCGTCTCGCTCTACTCCTCCACCGTGCTCATCCCCCAATTTCTGCAGGAGATCATGGGCTACTCCGCCGAGCAGGCGGGCATGGCGGTCTCCTCCGGCGGCATCGCCCTCATGATTCTCTTCCCAGTCGCTGGAGCCCTTGCGCCCAAATTCGATCCGCGACGGCTGGTGGCCATGGGATTCTGCATCACGACCTTCGGCCTCTACCGCATGACCAACATCAGCCTCAATGTCAGCTTCACCACGGCGGTAAGCTGGCGCGTGGTCATCGCTCTCGGCCTGCCATTCCTCTTTATTCCCATCAACACGCTTTGCTACGCGGGAATTCCGCAGGAGAAGTACAACGAGGTCAGCGGCTTCTCCGCACTGATGCGTAATCTGGGCGGCAGTGTGGGCATCAGCTTTGTGACCACCCTGCTGGCGCGACTCAGCCAGCGCCACCTGGCCATGCTCAGCGCGCACACGGCTCCCGGCAACGGGCCCTTCGAGTCCATGCGCTCAGGCCTGGCTGCCGCGCTGCAACAACGGTCCCACCTGGCCTGGACCGACGCCCTGCAGCAGGCTGGAGCGCGCATCTACGGCATGGCCCAGATGCAGGCCCGGCTCTTGGCCTACGTCGACGTCATCTGGATCATGGTGGGTCTGACGATGATCCTGATCCCTATGCCTTTCCTGATGCGCAGACCCAAACAAGCCGCCCACGTGATGGCTGGACATTGACGTCCGGTAATCCTCTCACTCGACTCGTAGCACCTGTCTCCTGGCCGGCTGTCACACGGGTCCCTCGACCCGCGCGTCGTCAGTCCCCTTGACTACGCCACTATCACCCTTCCGCTCCGATGGCCTCTTGAGCTCCTGCGCCATTCTCCCGTACGCTGGTTGCTATGGATCGGCTCACTCGTGACGAAATTCAGCGTCTCACTCCACCGGAGCGGCTTACCTTGATTTCGCAGCTTTGGGACAGCCTAGAAGATGAACATCTTCCTCTGTCGGCTGAACAGATGACCGAGCTCGACCGTCGTCTGGAAACGCTCAACGGCGACCGCCAAGCGGGCACAACTTGGGAAAAGCTAAAGACCGAGTTGGAGCAGCGTTGCCCTTAACGCGCGCGATCATCTTTACGCCAATCGCGCGGAGGGAACTCCTTGAAGCGCAGGTTTGGTATGAGAAAGAGGCCCCTGGACTGGGGCGCCTCTCTCGTCTTGCCGTCGAGGTAGCGGTCGAGCGCATCAGCTCCCATCCCGCCCAATTTCCCATGGTGCACAAGAACGTCCGGCGCGCCCTGTTGCGCCGCTTTCCCTATGCGCTGATGTTCGTAATCGATGCCGACGAAAGCATAACCGTAATTGCCTGCTTTCATGGCAGCCGCAATCCCTCGCGGTGGAAGCGCCGCACCTGACACGCCATTTGAAGAGTCTGAAGGGCGCCTCGTAAGCGCCCTTGCAGCTCTACGCCTTGCTCAGCGCCTGCTCCAGATCGGCGATCAAACCATCCTTGTCCTCAATCCCAATCGACAACCGGATGCGCCCTTGGGTAATGCCCCTCTGCGCGCGCTGCTCCTCGGTGACCGAGGCATGCGTCGTGGTCGCCGAGTGGGAGGCCACTGACGCAACGCCTCCCAGCGAATTAGTCGTATTCTGCCGATCCCGATCCGAAGCTCTCAACGTCGAACGAAAAGCGCGACAAGTGATCACTTTGGCGGAGGTCGGCTACAGCCGGTTGCTGAGGATGCGGACAGACTTTGTTGTCAGCAGATGTCGAGAGATCCTGGTATTCATTGCAATCGTGAGCCTTGGTGCCCAGCTTCCCGCCCAGGACAGGAGCTGCCAAGCGCAAGCGAATCAGGTCTCTGCCCAGGTTTGTCGGCCACCGCGGCAGGCCGCCAAAGGTGAAGGCCCGGAACTCTACAGTCCCGGGCCTTCGTTGACAGACAAGGTCCACTACACCTTTGCCAGCGCCTGCTCCAGATCGGCAATCAGATCTTCCTTATCCTCAATGCCCACCGACAGGCGAATCCGCCCCTGGGTGATGCCCATCTGCGCGCGCTGCTCCTCGGTGACCGAGGCATGCGTCGTGGTCGCCGAGTGGGA
>CBJOJD010000273.1:0-7516 GCA_966443485.1 uncultured bacterium | reverse complement strand
CATTTTCGAGTGAATTTACGAGTCAAGAGAACCGTCGGAGCGGCTGGCCGCATACTTTCGTAACGGGATCGACGCCGCTCATACCGGCCCGCCTCCTCCCCACTCGTCCCGCTCCCTTGCCTCGCCTGCGGGCCCAGGCCACAGCGTTCTCGGCAAGCAAGCGACTATAATCGGCGCATGATGGCGCCGGCGCAGAGCACAGCCGTGAAGAACGACTCGAGTGAAACCGAGACTGCAAGCAAGCTCCAAGCACTCGAGACACGACTTCGCGAACTAGGCAGCCTGATGGTCGCCTACTCCGGCGGCGTGGACTCGGCGTTTCTGGCAGCTACAGCGCATCGTGTCCTGGGCGATCGCATGCTGGCCGTGCTCGCCGACTCCCCGAGCCTGGCCCGCCGCGACATGGAACAGGCCGTCGCCTTCGCCGCTTCCTTGAGCATGCCGCTGCGCGTAATCCAAACCAGCGAACTGGAGAAGCCCGAGTACCAGCGCAACGATGCCAACCGCTGCTTCCACTGCAAGACCGAACTCTTCACAGGCATGGAAGCTCTGCGGACTCAGCTTGGCTTCGAGCATCTGGCCTACGGCATGAATGCTGACGACACGCGAGACTTCCGCCCGGGACAACGCGCCGCACAAGAGCACGAAGTGCTCGCTCCACTGGCCGAGACCGGCATGACTAAGGCGGACGTTCGAGCGCTCTCCAAGGCCGCCGGATATGCCTTGTGGGATCGCCCCGCTGCCCCGTGTCTTTCTTCGCGCGTGGAATATGGGCGCACCGTGACCCGTGAAGTGTTGGAGCAGATCGAACGTGCCGAAGACAGTGTTCGCCAGCTAGGCTTCCGCGAGTTTCGAGTACGCCACCACGGCGACCTGGCCCGCATAGAGATTGCTCGCGCAGAGATGGCCCGGGCACTGGATATGAACACGCTCGATGCGCTCACCTCCGCGCTCCGTGCCGCTGGCTATCAGTACGTCACCCTCGATTGCGGCGGCTTCCGCTCCGGCTCGTTGAATGCCGTGCTGCCCGCCGACGTGCTGCTGCGCCGCGGCGCCTGACTCGCACCACCCGCCATACCGTACAATCAGCCTCGATGCGAATTGCCTACCTGGAATGCTTCTCCGGCATCAGTGGTGACATGTTTCTCGGCGCGCTGGTCGATGCCGGAGTACCCCTCGAACATCTAGCCGACATCACCGCGGCTCTGCACGTTGGAGCGCGGCTCGAAGCTCGCAAGGTGATGCGCGGCGGAATCACCGGAACCAAAGTTGATGTGCTGACCGGGGACACTGCTGCCGATGCACCCGCTCACGACCACTCTCATCATCATGAGCATGGCCACAGCCACTCCCACGAACACACGCACGAGCATGGACACAGCCACCTGCACGAGCATTCGCATTCTCATGCGCAGGAGCACGGCCACACTCACTCGCATGAACACGCACACACGCATGAGCACCATGAACACCGCTCGCTCTCCGCAATTCTGAAGATCATCGACGCTGCCTCCCTTCCCGAGCCCGTCAAGCAGAACGCCAAGTGCGGCTTTCAGCTGTTGGGCGAGGCAGAAGCGGCCATTCACTCCATTCCCATCGAGAAGGTGCACTTCCACGAAGTGGGCGCGGTCGACACCATTGTGGACATCGTCTGCGCAGCCGCCGGAGCAGCTTATCTTGGCGTGGACCGCTGGCTGGCCTCTTCCATCAATGTCGGCAGTGGCACGGTACAGTGCGCGCATGGCACCCTGCCGGTGCCTGCCCCAGCAACCCTGAAGCTTCTGGGCGACGCGCCGGTCTACGCCTCAGGACAGCCCATGGAGCGCGTCACCCCCACGGGAGCCACAATCCTGCGCATGCTCAACGTGCAGTACACCGCGCTGCCCACAATGCGCATTCAAGCCTCGGGATATGGAGCGGGCGGGCGCGATACTCCCGGACAACCCAATCTGGTCAGACTTCTGGTCGGTGAGCAGCAAGACACGCAGCCCGATACGGAGCCCATCGCCATTCTGGAGACCGTCATCGATGACTCCACACCCCAGCTGATCTCCTATGTGAGCGATCTCCTGCTCCAGGCAGGGGCGTGGGATGTGTATCGCATTCCCGTGCAGATGAAGAAAGGCCGCACCGGAGTTCAGCTCACTATGCTTTGCTCCCCAGACCGGCTGCCCGCTCTCCGCGAGCTTCTTTTCCGCCAGACCACGACCATCGGCGCGCATTGGCGCATCGAATCCAAAGTGGCTCTGCAGCGCTCGTTCGCAGAGGTGCAGACGCAGTGGGGAACGGTGAAGATCAAGGTGGCACGCTCAGCTTCGGGAGAGGTGATGAACGCCTCACCGGAATACGAGGACTGCCGCCGCATCGCGGACCAACAGCAGATTCCACTGAAACGGGTCATGCTCGAAGCGGCAAAGCTCTATGCCGCCGGCACAAATTGAAGGCAGGGGTGGATGGAACGCTCGCAGATTGAAGCAATATTGAACGACGTGCGCGAAGGGCGCACCGAAGTACAGGACGCACTGACCAGGCTGAAGGATCTGCCCTTTGAGGATCTGGGATTCGCCAAGCTCGATCACCACAGGCCGCTGCGCACCGGCATGCCCGAGGTCATCTTCGCCTCAGGCAAGACCGCTCCTCATGTGGCGGCCATCTTCGCCCGCATGGCGGCTGCCGGCGGAAATGTACTGGCTACCCGGGCTTCGCGCGACTGCTTCGAAGCGGTCGTCGCCCTCGAACACCGCGCCCAGTATCACGAGACGGCCCGCTGCATCACCCTGGAGCAGACCCCTGCTCCGGCCGGCAAAGGCACCGTGGCGGTGATCTGTGCGGGGACCAGCGACCTGCCCATCGCCGAAGAGGCCGCGATCACTGCGCGCCTGATGGGCAACCCCGTAGAGTTGATCGCCGATGTGGGAGTAGCCGGCATCCATCGCCTGCTCGCACAGCGCAACGCTCTGCAGTCAGCCCGTGTGCTGATCGTCTGCGCCGGCATGGAGGGCGCACTGCCAACCGTCGTGGGCGGGCTGGTCAACGCCCCTGTCATCGCCGTCCCCACCAGCGTCGGCTACGGAGCCTCGTTCGGAGGATTAGCCGCCCTGCTGGGCATGCTGAACACCTGTTCTCCCAACGTCTGTGTGGTCAACATCGATAACGGATTTGGCGCAGCATGTATCGCTACGCTCATCAACCGTCTCTGAGATCGGCTACTGCTGCTTTTGCGGTTGCGGGCTCTGCGCCGGGGTTGACGCGGATGGCTTGGCCTGCGCAGGCTTCGCGGCCGACTTAGTGCGGGCCTTCTTGTGCACCGGGGTTGCGGGCGCACAGGGCTTGGCAGCCGCCGTCTCGGTCTTCTGCGCTTCGGCACTCTTGGTCTGGAGCGCCGCCTGCAACTGCGTCACCTGCTTTTCCTGCGCAGCGGACACTTGCTCCAGCTGATCATCCAAAGCGATGCGGGCCTTTTCTAGATTCTGGAGCGTGCCCTGCAGCGACGCAATCTGATCGGACGGCGCCGAAACCCGCGACGCTTCCTCCACCCGCAGCAGGACGTCATACAGCGCGTCGAGGTGCTTCATCAGGGGCATGGACTTGCTGGCCGAGCCCGGAGCGGCATCGGCGGCTGCCAGCAACGGCGGCAGATTTGTATTCAAATCGCGCAAAATGGAAGCCGCGTGGTCTGAAGCCTCATCCCGCACCGACCCCTTCTTCCACTTGTCGAATTTGAGTGAAGAGAGAGTGTTCCTCACCTCATCCAGCGAGGGCTGCAGGATGGCAGAGGCTTGGGTTTGCACCCCCGTGGGGGTCTGCACCGCGGCAGCAGTCCCGGCGGACTGGGCCATGCAGATTGGCGCAATGGAACAAAGCAGAGTCGATAGAAAGAAAGCTCGGCACCGCATATGTGCTCACAATATCCCTTGCTGTGGGGGTCTGGCTACCCGCGATGATCCCTGCGCGTTGGTTCCGAGGCGGCTCGCCGTAGTCTTTGGATGCGGGGGAGGAGGACTTTGTGTTGATTAAACTGAATTTTGAGCGACTGGAACGCCTCTCAGGAGCGAAACCGGCCAGGACCATCGAAAGCCACTGGCCGGCTTAGACCCTTACGGACGGTCGTAGAAGCGGAAGAACAGGGACGGCTTGGCCACCGGCTCCGCCTTGGCGACCAGTTCCTGCTCCTGCTTCTGGCTGAGCGGTGTAAAGTCGCGCGCCAGCTGCACGTTCTGCTCCAGCTGGCCGATGTTGTCGCATCCGATGATCACGGTGCTGACCGGACGTGACAGCGTGTAATACATCGCCTCCCGCATGGTCAGGGTCCCGGGCGTCGGCGCCAGCACCATGCCCTCCCACATATGCTTCTGCTGCTCGATAGGCTGCGGAGTCCAGCTGGAGAGGATACGGCCGCGGCCCGGGATCTTCATGCCGATGATGCCCATCTGCTTCTCCACCGCCAGCGGCAAGAGCTGCTCATTGAAGCTGTAGTGATGCGGATCGGCGGCGCTCATCGCCATCAGAATGCAGTCAAAGGAGTGGCGATGGATGCACTCCATCAGAGCGTCAGGGCGGTAGTGGCCGGTAATGCCCAGATAGCGCACCACCTTTTGCTGCTGCATCTCCAGCAGCGCTTCCATTGCACCGCCCTTGTCAAAGACTTCGTTCACGTCCGTCATGGTGCCGATGTCGTGAAGCTGCCATAGATCGACGTGGTCCGTCTGCAGCAGTTGCAGCGACTTGTCGATCATGCGCATGGAGCCTTCGCGCGTGCGCTCCTTGGTCTTGGTCGCCAGAAAGGCTTCGTTGCGGCGCTTGGCCATCACCTTGCCCACGTACTGCTCACTCCACCGCTCAGGGCCTCCGTAGATGGAGGACGTGTCGATGTAGTTCACACCCAGGTCGAGAGCGCGCTCAATAATCGGAACTGCAACATCGAAGTTGTTGGGCTTCTCCAGAGACGCCTGCCCGCCCAGAGAGAAGATGCCGACCTTGTAGCCGGTCTTTCCAAGATTGCGGGTGGGCATCGCCTTCAAGGTCTCAGGATTGGAAGGCAACGGAGGCATGGTTTTGGGCGACTCCGCAGTAATCGCACCCGGCACCGCCAGCGCCGCGGCCACGGCACCACCAGCCTTCAAAAATTCACGCCGGCCGTGCTTACGGCCTATCGTCGCTTCGCTCATCGCATCCTCCTCGTTCTCTTTTCCGGCGAAGACTCATGATACTCCGCGAAAGGAGTGGAGGAAACCAATATGGCATTCCCCAGAGCGACGAGCGAGTTCGAGCGCACGCTAATCGGCCAACTGTGCCAGCTGTTCAGGAGCCGGTTTGGGAGTGACCAGGCTAACGACAATCATGGACACCACCGCCACTGCTAATGCCGGAAAGATAGCATCGCGCTCGGCCAGAATCGGCGGAAACAGCGCCTTCACTGCAGGGAGATCCCAGCCCAGCGTCACCACGGTTCCACTACCGATGGCGGCCACCGCTCCCCACGCCGTCACGCGCTTCGAATAGAACGCCGCCAATACCACCGGGGTTAGAGCCGCGGAGTAGATGGTGTAGGCCCACAGCATCTTCTGCAGAATGCTTTCCGCGTACACCGCTTGATACAACGCCCAAATTCCAAGGATCACCACTGCCAGCCGCGAGATGATTAGCACCCGCCGGTTTGAAGCATCGGGAGAGATATAGCGCACAAAAACATCGTTGATGAGATTGGTCGCGGGCGAGAAGAGATAGTTCGAAGCGGTCGAAATCACCTTCGCGAACACCGCCCCCAACAGGACCGCGCCAAGCACCGCCGGCAATCCGTGCCGGGCTGTATAGGGGATGATCTCGCGCGGGTGCAGGGCCACTTCACCGGTGGGATACAGGGCCCGCCCAAACACCGCAATGGCTACGATCAAAGTCTCCAGCAGCAGCGTTCCCAGAATCCAGCCGATCACCGAAACGCGCGCATCCTTCTCACTCTTTGCTGAGAAGAACTTTTGATACATCACCTGGTTGCCCAGCATCAGCAGCATGGTCGGCACCAGGAATTCGAGCGCACGCACAAGCCCCATTCCGGCCGACTGCTCCACTCCCCCCGGCCCGCGGCGGAAGTTCCCCAGCAGCTCGAAGTATTGCGGAGGAAGCGAATTGTGCAGCCCCGACCATCCACCAGCCTGATGCAACAGGTACGGTGCCGCCACCACGCAGATCCCGGTCACCAGCGATCCAATCGCCACGTCCATATACGCCACCGAAGACATGCCCGCCAATGCGGTCGTCACGATCACGAATCCCGCGATCAAAAACGTGCCCAGTTCCGGTGTGACGGTATCGGGGAAGATCAGGTGCAGGACATCGCCCCCCCCCTTGAACTGGTAGCTGGTGATTCCCACATAGGCAAAGAGAATCGCAAACGTCCCCAGCACCCGGGCGGCCTGGTTGTAACGAGCTTCCAGCAGGTCCGGCAACGTGAACTGCGCGAATTTGCGGGCGCGAGGCGCAATGAAATAGATCAGCAGTAATCCCAGCCACCCCCCGGCGGGCTGCCACAGGGCCGCGAATCCATTCTTGTAAGCATTTTCTGCTCCTGCGAAGAGCGATCCAGCGCCGATCCAGGAGGTGAGCAATGTCAGCACCAGCACCAGCGCCGGCAACGAGCGGCCCGCGACCAGGTAGTCAGCCTTGGTCTTTACCCGCGCGGTTCGGTACAGCGCGACAGACAGCAGCACGACCACAATGATCGCGAGTACAACGACATAGAGCTGGGACATCCGGGGACCTCGGCCGATGGCAACGATTTCCAGCAGTGTACCGAACCGTGCCCGACCCACCTATCAGGACGCCATTGCAGAGCGCGTTTTCAGCAGACCGATATGTCGCTGCCGGGCCGTCGGGATTGCCTCTTAACCTGGGAACATCGAGCGCGCCTCCGTCCTAAGCCTCTGATCGTCCCTTGTCCACAGCGCCGGTTAGACGCTCCTCCAGCCCACATTGAGCCAGCCTTCCGGCGAGCTTTTCTCGTGGGTAAACGCGCGCAGGACGGGGCCGCTTGGTGGCATTTGACCCCCACCGGGGAGGTTGCTACACTGTGAATGCGGGGTGGAGCAGCCCGGTAGCTCGTTGGGCTCATAACCCAAAGGTCGTAGGTTCAAATCCTACCCCCGCAACCAAATCTTTCAATGGTTTACGGTTGGGTGATTCCCTTCCAACAAGACCCCGTTTGACCCCATTCGAAAACGGCCCCAAAACTCCCCAAATTACTGGATGGATACAGACCCCTCTGGGGTCTGGTTGGGCACTCCAAATACCAGGTTCACCACCTGGCTGTTGGCGTGACGTTTGCTCTCGCTCATCGCCTGTCCATACACGTTCATCGTGGTCTGGATCGAGGCATGACGCATCAGTTCCTGCTGCACCTTCATCGGTGCACCGGTTTCATCCAGCCACGAGCGGTACGTGTGGCGGAAGGTGTGCCACCCGATATCGTCGCCGATTCCGGCTGCGACTCCGGCAGGTTTCAGAATGCGCTGCTGCAGCC
>CBJOJD010000272.1:0-7525 GCA_966443485.1 uncultured bacterium | reverse complement strand
GGATCGCGGCTATATCGACTTCGAACGCCTCTATCGCTTCACGCTGGAGTCTGCCTTCTTCATCGAGCCCCCGCAACCAACTAAATCAATAACTTAGAAAGACCCTTGGGAGATTTGAGGGCGCAATAAGATGCGCCCTGGAAATTTCCGCGCCTGTCAGCGCGCTGTATCTCATCAAATCTTGCCAGCTGGAGATTCGCACAGCACTCGGGCGCAAGCGATTGACGAGGCCTGGGTTCTAGAGCCGAGCTAATCGCTTTCGATTTTCCGATCATATGGTTTTCTTGGGTGAACTTGCCGCCCGCTGCCGTCCAAAATAGACAAACAGATTTGTGTGCATTCGTTCGCGGCAATCCCTGCAACAAACCGGTACGGAGCTCCCGGTCAACGACCGTTTCGCCTAGTTCAGATGAAGCTGTGATCTCATGTTAGCCTCAGCGAACTGGATCATGCGGGAACCCAAGAGAGAGGGGCTGGCAGTCTTCCACATTCCCTCCAATTCTCAGACCTACCCCCGTATCACTCCTCGGCCTGAGCGTTCTCGATCGCACCATTCTGAAGTGCCCACGCGATGAGTCCTTCGGGAACCCCTTTGACGCCAGCGATGTTCGCGTTCTTGATGCTCTTGATCTGCTTCCATTGGACGTCTTTCAGATTGACTGAGCGCAGGTCGGCGGAGTCCAGGTCCGAATAGCTCAAATTCGCTCCGGACATATCGCTTCCCACCAGGTCGGTACCCTTCAGGTTCGCGTTCACGAACGATGCATTGCGAAGGGTGCTGCCACGCAGATTGGCATCCTCTAGATCGGAATAAGTCAGGTCCGCAGATGTAAAGTCGCTCAACCGCAAATCCGCAGATCTGAAATCGCTTCGCAAAAGACTCGCATGCGGAAGATGAATTCCCTGGAGAAATGCTGAGGAAACGTCAACGCCGACCAGTGGAATTTTGTCCTCATTCAACTCCTGAAGGGCCTCGATGCGGCCACCGCTTCCACCCTTGCCCTGGGCAGTGTTAACGACCTGCCACGCCTGGTAGTGCCTTTGCTTGATCCGGTCTCCTGACTCGCTGAAGTAAAAGATGACCCCGACGAGCACAGAAAAACCTCCCAAGTACTCGAGCACCTCTAGAAAGCTCCACCGGCTCAAGGCGTACGCTACCCATTCCCAGAGCCATTCAAAAGCACGGAAGGGTAATAACCACTGGTGCTTCAGTCCTGCTCGAAGCATCTTCCAACCGATCGGCCTCTGAGCCAGCTTGTGCGTGATCATGCGGTCTCCTTAAATGGCAAGCCTCTCGCTGCCATTCTCATCCATGAGAGCAATAAAAGGCCCGTTGGTTTCAGCCATAGCGTTTTGTTTCGCGGAATTTGTAACTTTTGGGTAGCTAAACGATCAGATGCGCAGGTCGATTCATTGTGAACGCTCCGCAACAAATCAGCACGCCTCCTTATGAGCTGCTGGTTGAGAACCGCCGGCTGGTCCGTGATCCAACCGAAAACCCGTTCACCGATGGCAAGCCCGGCGGCAACCACGATCACTGATGCGTTTGTTCTCTTACCCCTGTGTACTACCTCCTTGCATATCTGATCCCGTAAGGAGATGGAAGTGACCAAACATCGCATTCTGCCGGAAATTCCTCGCGGCGCGTCGCTGGTACATCGATCTTGTAACTCTTTTGCGCATGCCGTACTCAAAATCCTGAATCGATGAGTGAGGAATGGCTATGCAGCGCGAAATGAAGACTAATATCGATATTGCGGGATGCTACGAAGCAGTCCGTATTCGCCGCCGTGGGGACCTTGCTACAATTTGTCTCGACACCGGATCAAGCCGCCTAAGATCTGAGTGTCATGCGCTGCGGGATTCCGGCCGGCGCTGTAATCCCTCTACACAGTTGTGACGATCCTGAGGTTTTTTACCTTACGTGAGGATCATTTGAGGTGTTTTTGGACAGGTGATTTGCCAGCATGGCAATCGGTCGGCGCGGGAGACGTGGTGACGGTCCCGTGCGGCGTGTGGCGCGCCATTCGCAATCACGGCGAGAACTCGGCAACTGCTTTTCTGGCTAGCGGCGTAAAGCTTTATCGGTTCTTTTGCGAGTTGGCCGATCCTATCGCGTGGAATACTGCTCCTCCAGTGCCCACGCCGGAAGTGATGCAAAAGCTCCTTAGCACAGCCGCCCGATACGGTCTTTGGATCGGGTCAGCGGCCGAGAACACCGCGATTGGACTTCAGGTCGGATGAGATTGCATCCGGCACGCGATTTAGTCCGCTTGCGCCGATGCGGAGTGTTCATTCTGTTTCTTTGGCTCACCGCGCGCATGTATGCCGCCCCCGGCCCGCAATGGGCTACCGGACTTACCGAGCTAGACGACCATTGGCAGATGCATGAGGGAGATGACGGCACTTGGTCGAATCCCGCATTCGACGATAAAGAGTGGGAAGAGGTCAACCTTGAAAACCTCGGCCCGGCTCAAGCCGGCTCGCGCTGGTTTCGACGCCGCATCAATATCGACTTCGAGCGCTCTGGCCTGAAATTGTTGATCAGTGGTGGCGATGGAACCTACGAGCTGTACATCAACGGAGTTCGGGTTCAAGACACAGCGCTGCTTAACTCATTCGCAGTGAAGAGACCCGCGGAAAGAGTATTTTCCCTGGGCGATGGAGCGGGCGAAGGCGTCATTGCGCTTCGCACGCGAGTGCCCGCCGGCTATGCTGCGTGGCACCTTCCCCAGTTCTTAGCGATTACGGTTGGCCAGCCGACAGCAGCGGAGTACGAGCGGCAAGCCCTTGAGCGCGCGCGGATGTATCCGATTGCTCCCTCGGCAGCCATCAATATTCTTCTGTGCCTGGCCGGCTTCGGGGCTTTGGCCCTCTTCGCCAATCGCCGCGGCGAGCGTGAATATCTGTTTCTTGGTCTGTACCTGTGTTTGCTGGGCGCTTCCGGACTTCTTGCAACGCTGCAGTCCTCAGGAACCCTTCCACTCTCAGCGAATTTCCTCATTGCCGATCCCTTAATCTATTTCTGTGTGACCCTCCAGATCGAATTCACTTTCAGGTTCATTAGAGAGCGCCCGAGTTGGCTGTGGCGAGTCTATGAAGTCGCATTGGTCATTCCGCTGGCGCTCGCCGCACTGACATGGTTTGGCATGTTCGCGAGTGACCGGTATGTTCTCTTCGAGGCCCTCATTACGGCTCCGGCAGGTCTGATGCTCTCGGCCGTGCTATTGATTCGTTATCGCCGTGGCGTTAGGGAAGCGGGATGGCTGATTCTGCCGAGTCTTGCTCCTGCAATTTCAAACGCCTTGTTGGACCTTGGCACTGCGTCGATCCTGTTGGGATGGGGACGGTTCGACAGACTGACCGATCCCATAATGATTGGGCCGATCCCGCTGCAAGCCACTGATCTGGGCTCGCTGGCATTCCTGCTCTCCATCTCTGTTGTCATGCTCTTCCGATTTGCCAAGGTGAATCGCGAGCAGGCCAGAGTCGCCGCCGAAATCGATGCGGCACGCGAGATTCAGCTTCAGATGGTCTCAGCAGGCATTCCTGATCAGCAGTACTTCCGGATCGACGCGGCGTTCCTACCGGCCCAAGAGGTCGGAGGTGACTTCTACCAGGTTTTCCAGCTTGCAGATGAATCGACGCTCGTGGTGATCGGCGACGTGAGCGGAAAAGGCTTGAAAGCGGCGATGACCGGAACTCTGGCTATCGGCGCACTTCGGACCCTAGTCCGCGAGAATCTTTCTCCTGGCGAGCTACTGCATCGCCTGAATCGAGAATTGGTCGGCACTCAAGATAGTGGATTTGTGACCTGCCTTTGTGCACAATTCAAACCATCGGGCGAAATCTGCTTTGCCAACGCTGGGCATTTATCTCCCTACCTGAATGGCAAAGAGATCGCAACTGATGCCGATTTTCCGCTGGGGATCGTGGTTGATGCGAGATTCTCCGAGACATCTGCGGAATTGCAACAAGGCGACGTTCTCACGATACTCTCGGATGGTGTAGTTGAAGCGCGAAATCAATCAGGCGAGCTCTTTGGCTTCGAACGTACACGTTCAATTAGCACTGAGTCCGCGACGCGTATTGCAGCAGCTGCGCTAACCTTCGGCCAAGAAGACGACATCACCGTGATCTCGATCGCCATTGACGAAATCCTCTCGAAGCTCCATCAGGAAAGTGTGCTTCCCGCATAAGTGATTGAATACTAGAAACCTACCTTTTTCGAGAGCAGAATAAGTTACGAAAAACGGGATTAGGGGAAATGAACACTCATTACGTGTGCCTTGATGAGTGATTTGGCCTGATATGGCGTGACCCTGTCAATGCCGCAAGTTCGTGGGGTTTGTTTTTGTAGTTGTTCTTTCGCGAGCACAGAGCGAGCAGCAGCCTGGGCAGGTATTAGCGACGATTGATCAGTCTGATATTCGCGGGTCGGAACCGGATAATCATGATCCGTCGGGAGCTGCCTCTGACTGTTAGCGCGAGTCCGGTCGAGCCTATCGCATAGGCCAAACGAGGATTTGACCTGCCCCCGAAAGACTCATCCATTGAAAACTGGAGTTCTCTCGTAATGTGAAGGAGAGGACTGGGATGAAGAAGAGCCGCTTTACGGAAGAGCAGATCATCGGGATCGTGAAGCAGCACGAGGCTGGTGTGAAAACGGCGGATCTTTGCCGGGAACATGTGATCAGCGCAGCGACTTTCTACGGCTGGAAGTCGAAGTACGGCGGCATGGATGTGAGCGAGGCGCAACGGCTGCGCCAGATGGAAGACAAGAACCGGCGGCTGAAGTCGTTGGTAGCCGATCTGAGCCTTGATCGGGAAGTGCTGAAGTCGGTGATTCGAAAAAACGGCTGGAGCTTGCCGGCCTGAGAGAAGATGTTGCGTTCGCTCAGGCCGAGCATGGCGTGAGCGAACGCAGGGCTTGCAAGCTGTTAGGCGTGAATCGAGCCAGCTACCGATACGAGCCGAAGCCGGATCGGAACGCGGAGCTGCGCGACGAGCTGCTAAAGCTGGCCAGGCAAAAGCCGCGGTATGGCTATCGGCGATTGCATGCGGCGCTGGAGCGCCGTGGCGAGCGAGTGAACGTGAAGCGAGTCTACCGGCTGTATGCGGAAGAAGGCCTGGCGGTGCGTCGGCGGCGGTGCAAGCGGCTGGTGCGCGAGCGCGTCGCCAACACGCAGCTCATCCGCGCCAACCAGGAGTGGGCCATGGACTTCATCGTCGATGGGCTGGCGAACGGGCGTATGCTGCGCATCCTGAGCGTAGTCGATGGCTTCACCCGCGAGTGCCTGGCTCTGGAAGCGGATACGAGCCTTGGCAGCGGACGTGTGACGCGGGCTCTGGATCGGCTGATCGAAGAGCGCGGCCTGCCGGAGAATGTGCGATCGGACAACGTACTAACACGGGAAGGGCAGGTTGGAAGGAAGAAGCGGTTCCTTAGCATCCCGTACGGGATGGCAATGACTGTATCTCCAAGTGGCTTCCACATGCAAGGGCGGAGCGATCGACCATAGCGACACGAGATCCGCGGTTGCACGGTCTCAACTGTACTCAAAACGAGATCTCCACCAAGTGGAAGGCCGCAACATTATCTGCGAGGTCCTCAATGGCCTCTACGGCCCTACAGAAACGGCTCTTCCACTTGGCGCCGCCGCTTCATGGAAGCAGCGGTACTCGGTTCCGGACTTGATTATCCCGTAGACAACGCGTGCCATCTTGCCTGCCACGGCGACGTATGCCATGCGCTTGCGGTCTGCGCTGAGGGGATCCTTCCGGATATATCGTTCGAACTTCTCTCGAAAGCTGTTCTCTCGTTGCTTGACGGCGATGGTGGCGGCCATCCAGAGGGCGCATCGCAGGCGAGCGTTGCCGTACTTGGACAGCTTAGTTACACCGCGGAACTGGCCAGACTGCTGAGTAGCCAAATCGAGACCACAGAACTTCAGGAACTGGCGATGATGGCCAAAGCGGCGCAGATCACCGGCTTCTGCCAGGATGGTCAGGGCCAGAATCGGACCGATGCCGGGAATTTGCTTCAGGCGACGGAAGTCATCGTTGTCGCCCAGGTAGCCGTCAGCTCGCTGTTCCAGTTCCTGCCGAAGCTTGCAAAGTCGGCTCATCTCGTTGAGCAGAACCCGGAACATAGCAACAGCTTCAGAATCTTCCGCGACAGGCAGCCCGATGGAACACTGGGCGCGATGATAAATGTCTTCGAGAAGCCTGCGCTTGGCAACCTTGCGGCCGACGATTGGCCAAGCCTTCTGAACGAACTGTTCTCTGTCGATAGAGATGATCGTGGCCGGCGTGGGGAACGCCTGTAGAAAATCCAGCAGCCACAGGGACCTGGATGCATGGTAATGGCGCTCGATCTCGGGAAAGTACAGAGGCAAGTAGTGCGTCAGCAGGCGGTGCTGCATGCGGGTCTTTTCCATCGAGACCTGTGCGTAAGTCAGCGAAAGCTCCTGGAAGTCGTGCGTGTGGTTCGCCAGTGGATCATGGTAGCGCTGGGTCACGCCGGTCTTGAGCAAATGCAGCAGGACTTGCGCATCCTTCGGATCGTTCTTGTCCCAGGAGTTGTGCATGGCTTCCCGCGTGCGGGCAACTGCCAGCGAAGGGATCAGCTCGAGGTGAAAGCCCTGGCTGAGCAGGAAGTGAGCCAATGGCCGATGGTAGTTACCAGTTGCCTCAAACACGATGTGCACGGGCATGTGCAGCGAATGCAAATAATCGGCCAGCCGTCGAAACTCAACTGCTGTGTTGAGCAGGACCAGGCGCTTGCGGCGCTTCCATCCGGGCGCTTCGATCAACACGTCATGGCGAAGCTTGGCGATGTCGATGGCTACCAGAACGGCAGGCGATTGCGTACTCTGAACGTTGGGCATAGCTGGCTGATTCCTCCAAGTGAACGTAGCGGTACGATCAGCTTAAGGAACCGCCAGCCATGCCCTGGTCTTCTGCCTCTGTCGTTCCTGATCCATATACCCGGCCAACCCTGCTATGGCCGTCTGCGGCCGTCGTCAAGGCTCAAGATGAACTCGCTGCGCTCGGCCTTGACGACGGTCCTCGACAGCCAGAACGTTCCAGCTATCCGGGCATATGGATCAGGAACGACAAACCTGACCACAGCAAATCAGCACAAATCTCGGCCCAACTTCCCCTTCCCGTGGTGCTACGGACCGGAGTTCACATCCCGCCGCATGCTGGGCTGGGCAGAGGAACGCAAGATCAACCTGGTGCACATCCAACCTGGACGCCCGATGCAGAACGGCCACGTGGAGAGCTTCCCCGGTCGCTTACGGGATGAGTGTTTGAACGTAAGCTGGTTCCGCACGCTCAACGAGGTGCGGTGGACCTTGGATACCTATCGGCAGGAATACAACTGCGAGCGTCCCCACAGCTCGCTCGCATACAGAACGCCTGCTGAGTTCAGGCACGCACTGGGCTGTGGAGATGTGGAAAGCAAAGATCGGCTGACCAACACAAAAGACGATCCCATGGAAATGCTCGATGCCTGCAT
>CBJOJD010000271.1:0-7655 GCA_966443485.1 uncultured bacterium | reverse complement strand
ACAATTGATCCATCTTACATTAGCCTTGGATTAATAAAATATAGGTTTCAATTTTCTTGCTACGTTTCACTTTGCACGAAGGAAGTGCTATCCTGTGTCGGAGAAATGGCAACCGCGGACCCCAAATGACTGACATTGCAAAGCCCCGACCGCTTCGCGGCATTATCCCCCCCATGGTCACTCCGCTTGATGAAAGCGGTGAACTTGACCGGAGGGGCCTCGAAAAATTGATTGAACATCTGATCCATGGTGGGGTTCACGGCCTTTTCATCCTTGGAACGACTGGTGAGGGTCCCGCATTAACTTATGCATTGCGACGGAAGCTGATCCAAAGGACCTGTGATCAGGTCGGCGGGCGCATACCGGTCTTAGTGAATATCACGGATACCGCCCATGAAGAAGCATGCGCTTTGGCCGCATACGCCGTCGAAGCGGGAGCCGACGGGGTGGTGACTGCACCGCCGTTTTATTTTGCCGTGAGCCAGGCAGATCTCTTCCGCCTGGTTCAACGCCTCTCGCAGCGAATCCAATTGCCGCTCTATCTCTACAACATGCCGAGTCTTACGAAACCAAGCTTCGCCTGCGACACGGTGGCTCGGGCCGCGGATCTTCCTAACGTTTGGGGCATAAAGGATAGCTCAGGCGATCTCGCATATCTGAAGGCGATTGTCGATCAGATGGAGGATCGGCCTGAATTTGCAATCCTCGAGGGACCAGAGGAGTTGCTGCTTCCCGGGCTTCGGATTGGCGCGCATGGAGGGGTAAATGGCGGCGCGAACTTGGCGCCCAGGCTTTTTGTGACGCTCTATGAAAAGTTTTCTGCTGGTGCGATGGACGAAGCTTTGCTATTGCAGAACCGTATCCACCAATTGGGCGAGCTTTTGTACGGCATCGGCGAAGCGGAATCCAGTTATATGCGCGGACTGAAGCTGGGCCTGGAACTGATGGGCATCTGCAAAAGTACACTGGCTGCCCCTTTCATTGCTGCCGATTCCAATCTTCACGAACATGTTCGCGAAAAGATTGAAAGAATCTGTGCAATATGAAATCGTTGAAGGCGAAAGGTGAAATTGCGCTTCTGTATGCCGAAGACACGACAAAAAAAGGCACCTTCTGCCCGGGCATCAGCAACATCATCGGAAAATGAAAATCGCTATTTTTCGCGTGCCGTGGGCAAGGCGCTGGAGATGCTCGAATTGCTCTCTCATTCACCTGAATCTCTCAGCCTTAGTCAGCTTTCCGGCCACACAAAGCTGACCAAGACTTCAGCTTTTCGACTGCTGCAAACACTCGAGGCCCTTCGCTATATCCGCAGAGATGCGGAAGGGCACTATCTAGCGAATTCCGAGCGTTCCGGCGTCGTATCCACGCAATACCTAAGCAAACTACTGCAGGCCGCAAAAGAGCCGATGCGTCAACTCAATATGGAATTCGGCGAAACCGTCAGCTTGTCCATGCTGATGCAAAATCACATCGAAGTCGTTCACGTGATTGAAAGCGCCAATCTGATCCGGATGTCGAATATCGTCGGGCGCATTCTTCCGCCCCATGCCAGTTCGATGGGAAAGATGATTACCGCGTGTCAGGATGCGGAGACCCGGAACAGACTGCTCCAAAGCTATGGCCTGACACGGTTCAACGAAAACACATTCGCCGACGAGCGCGCACTGGAAGAAGAGTTCCAGAGAATTCGGGATCGTGGTTATTCCACTGATGCGGAGGAGACTACCGTGGGTGGTTCGTGCTTTGGAGTCGCGATTCCCTCACCCTCGGCCAACATCCAAGCTGCAATCAGCCTTTCTATGCCCACTTCGCGTATGCCCTCCGATGACGCGCAGTTAAAACGAATGATTCAAAAGCTGAAACAAACCGCGAGCCTGATCTCCGAACAGGTGAATGCCTGATAATTTCGACAACTTAGGCCGCACAAATTGCCACTTTTCTCCTGCCGAAATCTCAAATGCGAGATATCTAAACGTGCGGCTCAAGAAGATCCAGCGTGTGCTCACGAGAAAGTGCTTCAGCTTTCTACTGGTGCTCGGCATGAGCCTGTGTGCCTCCAGAGCGCATGCAGCTTACATGCACGGTGTGGACCTGTCACGTGCGGTGGTTCTTCAAGCTCCTGGGGCCAATGCAGTAGAAGACGCTGCGGTACAGATGTTGTTGGATGAGACGTCGACGAGAAGCGGGATATCCTGGAAAATCGCGGATATTCACCAAGTCTCCTCAGATATCCCACGCATTTTTATCGGGCGTTACGAGCAACTGCAGCATTCCCCCGTCGGCAGCAGATGGAGCTTTTTGCGGCCTCCGCCTTCGCATACGGAGTCGTTTCGCCTCGACTTCGAATTCGGAGGGCACGGCCCTATCGTTGTTATCAACGGCCACGATGATCGCGGAGTGCTTTACGGCATTGGCTACCTTCTGCGTCATCTTGAGTTCACGTCAGGGCGAATCTCCTACGTGGGCGCGATGCACCTGGCATCCTTTCCTCGCTATGCAGTCCGAGGACATCAGCTTGGCTATCGATTCAAAAACAATACATATGACGCATGGACGCCTGAGCGTTTCGAGCAATACATCCGCGACCTCGCTGTCTTCGGCACAAATACCATAGAGATCCTGCCTCCCGATTCCGACGATGCCCCGTCGAGCCCGCTGTTTCCGCTGCCCGCCATGGAAATGATGAGTCGTATTTCTGAGATCACCCTGAAGTATGGCCTTCGTTGCTCGGTCTACTATCCGGCCGTTGCAAAGAACTATGGCGATCCCGCAACTGTTGAATCCGAATTGAAAGCATGGGGCGAAGTATTCAGGCAATTACCCCGGATTGATGAACTCTTTGTTCCCGGTGGCGATCCTGGCCACACTGATCCCGCGATTTTGTTTTCGTTTTTAGCCCGGGTCGCTCAGGTTCTGCACCGATATCATCCGCAAGCGACCGTCTGGGTTTCAGGCCAGGGCTTCAACGCAGAACAATTGGATCGCTTTTATCAGATGGTCAACGCGCGTCCCAAATGGCTTGATGGGGTGGTCGCGGGCCCGCAGTCGCGTGATGATTTGATCTCGCAGCGCGCTCGTATTCACAAAGACTTGCCCATACGCTTCTATCCGGATATCGGCCACACAATGCATTCGCAGTTTCCAGTGCAAGAATGGGACGAAGCGTATGCAATCACTGAAGGGCGTGAAGTGATTGATCCACGTCCTGCCGACGAAGCGACGATTTTTCGACACTACGCTCCATCCATGAATGGCTTCGTCACTTACTCCGAAGGAGTCAATGACGACGTCAATAAATTCATATGGACTGCATTGGGTTGGTCTGATAAGGCCCAGATAAACGAAATTCTGCAGGAGTACGCTCGCTATTTTGTTGGCGACTCGGGCTTCAAATCAATTGACTTCGCGCGTGGCATAGCAAATTTGGAGAAGAATTGGTCTGGACCGCTGCTCTCAAATAAGCAGGTTTCAAGAACTCTACACGAATTTCAATCGATGCAACGCGCTGCAGATGACCGGCAGATTCATAACTGGCGCTTTGAATCGGCGCTCTATCGCGCCTACACGGATGCGTACGAGCAACTGAGATTGATCGATGCAACGGCCCAGGAGGAAACGGCGCTACGCCGTCTGGCCACCTATTCTGACATTGGATCTCTGGCAGCGATACATAGCACAGAAGGTGCTCTATCGAGCCCGTCGCTGTCCTCAGGGAAGGTTCTACCATTGCGGAATCAGATTGAGAGCTTGGCAGCCCACCTCTTTTCCGACATTGGCATTCAATTAAGCGTAACGAAGTTCGGTGCCTCCGCGGTTGACCGCGGCGCAAGCCTGGATACGGTGGATGTGGAACTGAACGACCGCGCTTGGTTGGAAGAGCAGTTTGCAAAGATCCAAAAACTTCAGGACGAGCAGCAGCGCGGGTCGGCTCTTGCGCAATTGCTCAATTGGAGCGATGCGGGAAAAGGTGGATTTTACGATAATCTTGGCGATCCTCAACACGAGCCTCATCTGGTGCGCGGCCCCGGCTACCCAAGCGATCCAGCATTTTTCCGCTCAGCACTCGATGGCGTTGCAGACCGAACTCCAAACGAGGGATGGAGACTATCGCAAATAGCTTATGCGGGAGCGCTCTACGATCGGCCGCTTGAGATGAAGTACTCCGGCTTGGATCGCTCGGCGCAGTACCTCGTTCGGATCGAGTATGCGGGAGAGAACTACACCCTACCGATCTCATTGACCGCCAATGACAAGTATGTAGTTCACGGGCCTCACCACCGTTCATCCAATCCTGAAATTGTCGAATTCCCAGTGCCCTGCGCAGCCACACGGGAGGGGTTTCTCGATTTGAAGTGGACACGCCCAAAGGGTCTTGGAGGAGGAGGGCGCGGGTTGCAAGTGGCTGAGGTCTGGCTTATTCGGTTGAACTCAACTCTGCGAAAAGTGAATAAGAAAGATGCGAAACAGAGCTTGGTCGGAGAGCGGGAAAGTGGGAGCGCGAAGCGATTCCAAGCCGTAGACGTCTTTTCCAATCCATTTCACACGATTGCCATGCTCGCGGCGGGCCAGTAACCTTCTCCAGTTGAGAGTACAGCCCATGCAATGCGTGCGAGCTTTCGTCCCCTCGCAGATCACGCTTCGAATCAGGAAATTGAACTGGTACGGTTGAGGGCTGAACCTTCCGAAACCTGGGGGCTGACTGAGTCATCGGGATCTCAAAACCGAATTCGATTCGATTGCGGCCGTTCTTCTTGGCGAGGTACATTGCCCGATCTGCGCGGTCCACCAGCGACTCAACAGTATCGACACCCGGGATAAACCACGCAAAACCAAACGAGCAAGTCAGATGGAGCTTCACATGATTGCCCTCATATGGAGTAAGGCACACCGCGCGATGAAGCTCGGTGAGGCGAGCCTCGGCGTCTCGCACGTCTAATCCCGGTAAGACCAACATGATCTCTTCTCCGCCATATCGTCCCGCCTCATCATATGGACGAACTGCGGTCTTGATGCGTTGGGCATATTCCTGAAGGACCAGATCGCCGGTCAAGTGGCCGTACTCATCGTTGACTTGTTTGAAATGATCCAGATCGGCGAGTACGACCCCCAGCGGCGTGCCCTCGCGACAGCTCCTCTCGATGGCAAGCGAGAGCGCCTGGAAGATTGCGCCTCGGTTCAGCAAGCCTGTGAGGGGGTCATGGGTGGCCTGGATCTGGAGTGCAGTGCGCGCGCGCAATAGCTCGCCCTTCTCCTTTTCCAGCTCATGGGTTCTCTCGCGGACCAGCCCCTCGAGTTGGTGTTCTCGAGCAATGTGTCTGCGTACACTCCAACGCCATAGTCCCACCAGAAGAGTTAAGACGCCGAGTACTTCGATGGCACGGACAGCACCGGAGTTCCACCAGGGCGGCGTGATAACAAACGCTAAATATGTGACCGGCGACTGCAGACCGTCGCTCGCATCAATGGCCATCACCGCCAGCCGATATCGTCCCGGGCTGAGGGGTGCGTAGCGCAAGTCATGTTTGGGAGAGTCTTGCCAATCCTCATTGATACCTTCGATCTGGTACCGGAAGGTGACCTTGTGAGCAAGGTTGAAATTCAGCGTGGAGAGGTCTGCTGTCAGCGGATGCTTGCCCCATGGCACAGTCGTTACACGGTCCGGCGCAAGTTCGAGATTGCCAATCCTGACATCGGTCAAATAGAGGGTAAGTGGTTGGGCGCTGAAGATAAATTCCGGGTGAAGAACATGCGATGCGCCGCCGCTTGTCCCAATCCAAATGCTGCCGTCCGTGTCTTCGTGAAAGGCGCCTGTATCGGTGTCGTTCCAAACCAACCCGTCTTCCATGGTCAGATGTCGCCACTGGGCGCCGTTGTAAATATCTAAGCCCTCATCTGTGCCCACCCAGACCCAACCGCGACTGTCAACAGCTGCCAGAATGACAGGAGACGAACTCAGTGTCGGCTCGTCAAAATGCTCCAGTTCCTGCGCCGAATCGCCGACGATCTTCAGGTGAATCAGTGCTGGTGGCCCTCCGCTGATCCAGATCGTGCCATCCTTCGCCATGGTGATTACCGCGGAAAAGCTTGTGTGGTAACTGGCAGGCAGGTGGATTTTCGTCCAGGTTGAGCCGGAGTGCCGGTACAGTCCCGAATGGCCGATGAACCAGTCGTTTCCATCCGGCGCATGAACGCCCTGATACACGCGTTCGGAGAGAACAGGGCGAAGCCGGCTGCGGACGAGCGGTTGATGGGTATCGATCAGATAGAGTCCGCTCGCCGAGCAGACCCACAGCTGATTCCTGTTTCCAAAAAAGAGCTGATACACGTTC
The DNA here is from genome assembly GCA_966443485.1 of uncultured bacterium. Taxonomy (GTDB): domain Bacteria; phylum Acidobacteriota; class Terriglobia; order Terriglobales; family Acidobacteriaceae; genus Telmatobacter. The sequence goes on along the minus strand of CBJOJD010000271.1, from coordinate 1,323 downwards.
CTCAACTGTTCGATTCCGTGTTCCCGTCCGGTCACCGGGTCGAAATCGATCACCTTGCCGCTATCGCTCCTCGTCCAGACATGCCCATCCGCTGCAATGGCAAGCGATTGAATCCGGGCCAGCGGCTTCTCAGGTGAGCCCCGTACCGATTCGAACACGCTGGACCCGCTGCGCATTCGTTTCAGAACGCCTTGAGTGGCCATCCAAAGGTCTTCCTTTTGGTCGCGTGCGATGTTCCAGACGACCGTTGAGTCAGAAAGCCCGTTGTGTTCGTTCCAGTTCTCAATCCGGTCGTATCCCAGCCAGCGCGCTATACCGTAGCCGTTGATTCCTAACCAGACCGATCCCTGCCGGTCCGTTAAGATCGTGTCGATCTCGTGTTCCGGAACATCCACACCGCTGCGAAACAGACCCCACCTGCCATTCTCATAGCGAGCCATTCCGGAGGAGAGATTGACAAGAACGCGGCCCTGCGGATCCTGCTGCAGTACAGGAACCCGTACACCCAGTCCGGCCTGCTCCAGGTTATGGGTCTCATCGACAAATCGTCCGCTGCGGGAGTCGAACCGGACCAGATGGTGTTCGCCGCGTGCCCATAGAGTGCCTCGTTGGTCCAGCAGAAAACTGAGCCAGACCTCCTGAGGAATTCCTTCGCCGGGCCCGAATGCCTTTGAGGAGCCGTTTCCCACGAAGCAAATCTGTTTGCCGCAGCCCATCCAGAGCCGCCCGTTTGGCAACGCGACAAATCCTGTAACACTAGCCAGCCCGGGGCGGTCTGCAATTTGACTGGGTGTGAATACCTGAGCGGATGCTGGCGTTTGCCCGGGCTTCGCTTCCGATGCGTAAAGCGTATCCCGGCTGACAAAGTAGACGCGATTTGGATCGTCCGGGTCGGGATGGATCGCGTTGGCAACTTCTAACCCGAAACCGCGCGCAGGAGCCGGAATCTCCATCGTATGTCCAGGCGAATCGAAATAGCCAAGCGCGTCGGGAGTTGAATACCAGATGCGCCCCTGACCGTCTTGTGCCAAGGCCGTCACCACGGGGTTGCTTTCCCCGGCCTGAATCGGAACCCGCACAAAATGGTAGCCGTCATAGGAGTAGACTCCTGCTCCCGTACCGATCCACAACAGTCCAGCGCGGTCCTGCAACATGCAACAAACGTCGATGTTCTTCAATCCCTGTGGTTGGCTGAAGGACTCAAAAGCAAATCTTTGCCCAAGAGCCGACACCGATGCCAGAGCCAATGGAATCAACAAGCCAATACGGATTGAAAGCCGGTGGGACATTCGCGCAGTCTGAACCATTTATCGGCACGGAAAA
>CBJOJD010000270.1:0-7671 GCA_966443485.1 uncultured bacterium | reverse complement strand
GGCCGCCTCCGGTCCTGAAGCAGACACGACCAAAGCTAGTGATGAGCTGATCGCGGGCCGCCCGCTGATCCGGTTGGGCAATGTTTCCGTTCCGACGATCACCCTTTACAAGCCGAAGCACGAGAGCGGCTCCGCTCCCGCCGTGGTGGTCTTTCCCGGTGGAGCCTACCGCATTTTGGCCATCGATCTGGAGGGCACCGAGGTCTGCGATTGGCTGAACTCGATTGATGTGGCCTGCGTGCTTCTGAAATACCGGGTTCCAGATTCAGGCCCCTACCCCCGGATCGCAGCCGCGTTGCAGGACGCACAACGCGCAGTGGGACTCGTGCGCCAGCATGCGACGGAGTGGGGCATCGATGCCCATCGGGTGGGCGTGCTGGGCTTCTCGGCGGGCGGCCATCTGGCAGCAGCGTTGAGCACCCATTTCGACAAGCGTCTCTATGAGCGCGTGGACGCGGCCGACGACGCCAGCTGTCGCCCCGATTTCGCGGTTCTCGGATATCCCGCCTATCTCGCCAACGGGTCAGCGGATAAGGCTGCCGATCCGGAGATCAAGCCTGCCAGTGATACGCCTCCCACGTTCATCGTGCAGGCAGAGGATGATCCCGTGCGCGTGGAGAATGCGACCACATACTTCCTGCAGTTGAAGGCGGCCAAGGTTCCGGCCGAGCTGCACATCTATGCGCAGGGCGGCCACGGATACGGCCTGCGTCACACCGATCTGCCGGTTACGAAATGGAACGATCTGGTTGAAGTCTGGTTGCTAACCATCGGCGTGACCTCTTCGGCGCCGAGCAAGTAAGCCCACTTAGAGGATGGTACTGTGCTGATCGAAGTAATCACCATTTCCGACCGCTGTTCGCAGGGGTTAATGACCGATACGGCTGGCCCTGCCACCGCGTCGCTGCTAAGCCAGCAATGGCCCGCCGCTGAGATCCGCGCTGCTTTGTTGCCGGATGAGGAGGATGCCATCGCCGAACGCCTCGATCAGGCAAGCAGGGACGGGGCGGCGCTGGTAGTCACGGTGGGCGGCACCGGGCTCGGGCCGCGCGATCGCACGCCCGAAGCTACGAAGCGAGTGTTGGATCGGGAAGCGCCCGGTCTAGCCGAGGCCATTCGCTCCATCGGCGCCTCCGTGAATCCCTACGCATGGCTGTCGCGTGGCGTGGCGGGACTCAGGGGGACCACGTTGATCCTGAACCTGCCCGGGAGCCGCAAGGGAGCGGAGCAGAGCTTAAGCTCGGTGATGAAGCTGATCCAGCACGGGCTGGATGTGATCGCGGGCGGCCAAACCCACCCGTGATACTGCGGAATTAGGCAGCTGTGCGGGTGACTTTCTTCCGGGCGGGAGTGCGCCTTTTTGTTGTGGGTGCCTTGGTCACCGACAGGCGAAGTCCCATGCTGGTGATGACGGCAATGATCGTCTTGAGAGTAGGATTGCCCTTTGGCGAGAGCGAGCGGTAGAGTGATTCGCGGCTGATACCCGCTTGCTTAGCAATGGCCCCCAGGCCGCCGTTGGCTTCGGCCAGTGCGCGCAGCATCAGGAGGCTTGTGCCGCGTTCCTCAGGATGATCGAGCGATTCGAGTGCAGCCTTTAGGTACTCAATCGCAAACTCGCGGTCATGGCGGAGTTCCTCGACTTCCCGTTCATGATGCGAAACTACCCCGACGACCTTCACTTAGGCTGCCTCCGTTTCCACTCTGCCCACAGGACTTTGGCGTGCTCGATATCGCGTTTCTGGGTGCTCTTATCGCCCCCGCAAAGCAGGATCACTATGACTGGGCCGTGCATACCAAAGTAGATTCTGAATCCCGGTCCGAAATCAACGCGGAGTTCGTAAACTCCCCCGCTGATCGGTTTGACATCTCCGAGATTGCCGTTTTCGACTCTACGTAAACGGCTCGCGATTACTGTTTTCGCGGCTCCGTTCCGGAGCTTGCGAAACCACTCCGTGTATGGCTCCGTACCGTCTTCTTGCTGGTAGCGGACAATCTCGAACACGGAGCGAGTGTAGCATATAAGCTACAAACGTGGCGGCGCTTTGCTCCCCCACCAAGTCTTATTGAGTGGCAAATGAGTTTCTCAATTCTCATGTCCATGATTCCCGCGACTGCCAGCGTGATTGTGGTCGTGTCAGCTACTTCTTCACCAAGAAAAAGGAACGGGATGCTGACTGGCGAAAATACAAGTTTGAACAATATAAAGAGTTCCTTGGCGCTTTGAGCAGGATTGTGGGGCAGGATGAAACGCCAGAGGGGCACTCGGATTTTGCTAGAGCAACTAACACCTTGCACCTAATTGGTTCAAAGGGAGTCTTAAAGGCGCTTCATGCCTACCGAGACGAGATTAGTGCCTCAAACGCCAATAACCGGTCATCAGCGAAGCACGACGCTCTCGTGTCCATGCTGATTTGGGAGATTCGAAGAGATGTAGGAATTCCTCGCACTCCGGAATCAGATGAGTTCGTCGTTCGGCTCTATTGTTCCTCCGGAACGTGGTAAAAACCTGACGCATTCCTAGTTGAGGAACATAGTCCGATAGAGCGTGTCGCGCTGCACCGGCTTGAAGCCGGCGTCGCGAATGATCCGGCGAAGCTCTTCTTCGGTTGTGCAGTTGCTGGTTCCCGCGGCTTTGACCACGTTTTCTTCCAGCATCACCGAACCCACATCATTGCCGCCGAAGTGCAGGCCCAGTTCCAGAACCTTCAATCCCTGCGTCACCCAACTTGCCTGCACGTTGAGGATGTTGTCCAGGTAAAGGCGGGAGATCGCCAGCACCTTCAGATACTCCACCGACGTTGCTTCATCCCAGCCACGTCCGCCGAGCGCGGTGTGGTTGGGCTGGAAGCTCCAGGGAATAAAGGCCGTGAATCCGCCGGTCTCTTCCTGTAGGCGCCGAACCACCTCGAAGTGATTGATGCGCTGATCAAAGGTCTCGCCTACACCGAACATCATGGTGGCGGTGGTGCGCATGCCCAGCTGGTGCGCGGTGCGATGCACGCTCACCCAGTCTTCGGTGCGGCACTTGAGCCGCGCGATGCGGAACCGCACTTCATCATCGAGGATCTCCGCGCCGCCCCCGGGGATCGAATCGAGCCCGGCATCGCGCAAGCGGGCGATGGTGGTGCGCAGATCAAGCTCGGAGTACTCCGCGATCGCGAGCACTTCGCTGGCCGAGAGGCAATGCAGCCAGATCTGCGGAAACCGCTGCTTGATTCCGGTAAACAGGCGCTCAAACCAATCGATCTTCAGGTCGGGATGAATGCCGCCCTGCATCAGCACCCCGGTTCCGCCCAACTCCACGGTCTCCGCGATCTTTTCGTGGATTTTTTCGAAGTCGAGGATGTAGCCTTCGCTGGCCTTGGGTCCCTTCAAGGGCCGGTAAAACGCGCAGAAGGTGCAGTACTCGGTGCAGAAGTTGGTGTAGTTGATGTTGCGATCGATGATGTAGGTGACCACGCCTTCCGGATGCAGCTTGCGGCGCACGGCGTCGGCCTCAAAACCAAGTCCGATGAGGTCAGGGGATTGAAAGTACTCAAGAGCCTGTTGGCGGGTCAGCGACATATCTGAATTTTAACAACCGTCCTCACTTCGCTGGAGTCTGCGCCTTGGCGTTCTTGCGGAACAGGAACAAACCGCGGCCCACCACCGGCGCCTTGCGGGTCCGGGTCAGATTCGAGGCGGTCGATACACCGCTAAAGAGTACGAAGAAATCGAGGAATGCTCGCCAGAAGCCTTTTTGTTTAGCCATGTCGTTGCGTGCCTGGTTATTCGATTCGAACGCTGATGGATGCGATGCGTTTTCTAGGATACGCAGCGACCTAGTGCCCGGAGGTGATGCTGGCATCGCCGGTGCGCAGCAACTCGATCCCTTGCCGGTAGGTTAGTCCGATTGGAACCGGTGTGAACTGGGATTCGACTTCGGTGGTCTGGAAGTTGCGCGTCCGGAACAGCACGCGAGCGTTCATATCCATCTGGAAACGCACCACTCGCCACTCGTCGGGGCTCACTTCCGCCTGGTCGATGGCGATCCAGCCACCCTTGGAGAGCCTGCCCAGAATGCCCCAGCCGAAGTCGACGTCATCCTGTAAACGGCCTTCCAAATGAACGACCCGGGCGTGTTCGGGATCGATCCACATCTCTCCAGCCAGGGCGGTGAGAACCTGGGTCTGCAGGTCGGGAGGATCGAACTTGGGGTTGGGGGAGAAGAGAAACTTTTCAGCCTTGATGGAGCCATCGGTGACCGGTCCAGCGTACTGGTAGAGAAACGCACGAGGCAGCACGCGAAGCACGTCGAGAGCCCGTGCCGTGTCCGCCTCCTGAGACTGCTTGCGATGCCGCTGTTTGCCGGGATCGGCGAGCAGGGCGTCGAGCCGGCTGGCTTCTTTTTCGGCGTCAGCCGGGTTCAATGGGCCGTCGTTGACGGCAATGAGGCGGGCTACTCCGCCGTCCTTGGTCTCGATCAGATCTTTCGTGGTGGTGAGGCGAGGACTGGATTTGCGCAGGCGATAGCGCATGGGATGGCTGTGATTCTGGGCCGCAGCCATCTCATTGGCCAGAGCGCGATCAACCAGGCTGGTTTCCTGGGCCCGCGCCACGAAGGGGCCCGCCGCAACTGCGCAAAGCAGAAGCGGGAGGAGAGAGATAGACGTGCGTCGCGGTCCCATGGATGCCGATACTCGGTTCTCTTTGATTAGACGCTGTTTGCCTCGCCTCGATGCAAGATCCTGGGGAATTCCGTGGGGCCTTGCACGAATCCGGATGGGCGCTTGGCGAGTGAATTCCATTGCGGGAGAGAACAATCTGGTCTCCAAAAAATCCCGCGCCCCGCGGCACTTGAAAACGGCTACACTGTTTTCACGTATCGCACCCTAAGACTCGAAGGAAGCTGGGCATGGCTGGCGAAAGTGTGGTTGCTCGCATCGGTGAGACGGTGGTCATTCGCGGAGAAGTTACGGGCGCAGAAGACCTGGTGATCGACGGCCGAATCGAAGGCATTGTGAAGTTGGCCGAAAATCGGCTGACCATTGGAGCCCACGCGCAGGTGGCGGCGGATCTGACCGCTCGAGACATCCTGGTGCAGGGGCAGGTGAAGGGCAACCTGGTTGCCAGCGGACGGGTGGAACTCCGGGCCGGTAGCCGGGTGGAAGGCGACGTTCGCGCTACTCGCCTGGCTGTGGAAGACAATGCCGTGTTTCGCGGTAAAGTGGACCTGTCACAGCAATCCGCCAAGGGCTCCGAGAGTTCCGCGGCCGGTGGAGCTTAGCAGGAGTTATCTTCGGCGGATATCGCCGGAGCATCGAGGATTTGTCAATTGATCATGCGTTGGTTGGAAAAGAAGCAGAATAGCGCTGCCGCGGGTGCCCAGGGTGTCAGCGGGCCGAAGGTGGGCCGCTATTCAGGAGGCTGGGCCACGCTGCGCAAGCGCCTTCAGGCCGAGCCTGGTCTGCGCGTCATTGACACCGGTTTCACCTCGCCGACGAACATCAACTACCTGACCAGTCTGGGCCACAGCGTGTACATGGCTGACCTGGTCCACGACGCCTGCAAGAACGACTGGAAGACCGGCACCGATGAGGACGGCAACCCGATCTGGAACGTCGACGGGTTTCTTGAATCCAGCTTCAACTTCGGCGACAAGATGTTCGACATTGTCCTCCTCTGGACGACCCTGGACTATCTGCCCGAGCCGTTCGTCGTTCCGGTCGTGAACCGCCTTTCCGAGGCAATGAACCCTGGCGGACAGGTCTTGGCCCTGTTTCACACCCGCCTGCAAGGGGAAGAGACGGTCAACTGCCGCTTCCATGTCACACCCACCGACGAGGTGGAGGTGCAGATGTCTGAGCAGTTTCCGATTCAGCGGGCCTTCACCAATCGCAGCATCGAAAAGCTGTTCTCAGGCTGGTCGGGCCACCGCCAATTCCTCGCCAAAGACAGCGTCTCCGAAGTCATCATGACCCGGTAAGTCCGGCTGCATGACTTCGGGTGTTTCTCCCTTCTGAATCGTTTTTCCTCCTCGGTAGAAGTTACCCGCACGAGTAAAAAGTACGTCCTCGGTACCGGGTATTTCTTTCCCGGCGGCGATTTGGCCTTCCAGGGTTTTCTCGGCTAAGCACAACAAAAAAATGGGTTTGTTCTCCTGTCTCCCTTTCTGTCGCCTTTGGCACGGGCCGTGCTAAATAGAAGGGCGAAAGACACGCCGCTCGACCCGCAGCTCGGTGAGGGGTCGAAAGAAGAGGAGCAATCCATGACGAGCAAGGCATTCCCCATTTCGTTTCCCGGCCAACTGGCCGTTTTCGCCCTGGCATCCGCAATTGCGATTCCCGCAGGTGCGCAACAGGCGCAGCCCGCAACTTCTCAGGACAGCACGGCCCCCGCAGCACAGTCTCAGCCGCAGTCGCAGCCGCCAGCGTCCCCCGATCTAAATCAGCAGCGCCTTCAGAACGCGCACAAGGAAGGTTTCTGGGGACATCTTCAGCCTTTTGCCCGCAAGAAGTGGGTAAAGCGGCAGACTGACCCGATCAACGATCGGCTGACCGAACTCGATCAGGTAAGCGCCAAGAATGCCAAGGACATCCAGGATGTGGATGCCCGGGCTCAGGCCGGTATTCATCAGGCCCAATCGACGGCTGACGCCGCCAACCAGACGGCCACCGCCGCCAGCTCGCAGGCCCAGCAGGCTAGCACCGTTGCGCAGGGAGCTTCCGGCCGTGTAGATCGCATCAACACCACCGTCAACGGGCTTGATCAGTATCACCCCATTAGCGAAGTGGACGTGCCTTTCCGCAGCGGCCCGGTTCTTACCGCGGCAGCGAAGAAGCAGTTGGATGATGTCGTCAACAGTGCCAACGGCCATCAGGGCTACATCATCGAAGTTGAAGCTCACTCCCCGGCCCATGGCAGCGCCGGTATCCAGAACTCTCAGCGGCTGGCTAACGTGGTCAATCGTTATCTGGTCGAACACGACATTCCCGTCTACCGTTTGCACGCTGTGGCCCTGGGCAACGCTCAGACCGCCAGCAATAACGATACGGATGCCAAGCCCATCCGTACCAGCAGCGTTCACATTCGGTTGATGGAAAACAGTTTGGCGGCCCAGGGCGCCGCATCACCCCAGGGTGCAGCGCCTTCGAACGGTGCGGAGCGGCCCTAAAACCGCAGCCACTCCCCCGAGGCTTTTTCCGCGCCAACGGCTCCCCCGCCGAAGGCCGCCAACCCCGCTCTCGTAAAGAGAGAACCAAGGCAACTTGGCCCCCGCCGCAAACGGGGGCCGTTTTTTTTGTGATTTTGCGTCTCGAACAGAAGTAGGGCGCGAGGCAGCTCAAGGGAGCGGGAAGAACTTCATTCGCTGTGGACCTCGTTGCCCTCCAGCGATAACGCTCACGCGGTCGAGTACGAACTGAGCTTTCCTAGGTCAAATGAAAAGACGCTGGCAATCATCGGCCCGAGAGGACATCCCGGGTCAGTAGTGGACGGCTGAACAGCCCTTCACCTCTGAGGTACTGCGAAACCGGCATTCAGGAACCGCCGGAACGTTGCCAGCAGCGTGGCGGCGGTCCGCAAGGCATCTACAATCGTAATAATGTCTGACGCGCTCTATCTGAGTCTTTGGTATCCCAACCTTCGTCTGGCCGCGCTCCCCGAAAAGCTGGCGTTGGTGCTGGGAGAGTT
>CBJOJD010000269.1:0-7679 GCA_966443485.1 uncultured bacterium | reverse complement strand
CAGCAGCAGATCGACATCTTCTCCAAGGGTGGTGCAGAGCGCACGGCGCAGCAGTTCAATGTGCCGTTCCTGGGATCGATCGAATTGATTCCAGCTATTCGCGAGGGTGGAGACCGCGGTCTTCCAGTCGCGCTGGCTGGACCCAAGAGCCCGCAGGCTGCAGCGTTTTTCGATGCAGCGCAGAAGCTGATGGAACGCGCCGAGGCAGCGGCTGCGGCGAGTAACGACGTGATCGAGATCAGCTAATCCCTTCTTGTAACCGACCAGGTGTCCCGGAGCGTTGTTGAGCACTGGGGCGCCTGGAACACGGAGAGATGGCCGCCCTGGCCAGTCTTGAAGAGCTCCCAACTTCGCTATCCTCCTGGACATTTCTCATGAAACGAGCACTACTTTCGTGGAGCAGCGGCAAGGATTGCGCTTGGGCACTGCACGTTCTGCGACAGCAAGCAGCGATCGAAGTTGTTGGGCTCATGACGACGCTCAACGTAGAGTTTGAGCGCGTGGCGATGCATGGCACGCGGCGAGCAATTCTGGAGGCCCAGGCTCGAGCCGCAGGCTTGCCGCTTTTTGTCATTCCGCTACCGTGGCCGTGTTCCAACGAGATCTACGAGAGGCAGATGGCAATGGCATGCGAAAGCGCTAAGCAGCAGGGAATTGAGGCCATTGTCTTGTGGGACCTGTTCCTGAGCGATGTGCGAGCCTATCGAGAACGGCAGCTGGAACCCACGGGCCTGGAGCCGATCTTTCCTTTGTGGGATGTCCCGACGGACAGACTCGCTCGAGAGATGTTGGCAGGCGGTCTGCGCGCCAAGCTGGTTTGTGTCGACTCACGCCAACTCTCGTCATCGTTTGCGGGACGAGAGTTCAGCGATGAGCTGCTGGGCGACCTGCCGGCAGCGGTGGACCCATGCGGTGAACGCGGAGAATTCCATTCCTGCGTCTACGATGGACCGATGTTTGACAGGCCTCTAGATTTGCAGGCGGGCGAGGTGGTCGATCGCGACGGCTTCGTCTACGCAGATCTGCTGTTGAACGAAAGCTGAGCTTACGGAGCGAAGAGGAAGCTCCACGACGGGTCGAGATATACCCACCGCGGTTCATGGAACCAGCTTGTTGGAAGAGCAGGAACATGAAGCAGGGAATGCCCTGCCTCGCACATGAGCTCGGTTCCGTTCCACGCGAGAAATGTCCTGGAAGCGATGCCGACCCGGGCAGGATGCGTGACGCAACGCAGGCAAACAGGGCAGCGGCGGCGCTGATCGAGGATGGCCCAGCTGGTTCCGAACAAACACAGGAAGAAAGTTGAAAGGAACTGGACGGTCGCGGCTGCGGGCGAGAACTGAATTGTTTCGCTGTAGGCCAGATCCAGAGATCCGAAATAGGCTATGAGCAGGATCATCAGGATCTTTGCGGCCAGATATGCGTGACGCATCAAATTCTGGCGTCCGTTGGGATGCTGGCGGCTGTAATCGTAATCCGCGATGACGACCGATGTCACCGCGGGGAGTGCCACGAAGGCCAGAATCAGTGCGGTAATGAAGACCGGCCAAGGGCCAAGCGAGCGATCCTCTATGGCGATGCCCCACAGCTGGTTGTCTGAATCATCTTCGTTGCGGTCCAAAATGGGGACACGGCCATTCCAGAGCTGCGACCACCCGGAGCTGGTCATATGGGCGACAACGTAACCAGGCGCGCTGGAGCGAAATAGACGATCTGGTAAAAGCAGCCAGGCCGCTGGATTCCCCGGCAATCTCCAAATTCCATCCTCGGCGATACCGACGACCTGCGCTTCTACGTTGCCGATGCGGATGGATTTGCCGATCAGCCCCGGATCGCGCTTGAACCCACGTTCCCAAGCATCGTGACTCAGCACCAATAGCGGAGATTTTGCGCTAGGCAAGAAGGAATCGCTCTGTCGATAGTGCAGGCCGAGCAGTGAAAAGAGGTTTGTGCTCGCCACAGCCACACGAATCCGGGTGGAAGAGCCAAGATACGTGGGAATCGATGAGTCTTCGATGCGATAGAAGGCCAGATCATCGAAGTATCGCTGCCGCATGCTCTTCCAGGTGCGATATCGCTGCACGGGGATGGTGGCAGCCAGAGAGCCCACGGTATGAGCGTCCTGAATAAAGACGAGCTTCGGATTGAGCTTATAGCGCTCCGATCGGCGTTCAGCGACTACATTGCGCGATAAAAGCGCTTGAGAAAAGCTGCCTATCAGGATGATCCCGAGGCACAGCAGGACGGTCCAGGCTGAGGCGTGGAGCGGTCGAGCGGTGATGGGCGGTAGCTTTGGCGAGAACAGGCTGAGCGCATCGGGAATAGAGCCGCGGACGAAAGCCAGAACCCTGCGTTCTGAGCTCCACGAGCAGTCCTCGGACGTGTAGCTTTGCCGTGCATGCCAGAGCTCAGCCACCCATTCCTGCCGCCACTCGGCGCGCGCGTTCTGGGGTACAGCCAGGGATGCGGTCCAGATGAGCGCTCGATAGCTGAGATCGAGGCAGGGAACGAGTGTTTGTTTCATACCCGCTTGGCCTCCGCGGAGGGAATGAGGCGTTCGAGCAAGGGATAGCGTTTGCGGGACGCTTCCAGGGTGGACTTACCGTCAGCTGTCAGCTTGTAGTATTTGCGCGGCGGACGCTGCTCGGCATCGGCGATCGATTGGCGTTCCCAGGAGGAGCGGATCAACTCGTCGCGTTCGAGACGGCGGAGGGCTGGATAGACGGTCCCGCTAGGCAGGCCGGTCATCTCCATGATGCTGAATCCATAGACGAATCCGGCGTCAATAGCCTGGAGGATCATGGCGGCGGTATGGGACAGCTTACTTTCTGGGGGCATTGCGAACTCTCGGGCGCAGTTTACCTATGTAGTATGCTTCTTGACAATCCCTGTACCGAATGCTACATAGGGTAAGCCAAAGCGAATCCCCTGGAGTGCGGGGACCGGTTTCGTCTACCACTGAGAGGAGCACGAACATGCTCGAACTTCGCCAAGTGTCGAAGCACTATGCAGGTATTCCGGCCGTTGATAGCGTGAGTTTTCGGGCGTGCCCCGGAGAAGTAACCGGCTATCTGGGCCCGAACGGCTCAGGGAAGTCGACGACGATCAAGATGATCACGGGTCTGATTGAGCGCACGGCAGGCGCTATTCTCTTCGATGGCCAACCAATCGATAACGATCTGATCGCCTATAAGCGGCGGATGGGATATGTGCCCGAAGAACCGTACCTCTACAACCATCTTTCAGGAGTGGAGTACCTGACGATGGTAGCTCAGTTGCGGGATCTGCCGGCAGCACAGAGCTCACACAGGATTGAGGCACTGCTTGGAGCCCTGTCGCTCTATGACGACCGCCACGCGGCTATCTCGGGCTATTCGAAAGGGATGCGCCAGAAGGTGCTGATCGCCGCGGCCTTGCTGCACAACCCGGATCTGATCCTGCTGGATGAGCCCTTTTCAGGGCTGGATGTGGGATCCGCTTTGGTGTTGCGCAGCTTGATTCAGGAGTTGGCGCGACGTGGCAAGGTGGTGATGTTCAGTTCTCATGAGCTGGACACGGTGGAACGGATCAGCGACCGGGTAGTGATTCTGCACAAGGGCAAAGTGGTCGCGGACGATTCGATTGCCAGGCTTCGCTCATTGATGGAGCTGCAATCGCTGGAAGCGATCTTTTCACAGCTTGCGGTGGATCACGATCCAGAAAGCATGGCGCGGCAGATTGCGGAGCTGATCGATGCGTAAGCTGTTGGACCAGCTGTGGGAGCGGCTGCCCGCTCAGTTTCGCGTTTTGCACCGTCAGTTTCTACTCCGGGTGATCGATCTGGAGGCGCTGTCGATCGAAGCAGACATCCCAAAATTCCTGGGTCAGTTTGCTGGGGTGCTGATGATGTTCAGCCTCCTCCACGGACTTGGAGTTGTGTGGTTTCCTCCGGCGCCATCTCAGTATTGGGGCCTAGAGCAGGCCCGGATCTCGGACATTCTGCTGGTTGTGGGACTCAGCTCAGTGCTGACCTGGGATACGACTTTTCCGGATCGACGGGACGTCATGGTGCTTGGAACTTTGCCGCTCTCGGCGCGTGTGATCTTACTGGCCAAGCTCTCAGCGTCAGGGTCTTTGCTTGGAATGGCGGTACTTGCTCTGAACTTCGCATCAAGTTTGGGGGAGTCGCTGGTTCTAGGGGGAAATCAGGGAGGACTCCTCGGAGCCCTGCGATATTTCGGTGCATCCTGGTGGACCTTTATTGCTGCGGCCGTATTTCTCTACGGAGCGGTCCTGACGATCCAGGGTTTTGCGGTTATGCTTCTGCCCAGGCGCGCCTTTTTGCAGATTTCGGCTCTATTGCAGCTTGTGGCCTTCGGCGTGTTCCTCGGGGCACGATTTTTGCAGCCCACGCTGCCCAATCCACAATCCTTTCTGGAGCCAGCGAATCAGCACCTGATTCAGCTCTCGCCCGCGTTCTGGTTCGTGGCCATGCTCAATCAGTTGAACGGGACGCTGCCGTCGGATCTCGATTGGCTGGCTGCGCGAGCTTGGCTGGCCGTCGTAACAGTTGTGCTAGGAGCCGGAACGTCACTCTTGCTGTGCTATCTGCGCACAATGAAGAAGACAGTAGAAGAACCGGACCTAGTGCCTAGTGCTGGGGGATGGCATTGGCGCCCCAGATGGGGCAGTTCTTTGCATTCGGCCATTGTGCTGTTCTGCTTCCGCTCGATCGTGCGGAGTCGTCAGCATCGGTTGGCGCTGGCGTTTTACTGGTCGGTGGTGTTCGCGATTACTCTTTCGTGGGCGCGCAGCGAGCTGATAGGCCCACCGCAGCCAATTTCCGTTAACTTCCTTGTGTCGACGTTCCTGATGGTCGGCTTCGGGGTGCTGGGATTGCGCGGGGTCTTTTCACTGCCGATTGCGTTGCGCGCGAACTGGATTTTGCGCATCACGCAGCTGCGGCCGACGAGTGCGTACATCGGATCCACCCGGCGCTGCTTGACGCTCTTTGGGGTAGTGCCGATCTGGACGATCTCAGCGATCTTGTCGCTGCATCTTGAACCTTGGCAGCATGCGGCCGAACACCTTGCATTTCTGATGGCGATCGGACTGGTGTTGGTCGAGCTCGGCTTGATGAACTTCGACAAGGTCCCGTTTACCTGCTCGTACCTGCCAGGGAAGACCAATATCCAGGTGATCTTTTGGGGCTTCACCTTTGTGCTCTTCGTCTTGGCAGGGTTGCTGGCTATGTACGAATACTCGGCGCTACAGAACGGACCAAAGTTTGCCCTGTTGGTCGGCTGTGCCCTGGTTAGCGCGGTTGTCCTGCGAATCTTCAATGACATTCGAGCGCGCACTGCTGAGCTGTACTTCGAAGAGGTGCCGGCAGAGATCATCACTCGGTTGGGGCTGGTCTACATTCCCCCGCCCCAGCCTTCGCAGTACAAGCTCATTGCGCAGTGAAATGAAGAACGTCGGTCAGATTGGCATTCCGGCCGCAGCTTCGATCTCCTCGCTCATGACCTGGGCAGCCACGATGCAATCGCCTCGGCTCACGTCGTGATGAGTAACGAGCCGGATGGTGTTTGGACCAACGGCGTTCGCGAGAATGCCGCGTTTCTTCAAACGGGTGACGAGTTCAGTGGCCGTCAAGGTGCCGTCGAGGCGGAAGATCACGATGTTGGTCTCTACGGCCTCAGGGTCGATGTGTACACCTTCCATGGTGGAAAGTGCTTCGGCGAGCAGCTTGGCGTTGGCATGATCTTCGTGAAGGCGCTGAGGCATCTTTTCGAGTGCAATGAGGCCTGCCGCAGTGAGCACGCCTGCCTGGCGCATTCCGCCGCCGAGAGCCTTGCGGAAGAGGCGAGCCCGCTCCATTAAGTCAGCCGAGCCAACCAGCATCGAGCCAACCGGAGCACAAAGGCCTTTTGACAGGCAGAACATGATGGTGTCGAACCCGCGGGTGAGGGTCTTCACGTCCACACCAAGCGCGGCGGCGGCGTTGAAGATACGTGCTCCGTCCAGGTGAGTGGGGAGCTTGCGCTCCTTGGCGTTTGCGCAGATCTCCTCAGTGACGGCAAGCGAGGTACAACGTCCGCCGGCAAGGTTGGCGGTGTTTTCGATTTCGATGAGGCCGGTGGCGGCGCGGAAGGATCCGCGGCCGAAGATGACCGGCTCAATGTCCTGCCAGGTGAGCGTGCCAGTCTCGGTGGGCACCGCGCGGATCAGACATCCGGAGAAGACTGCGGTGGTGGCCATCTCCCAGTCCAAGATGTGCGAGCGGGATTCGCAGATCACTTCTTGTCCGGGCTGAGTGTGCAGACGAATCGCTATCTGGTTGCCCATGGTGCCGGTCGGCACAAACAGCGCAGCTTCGCGGCCGAAGATTTCAGCGGCGCGCTTTTCAAGCAGGTTCACGGTCGGATCTTCGCCGTAGACGTCATCGCCCACTTCTGCGGCGGCCATGGCGGTGCGCATCTCCGGCGTTGGCCGAGTGACGGTGTCGGATCGCAAATCGATGAGGTCGGACAAAGAAAGCTCCTGGAGAGTGAGTATGTCGATTCGGTCTGGCAGTCTGCCCGCTGCAAGGCGGCAGCCATCTGGCGCGGAACGCTCGGGATCTTTTTCGCGCCCCGGTCCGGCACCAGGCTCGTTGGCCCGGATCACGAATTTCAAGTCCAGATTTCTGGTCTGCGGTGCATTCGGCGGGTTTCGGTTAGGGGATCTGATTCATCGGCAGTTCCATCACCGGCGTCGTTTTGCCATTGTTGGAGGCGTAAGCCCACAGGCCGTGGAAGCTTTGGCGCAGAGCGGGTTTGGATTTGAGCAGAGCGCCTAAGACTGCTACCGCTTCGGTGCGCAGTGCCGCAGGGTCAGTGACTCCAGCTGACTCGTAGGTGACGCCCAGGTCGGGTTGACGCAGCGAAGGATCGAAGTGAATATTGTCGATCTTCCAGGTTCTATCCCCGGCGCTGACCGTGTAAGGGAAGCCCTGTGCTGGCGAGTTCTTGAGCTGCACCTGCTCCTGGTCGAGCTTCTCTAGATTAGGGGAGGAGATGAAGTCGACAGGCAGCAGTAGGTACCGGGCGACATCATAGATGTAATAGGCAGCCCAAGTGTCGTCCGACTTGCTCAGTTCCCGAGCGCGCTGCCAGTAGAAGACGCCGTCGTGGCCGTCAAAGCTGCCGGGGCGGATGAACACGCCACCGATCTTCCAAGTGTTGGCATCCCAGGCGAGTATGAAGCCGATCTGTCCTGACATCGCCGATCCGACTGCATCGGCCAGCACAACTGCGTACTTTCCGGGAGGAAGGGAACGCATTGTGATGGTGATGGTCAAGGATGCGCTTGCGTTGGAACAGAAGAATTGCGTGTCAGCGGGTGAGGTCAGGGAGGAGGCGTCCAACAGATACAGGCTACGGAGCTGAACCTGCCCACCTTTCAGGACGGGGGCATTCTGCTCAACGACTTCGCGAATGGAATCCCACTGCGGAGCTACGAGAGGGAGGAGGGCAGACTGAAGTGTGCTGGAATCCTGTTGAAGGACGGCTGCCGAGAACCTCTGTCCCGCGGCAGCAAGGGCATCGCGCTCCGGGCCAGACATGGCGGATTGGGTTGTACAGGTGGCTCCGCGGCTGGTCAACGGGACTGCAAGCAAACTACACAGAATCAGCGGCTTGGCCCAGAACTTCGCAGCG
>CBJOJD010000268.1:0-7686 GCA_966443485.1 uncultured bacterium | reverse complement strand
CGCTTAAATTCTGAGAGGGACACCAGCGCAGCAGACGGCATGCGTCAGGGCATGTGGGACGTTTGCCGACGTGCTGCTTGGAGGCCCAGAATGTCATTTCCTTCTTCGACTAAATAAAACTTATCTCCTTCCACGTTGTGGAAGGTTTGCGTGACACCGCTAGGCCAGCTAATCTCCAGTTCATCGATACGATTGGTCTTACCCAATCCGAAGTTCGCGCGCAAATCGCTCTGCGAGATGTAGCTTCCTCCGCCAGAGATTTCGCGAATCTGCGAGACCCCGCCCGCCGTAATGCGTACGCGAGCACCCATGGCATCACGGTTACTCTTGGTCCCGAGTAGTTTGAAATTCGCGAAATGATTGCCGTTGTTGCCGCCGTTGTGCAAGAGCAACGGCGGATCACCATTGTTGCCTACCACCAGATCGACGAAACCATCGTTGTCAAAATCAGCGAACGCCACTCCCCGGCCAACGTAGGGCGTGGTGAAACCCTCTCCAGCCAAACTGCCAACTTCAGTAAACTTGCCGTTCCCTTGATTGTGGAGAAGGGAATTGAGCTGTTTGAAGCGGGTATGCGGATCGACATCTTCGATCTCCGGGTAGACATGACCGTTCGCGATGAAGAGATCGAGCCAGCCGTCGTTGTCGTAATCGAAGAAGCCGCCGCCGAAGCTCAGCACATCATGGGTAGGACGTTGGACGCCTGCCGGATAACTCACCTCCCAGAAGGTTCCGTGGTCATTGTGCCAAACATGGTCAGAAGACTTCTGGTAGTCGGATATGAACAGATCGAGCCAACCGTCATTGTCGTAGTCGCCTAGGGAGATGCACATGGCGGCCATGGTGTCGCCGCGCGATGTGACTGCCATTCCGGCCATGAGCCCTACCTCGGTGAACTTGCCATTGCGGTCATTGTGAAACAGGTAGGCGACGATTCCATCATTGGCGACAAACAAGTCAGGCCAGCCATCGTTGTCATAATCGCCCACACCCACCGCCAACCCCTTGCCTTCAGGTGTGTACACACCCGCTGCCTGGGTCACATTCGTAAAGGTTCCGTCGCCGTTATTGTGATAGAGAATGCTGGCGCTGCCCTTGTATGCAGAGGGGGGGCAACTCGACTGCTCGGACATCAAAGGGCAGTAGCGGGGGCCGCCTTCGAGGTTGACGTAGCCGGCAACGAACAGATCGAGGCGACCGTCGCGATCATAATCGAAGAAAACGGCGCCGCTATGAAAAAGGCTGCCGAAGTCCAGGCCTTCTACCTTGGCCTTTGCAGTTACGTCTGTGAACGTGCCATCGCCGTTGTTATGGTAGAGCGCATTGCTGCCGTATTGTGAGACAAAGAGATCGGGATATCCGTCGTTGTCGTAATCGCCCCAGACACAGCCCATCCCGTACCCAGTCCCGGGTACTCCTGCCTTCTCTGTCACGTCGGTAAACGTTCCGTCGCCGTTGTTCCGGTACAGTGCGTTGCGCACGTTCACGCCGCGGTTGTAGAGGTCGCGACCATTGACGAAATAGATGTCCTGAAAGCCATCGTCGTCAAAGTCAGAGACGCATACGCCGGGACCGAAGATCTCCCGATTGATTGCGATCCCTTTATTTCCTCGGTAGTGAACGAATTTGATGCCAGCCTTCTGAGTTATGTTTGTGAACTGTACGTTAGGGGTCTGTGAGTTGTTTGGCTGCGCGGAGGCCGAGAAGGACGCGAGGAGGATTACCCAGGCCACGCCGAGGCACAAATACTTCAGGCTGCAAATGCGCCCGGTGGAGCATGAAGGCATCAGCGAGGCTCCTTCACATGCAGTAGTCTATCGGCTGCTACATTCGTGAGGGTCTGCGCTACTCCAGAGGGCCAGGTAATCTCAATTTGCTCTGCAAGGGCCGCATTCCCGAGACCAAAGTGAACTGGCACCGCACTAGATGAGGCATAGCCACTTGCGGTAGTCATGTGGTTGAACTGGACCTTGCCACCCGCACTGACCTTGATGCGAGCGCCGATTCCATCGCGATTGCTTCGGGTTCCTTCGAGGGCCAGTTCGAGCCAATGATTGTTCGCGTGGGTATCATTCATCCATATCTCAGCCGGGCTGCTTAGCGCGGTAACTACAATGTCGAGCTTGCCATCGCCGTTGAAATCTGCGACCGCCGCTCCGCGGTGCCGGCGTGGAGGCTGCGCACCAAATCCAGCTTCTTCTGTGAGTGCGGCCCATGTTCCTTGCAGGTTGCGAAACACCGTATTCGGCTGGGCAACCGGTATTCGATCCTCCATATTCGGAGAAGCTACGTCGCCGCGGCTTACAAAGATATCCTTCCAGCCGTCGTTGTCGAAATCCGCGATGTTCACGCTAAAGCCGGACATGGGGTTACTTAGCATGGCCATTTTGCTGCTTGTCGTGACCTCTTCGAAAGACTTCCCATTCAGGTCTCGATAGACAGGGAAGGTCTCAGCCCGCAGCGCAGCAAGCGCAATATCCGGACGTCCGTCATTATTTAAATCTCTGAAGTCGCAGCCCATCCCGGAGATCAGGTTGCCGTGCTCCGGCAATGCGACGCCGGCCTCAAATGCAACTTCGTCAAAGTGGTTGTGACCTTTGTTGTGGTAGAGAAAATTGAAGAGCTTATCGTTCGTAACAAAGATGTCGGGAAGGCCATCGCCGTCGTAATCCGCGATGGCGGCAGACATGCCCTTGCCGAGATGTGCCCGGATGCCTGACTCTTCTGAAACATCAGTGAACTTCCCATGGCCGTTGTTTAGAAAAAGCTGGCTGGGTGTTTCGTTGTAAAACTTGGGGTGGCAATACTCGGCTTTGCCATTGTATTTGCAATCCGGTTCCCTGGCTCCATCCCAAGAAACGTAGTTGACCACGAAAAGATCGAGCAGGCCGTCATTGTTGATGTCAACCCAAGCGGCACCTACGGACCAGAGTCGTCCGAACTGCTTGTCGGTGGCAGCTGCCAAACCCGTCTTCGCCGTCACATCAGTAAAGGTGCCGTTGCGATTGTTGTGGTAAAGCGTGTTGTGATAGACACCGGCTACAAATATGTCATCGTAGCCATCGTTATCGTAGTCGCCTACAGCTACGCCCACATCAAAGCCGGTTCCCCTGAGACCTGCTTTCTCCGTTACGTCGGTGAATGTGCCGTCGCCGTTATTGTGAAAGAGTCGGTTCCAGTATTTCGAGGAATATTTTTCCAAGGTGTGAATGTCTGCGCCGTTCGTGAAGAAGATATCTGGTCTTCCATCGCGATCGTAGTCAAATACCGCTACGCCTCCCGCCATGGTCTCCGGAGCGTGTCTTTGCGGGGTCTCGCTGCTATCGAGGGAAAATGCGATAGAAGCGGAGGAGAAATGAATGGAACCAGCAGCCGGCTCCTGGCATACCGATCCCTCACCGATAAGGAGGGTGGCTACCAGGGCAAATAGAGCCATCCTCTTCTGTGCAAGCCGGCATGGAAATCTACGGAGCAATGTGTTTCTTTCGGAGTTCCCCATCGATTTCGGATCGTTGTTCATTGGGGTGGGAGGGAATCGGTGGAAGCATCCCCGAGTCCCTGCGACGAGCTCGGCGTCCGGTTTTGAAGGAGCTTCTGCATCTCCTGCTTTTCACGTTCCGCATCATCTCTTCTCCCCACCGCGGCATAAGCTCGCATAAGGTCCCAATGGATTCGGCTCACCGAGGGTTCAGTCGCTCGGGCGGTTTCCAGTTCTTTGATTCCAGCAGCTTTGTCGCCTTTTCCAATCAGCGCCTCGCCCGCGAAGGCGTGCGCCGAAGCACGCTCCGGATCCAACTCAATGGCTTGTCGAGCAAGCTGCAAAGCGCGGTCGAATTGTTGCGTGGCAATCAGTTGTTCGGCAATCCGCACTCTTGCGAGCACGTGGAAGGGAGAAATCTGCAGCTCGCGTTCGAACTCCGGTATGGCTTGATCCGGATGTTGGCGTGCCAGATGGGCGCCATAAAGGAAATGAACTCCGGGCTCATTGGGATAGGCTGCAACGAGCTGTGCGAAGACTGAATCGGCTTCTTGATCGTTTTCAGATTGCACGGCCAGCACCGCTCTGCCGGCGAGATGGACGAGCTCGCGATGGTCCTGCGGTATTTCGTTAGGTAGGAATGGCAGTCTCAATCCGGCCAGGCCAGCTACCTCGATTTGCGAGGGATCGGGATCTGCGGAAGCCAGGACTTGCAGGCTCTCATCATAGCGTTCGAAACGGGTGAGCAGCGCGGCCAGATCAAAGAGCACGAGCTGCGCCAGATCCTTGCGATCTCCTATGCCGGCGGATCTGGCGCGCTGCAAGTGCTCAAGCGCGCGGGGGTACTCTTTCAGATTGAATTCGCATACTCCCAAAAGCGCCCAGCCCGGTGATGCGTCGCTGCGAATGGTCATGAATTGCCGGAGCGCATCGCGCGCCTCTGCGTACTGCTCCTTTTCAAACAGGGTCGTGCTGAGATACCAGAGAGCCTGTTCCGACTCCGGCTGTTCGGACAGGGCTCGCCGATACAACTGGATGGCGTCGTTGTCGCGGTTTTCATCGCGGGCCTGCCCGGCGGCCTGCATCAGTTGATCGAAACTCTGTCTGGTGGGAGCAGCCGTGTGCTGGGCGCAAACCACCGAGGCCGGCGCAAGAAGACACAGGGAAATAGCGACGATGGCTTTGCGCATCACTGCTTCGCCTCCTGAGTTACCGAAGGCGGCAAGTTCCCGTGGGAGGCTGTATCGGCCTGCTTCTTCAACTTAAGGAAGGCCGCGGACTCAGCCTTCGCCGCTTCAGTTCGGCCCAGTCTGCCGTAGACCATCGCCAAGTGAAATCGCACGGACGGATTATGTGGGGCAAGCCGCTTGGCAGTCTCCAATTCTGTTGCTGCGGCGGCGAGGTTCCCATCGGCAAAAAGCATGCGCCCGAGGAGATGATGTGCCTCGGCATTGGCTGGCTCGATGGAGATGGCCTTCCGCGCTAAAGCAGTACCTTCCACGGTGTTGCCTTGTTGCAGATCGATCGTAACCAGCGAGATGAGAGCAGGGAGATCATTCGGAGAGATTTTCAGCTCTTCGCGGTACTCACCCTGGGCTTCCGTCGGCTTCTTTTCGAATCCGTAGAGCATAGCCCGAAAGGCATGAACCTGGGGTTCATGAGGGTAGCGCTCCTCCAACCGAGCGGCAAACTCGTCCGCGCGTTCGAACTGGGCAGGGTTCTTTTGCGCATCTAACGCCGCTTTGCCCGCTAGCCATATCCGCTCGCGCAATTCAGGTGGATAATTCTCTGGCAGATAGGTCATGCGGAGAGAGGCTATTCCCATGGCCTCGGCGATCTCCGGATTGTCGCCTAAACGGGGCACAAGCCAACTGATTAGTGCGAGTGACCTGAGGAACTCTCCGTTGCGCGTCAGCAGCAGAGCAAAGTGATAGTAGCCCACGTCGCGCAGCTCGGTTGTCCCCGTCCAGCCCGCTCCGGCCCACGCCCGAAACTGCTCCAGGGCATCGTCGTAACGGCCGGTTTCATATTCGCACAATCCAAGGAATGCATGCGCGGAACCCCGGTACTTGGGATTCGAGAGGAGATGTTCGAAAGCAGGCGCCGCTTCGGAAAATCGATCCTGGTCGTAGTAAAGGCTGCCAAGGTACCACCAACCGTCTGCCCAGGATGGCTGCAGGCGCGTGCCGTCTTGGTAGAGCCGGATCGCATCGAGAACACGATTTTGCGTGCGGGCAGCTTCCGCCTGTTGCGCGACTACCTCAAAGTGCGAAGGAGTCGTCGAGGAAACTGCCAACGACAAAGAGAACAGAAGGCCTGGAAGCAAAGCAAACACCGGAGATCAAGCTAGTTTAACTCTGGGGTGACCGTAAGGCCACCCCAGAGTTCAGGGTTAGAAGGAGTATTTGGCGCCGAACTCGAGTTCGCGGTGGCCGAACGTAACGTCCGCGTACCCGAAGTCTTGGCAGAGCGGTCCCGGACAAGTGGCCTTGCTGGTGCCGTTGCCATTGGTCAGCTTGCCGGTTGAGTCGAAGTTCAGGTGCAAGTTGTTGTCGCCGGTGTTGAACGACTGCAGGGGATGGTTGAGGAAGTTGAACCCAGAGAAGCGGACTTCCAGGTTTTGCTTCTCTTTGAAGTTGAACCTCTTGAGCAGTGTTGCGTCGCTGTTCCAGAACATCGGTCCAGCCATATAGGGCATCCGGCCATCTCCGGCATTTGCGCCACTAGGGAGCGCAAAACAGTCGGGGTTGGCATACTGGTGGGAGTGCAAGCCATGCCTGGGATCGCAGGTGAGGACGGGGTACACACTGACGTCCGGTGAACCCACCAGCGCAGCACCACTGGCTCCCCCACCGAGATTGAATTCGTAGTTACTGTTGGCACTCAGCTGCGGGCCGGATTGGACCTGGGTGATTCCCGATATCTCCCACCCATTGGTCAAACCGCGCACCAGCCGGTTCGAACTTCCCGACCTCGGGACCGTGAAGTAATAGGCGGCATTGAATACGTGGCCACGGTCGATGTTATTGACCGTCCAGTATTCCTTGACACCGTAATCCTTGAATGCACCGGATTGGTTGGGGTTGAACATATTCTTGGCGAACGCATAGTTCAACGAAACCGTCGCCCAGCCTGCCGATCGCTGCAAACTGACCTGCAAGGCATCGTACTGCGACTTTTGTGAGCTCTCCTGGGCATTTACGGTCTGATAGTTGGGGTAAGGCCGGAACTGCTGCTGACACGATGAATTGCCTTGAGCGTTAGTGACTTCCGTAGCAAGCTGGCTGGGCGTGGGGTTTGTAGCCGTAAATTGCGACGGGCACTTGGACTGCAGGGCCGAAACATCGGACATCGCTCCAAGGGGCACAGAGTTCAGGTTGATGTTGTTTTGAAGGTAGTTGGAGTGATTCCCCACGTACGATAGCTCGAACATGAACTTCTTAGGAAGAATCTGGTCCACGTTGAAGCTATAGGTGATGGTCTCAGGATTGTCCTTATTGCTGGTGTCGACGACGTTAAAGGATTGGGTGCTGTTCAGTTGCGGGTGAGCGGCAAAACTCGCTCCGGTAACGGTCGGCGCGCAATTGGAGTTTGCAGTGCACCCGCCGCTGGCATTGGGAATGTGATTGTCGATCTGTTCCCAGACCAAGCAGTCAGGGGATCCGTAGCCGCAGTTCCAGCTCACACCGCCTTCCGGCACTCCTGCGGGCCCGCTTTGTATGAGAACGGAGTTCTCCTGTTGATAGATTCCCCAACCGCCGCGAACCACCGTCTTGCCGTTTCCATAGACGTCGATGGACGCGCCGAAACGGGGTGCGAACTTCAGGAGGTCAACGGACAGGCCCGCCTTCGATATGCTGGGGTTCAGGCTGTGCCAGGAAACACCGGAGTTCGCGACTCCGTTTTGATATTGCTTGGGGAGCCATACCGCGTTTCCATAAGGATCGACAGGTTGGGAAGGCCCGTAATGATCGAAACGGCTGCCGTAGTCAACCGTGATGCGACGGTTTAGCTTCCAGTGATCTGTCACATAGAATGAGTTAACGGTCATTACACTGGGGTAGGTTGGTGGAAAGGCCTGTTCTGAATAGTTGGCGTTGATGACTCCCATCAAGATATCCGCGTACAGGTTCCCCGTCGAACTGCCGGCCCAGGTGGGGTAGTTGTATACGCCCGACTCCGCCATGCTGCTGTTGTCCTGGGCGTTC
>CBJOJD010000267.1:0-7695 GCA_966443485.1 uncultured bacterium | reverse complement strand
GCTCGCAAGCCTCAAGTCGAACCAGGTCTGCCGCTAAGCAATTCTTGCATGTGCAACTGTGAGGGTTTTTCGCTTCGTCGCTTCACTTTTTCACCTTTTCACTTTTTCACTTTTTCACCTTTTCACTTTTTCACTCTTTCACTCTTTCACTTTTTACTTCTTCACTGATCAGGCGCTGGAGTTGAAATGAACTATCCATTCTGGGACATACCGCATTTGGGGTCGGGTTGGGTGATCGGCTTGATCGCCATCTTCCATGTGATGATTTCGCAGTTCGCGGTGGGCGGTGGCTTGTATCTGCCCATGGCGGAGCGCAAGGCGATGCGCATGGCCGATCGCGAGATCGCAGCCGCGTGGTTGAAGCAGTTGGTCAGCCACTCCAAGTTCTTCCTCATCCTTACCGGCGTGTTCGGCACTGTGTCGGGCGTGGGTATCTGGTTTGCCATTGGACTTACGCATCCCGAGGCCACCAGTACGCTGATTCATAACTTCGTCTTCGGCTGGGCCATGGAGTGGGTCTTCTTCATGATCGAGCTGACCACGATTGCGGTGTACTACTACACGTGGAACCGGGTGGATCCCAAGCTGCACCTCACCGTGGGTTGGGTGTATGCGATTGCGTCCGTGGCCACCCTGGTGATCATCAACGGCATTCTCACGTTCATGCTGACGCCGGGAGACACTTGGATTGCGGTGGCGGGGAGCGGGCAAGAGGCCAGCAAGTTCTGGAATGCCTTCTTCAACCCAACGTATTGGCCCAGCCTCTTTCTGCGCTGTGGCGTGTGTACATCGCTGGCGGGGATCTGGGCGCTCATTACTTCAAGCCGGATCGATGGCGATCGGCAGCCGGCACTCAAGACCAGCCTGGTGCAGTGGAGCGTGAAGTGGCTGGTGCCTTCGTTTGTGGTTACGCCGTTTCTGCTGATGTGGTACTTGTTCATGGTGCCGCAGACGCAGCGGACGTTGTTGACGCTGGGTATCGACACGATTGCCGGCGGCACGTTCTCGGTGGTCACGCGGATCGCTTTGATCATCATCATCACCTCGGCAACGATTGTGGGGGTGGCCTACTACCTGGCCTATCGCAACCCCGTGGATTTCAATCTGTCGCATGCATTGAGCGTGTTGCTGCTGGGCCTGATCGCGACCGGATCGGGAGAATACGCGCGCGAGATGCTGCGTAAACCCTACGTGATCGGCCGCTGGATGTACTCGAACGGCGTGCGCGTGACCTCGGTGAACCGAATGAACAGCGAGGGTTATCTGGCCCACACGCTGTGGACGTGGAATGGAGGCGGCGTCGCGCCATCGAGCTATTCCCGCGGCGAGGCGATCTTCCGCGGACAATGCGGGTCTTGCCACACCATGGAAGGCTATCGTTCGATGCGCAGGCTGATTGCCGGGCGCGATCGCGCGGGGATACACAACTTTGTGATCATGCTGCATGAGTACAAACCGGATCTGCCGTACCACCGCTTCATGCCGCCCATGGTGGGTTCGAAGCAGGATGTGGAGGATTTGACCGACTACCTCGACGCCCAGGTGAATCCGGCGGTGCCGAGTTCCAAGGCGGTTCTCACCGCGCAGAAATAGAGGAGACAGAGGCAAAGCAAAGAGCCTGCCGCGTTGGCGACAGGCTCTTCTGTTTTGGTGGGACTGCAGGTGTGGACGGAGGCTGTGCGCCTACAGGACGTCGTGATCCGACGCAGGATCGGTCTCGTGGAGTTCTTCGGAAGTGGACGCGTCCGGCTGATGCTCGACTGGCGCGGTTTCCGCAGCGATGGTGGTGGACCGTGCGCCCGGCTCGTCGATCCACAGACAGATGATCCACCAGATCAGCACCGCGATATAGACGGCGTTGTTGGTGTTGAACATGCGATCGCGAATATCGAGCACGTGCTGATACTCGGCCATGCTGTGCGGAGAGGCTTTGCGGGCGATTGCCTCCCAAATGGCCTGGATTCCGAGCTGCGAGATGGACGCGGTCGAGAGGCCGATGAGAATACGCTGGGTGTGGCTATGCCATCCTGCGCCGTAGCGGCGGCCAAAGAGCACAACCAGCAGGCCGAGGGCGATGTTCTCGACGTTCACCAGCAGGCTGGCCTTTTGTGCCAGCAGCTGCAGGAATTGCATATTCGACATCAGAGAGCCGGCGGTCAGCGTCTTCCACGACGGCCAAGGTCCCCAAAGCCACAGCACGACGGCGCCCACGGCCATTAAGCTGAGGGAGCCAATCACCCAGGTAGAACGTCGTACCTGGCCGAAGGCGCGCCGGCCCAGCTCGATCACTACCATGATGCCGAAGAAGGCGCCCAGGTCGGCCATCACTACGAAGATGGTGCCCAGAGTCATCTGCGGGAGTTTGCCGAAGAGCAAGCGGCTTGCGAGCAGGCGTAATGCCACCAGCGCGATGTTCGCCGAAAACCACGGAAAGCGTGCCACGCGATCGCGGCCCATCAACACAATGAGCAAAACCAGATGCGCGGCAAAGGTGAGAGTCCAGAGGATCTCGAGCGAATTGAAGGAAAGATGAGGATGCATATCGGTATCTTGGTGCGCGTGAATCTCGCGTCTGCTTTCAGTCTAAAGGACTCGTCTGCTCGAACTGGAGCGGCAATCGAGCTATCTCTGAGCGCGCGCAAGCCATTGGTGCAGATAGGGTGCGCGGCTCGGGTTGGCAGTCGCAATGGCCCGGTAATGAGCTACGCGCTCGCGGCGGAACGCAGCGATGAGCGCGGCGGAAGGTGCAGTATTGACTGCGGCGAGCGTGGCTATCCCCCATCTACCGTCCTGGTTGAGATGCGGGGAGTCGCCGTGGAGCAACCGGTTGATTGCCGTTTGCAGGCAGAGTACGGCTGCGGTGGGCCCGCCGTTCACGGCAAGGTCGAAGACGCGCTTGGCCACGTTGTCGTCGATGAGGTGAGCGAACCACTCATTCCAGAAGTGGCGCCGGTAGAACTGCTGGATGAGTGGCTCGCGATGGTTGGCGGAGGCTGCGGCGATCTCTTGAAACTGCATCGGCCAGGCTCCGGAGTTGATGCCGCCGATGGCGAAGCAGGGTCCCGTGCAGCCGGCGGGGGCGCTATCGGCGATTTGTGCGAAGGTCCGGCTGGGATCTTCGCTGTCCATCAGCCAGTTGTAGGCGATGAGAAAGTCAGCCATGGTGGGCGTTCCTCCATGGAGCGTGTTGGTGGATTGTGAGGGGCGGGCGGCGGAGCGCCCAGAAGAGAGCGGAATCTCAGACCGAGCAAGGAGCGGAGCCCGAGGACAACTGAGGTGCGTCCCTGGTTCGGGAGGGCGGCGCCGGAGTCTTGGGGTGATTAACTACAGCATGCCACAAAAGGGGCAATTGATCGGCAAAATGGAAGTGTTTGGAATCAGCAACTTACAACTATTTGCTCTTGACAGGAATTTTCCACAGGCGGGGAGATGATGGTGGGGAGGAGATGGTGCGCCCGGAGAGATTCGAACTCCCGACCTAATGCTCCGGAGGCATTCGCTCTATCCAGCTGAGCTACGGGCGCGCTCCCTTAGGATACCCCAAGTTGCCGCTTTGCCCACACATCGTGCAGAAATGCATGCTCGTGCGCGGTCAGGAAGACGGGCGCACGAGGCTAGGCGAGCGTCTCCAGGACCTGCTGTGCTGCGCGAAGACCACTGCGCAAGGCACCATGCACGGTTCCCCAATGGCCGGTGGTGTCGGTGTGCTCGCCGGCAAAGAAGAGGGTGTTTTGGACCGGCTGGGTCATGCGCGCGGAGGCATCGACTGCTCCGGCGGGAACCCACGAGTAAGCTCCCAGGGCAAGGGAATCTCGCCGCCAGTCGTGCAGGTGATGCGAGACCAGCTCTTCAAGCACCGCCTCGGGGCGCAGCTCGAAGGCACGCGCGAGGTCGGCGCAGGCGATTCGGGCGATCGTCTGCTGGTCGATGCTCGCGAACGCGTCGGAGGAGGGGCCGCCGCTCCAGGCGGTGAGGATGGGATCGGTGGCGGGGTAGCCGGTCCAGAAGACGGAGAAGTGCGGCCGGCCATCTTCCGGCGGTCGCGCAAAGAGGAAGGAGAGCTGTTGCGCCTGCGCCTGCTTGGGGTGGGGCGTCTCGGCCCACCAGCGCCGTTGAAAGACGAGGCTCATGCGGCAGACCTGGCCCATGCGCATCCGCGCCGCATCGGCCAGCACGGCGCCGGGCTCCGGCTGGAAGCGCACGGAGTTGTTTTGCAGCACGCCCAGAGGCAGGGCGATGATGGCCCGTTCGGCTTCGAACTCTCCGCCTGCGCTGACGCTTGCTGTCACGCGGCCAGGCTCCCAGCGCAGCCCGGTCACCTGCGATTGCAGCTTCAGGGTGCCGCCTGCGCGGACGAAGCGGTCGGCCATGCGCTGGGGCAGAGTGTCGTAGCCCTGACGCACGTGCAACAAGGTATCGCCACCGATCGAGTCTTCCGCCTTCTGCTGCAGGACAAGAGAGCGCACGGAGATGGCATTGGCGTCCGCGGCGTTGAAGCCCTCCACATATTGCGTTGCGGAGGCCGCAGATGCTGAGGGGATCCGCTGTTCCTTGAGGTAGTCGGCGAAGCTCAGATCGCGCTCGGGATGCCGGTCCACCCAGGAGACAAGCTGTTCCAGGATTGCGAATGGGCCTTCTTCGCCGGCATCCTGGTCCTCTTCTTGCGCGTGCAGTCCACGGTCAGGCGTGTAGGTGAGGTCAGCGCCGTCCAGCTCGAGGGTGTCCAGCTCAAGCTCGCCCAACAGTTGCATGAGCTCAGGAGGACGGCCATGCACAAACTCCGCGCCAAGTTCCACGCATCCACCCGCGGTGCGCACCGTGTGCACCCGGCCGCCCACGCGCTCGCTCGCTTCCAGCAGGGTGACTTCACAACCGGATTCGGCCAGCTTCATGGCGGCGCTGAGACCGGCCACGCCCGCGCCCACAATTAAGATTCGCGAGCTCATGCGGCCCTCGTGATGGTGGTTGTTGGGCGCGACAAGAGCGAGCTGGGTGGGGAGGGCATGGGTGGTTGCATGTGTTCAATCTGGACAACGAAATTTGGATGCGCTTGCGGCCCAGGCTGAAGCAGATTTCTGCCAGCAGAGCGGGAGTCGTGTTTGCTCGGTGCCGGCTAGGTGCGGGAAGCCTCGCGCTGCACGCGCAGCTCTTCCATGACGGACTGGATGAGTGCCTTGGCGCCTTCCATGCCGCCGAGCACGGCTTGCAGGTCGAGCGCCGGCTTGGATGGATTGCGGCTGGAGGTGCAGTAGACGCCGTGTTGGCCCACCATGATGAGGGATTCGGTGAGCAGATCGAGGGCGACCGCCAGCCGGCCGCGCTCCCGGCCCATCATGAACTCGTGCTGCTCCAGCTCGGCGCGCTTTTCGTCGAAGATGTCCATGCTTTCAGGCTATAGGAGTCTGGTGACGGGTGGTGGGAGGGGTAGGGGAGTGCTATCCCACCCTAGCGACAAAAGAGGTCGCTAGGATGGGGCACCCAGGGTCCAGTTTTTCTAAGGTCATAAAAAGCGGCCGGGGGGATCGGGGGACAGCTGCTTTGCACGTTGGCGGGTTGGCGCGTTGGCGGGTTGGCGCGTTGGCGGGTTGGCGCGTTGGCGCGTTGGCGGGTGAGCGTGTGGTGGGAAGGGTAGGGGAATGCTATCCCACCCTAGCCGCAAAAGGCGCGGCCAGGATGGGGCACCCAGGGTCCAGTTTTTCCAAGGTCCTGCGGCGGCTTCACGCCTTGAAGTTCTTCATGTAGGCGGCGTCTTCGCGGAGTTCCTGCATGGGATCGCCGGCAAATTCTTCCTGCTCCACGAAGTAGTACTTCAGCGCGGTGGCGGCGCTGAGGATGGGGCGATAGTCCACTACGCCGTGGCCCATGACTACGGAGTGCCACTTGCCCTCGGCATTCTTGGTCATGTCTTTGACATGCAGCAGGGGAAAGCGCTCCGGTGAGCGCTTCAGGAAGGTCACGGGGTTGTGCCCGGCGGCGCTGACCCATCCGCAATCCATCTCGAAGGCCACCAGTTTGGGGTCGGTGCGCTGTAGCAGCTCGTCCATAAAAAGCACACCGCCCTCGGTGCCGAACTCCGGAGTGTGGTTGTGATAGCCGAACTGCATGCCGGCAGCCTTGACCTTCTCGCCGATCTTATTGAATTCGTCCGCTACCCAGCGCCAGTCATCCAGGTTCAACTCGCCTTTGCGGGCGGGGTCGCGATGCATGCCGGCCCAGGAGCAGATGATGTACTCCAGACCGATGTTGTGGCCGTACTCGATGAGCTGGTCGAGTTGGGGCTTGAGCATGGCAAGCGGGTGATGGGAGCTGACGCAGCGCAGGCCGGCCTGATCCATGGCGCGCCGCCATTCGGCAGCCGGCTTGTTGTAGTAGCCCGCCGCTTCCACCACTTGGTAGCCAGCGGCGCGAACCTGGTGCAGGGTGCCGTCAAAGTCCTTGGGCAGCAGCTGGCGCACCGAGTAGAGCTGCAGGCCGATGGGCGTGTTCAAGGCCTCTGCGCGCAGGGCGGGGCTGAGGGCGGCGATGGCTGCGCTGGCGGCGGAGGCCTTTACGAAGGAGCGGCGGGAGATGGGGAAAGTCATGGGCGCAGCCATTCTCGCCGCAGCGGCGAGGGCGTGTAAAGCGCAAGCGCATTGAGAATTGTTAAGCCCTTGCGGCTGCGCCAAGATGGCCGGGAGATCCGTCTCCCGGTCATGGGAGAATAATCAGGTAACCATCATGAGCAACGAAAACACTCCAGACAACCTGCCTACCCCGCCCGCACCCCCCGAACCACCTGCCGATATTGCCGCGGAGCCGGCGGAGAACTTCGGCGATCTGCTGGCCGAGTTCGAGAAGAGCCACGCCCGTCCCCGCCAGGAAAGCGGAGAGCGACAGCTGCAGGGGACCGTGGTGTCGCTGAACGACGACCAGGTGTTCCTGGATGTGGGCTACAAGATGGAGGGAGTGCTGCCGCGCTCGGCCTTCGATAACAATGCCTCCGCGGTGAAGCGCGGGGACGTGTTTCCGGTCTCGATCTCGGGCCGCAACGAAGAAGGCTACTACACACTTTCGCGCTTCAAGGTCGCGCAGCCCAAGGACTGGTCGGCGCTGGAGCGGGCCTTCGAGCAGAAGCTTGCCGTGGTCGGCACGGTCACGGCCGTGGTGAAGGGCGGCGCCAGTGTGGATGTAGGCGTGCGCGCCTTTATGCCTGCCAGTCGCAGCGGCACCCGCGAGGCCGCGGAGTTGGAGCAGCTGGTGGGGCAGCAGATCACCTGCCGCATCACCAAGCTCGACGTGGCCGATGAAGACGTGGTCGTCGACCGGCGCGTGGTTCTGGAAGAGCAGGCGCAGGTTGCCGCGGAGGGTCGCTACGCCGCGCTGAAGGAAGGCGATGTGGTGAGCGGCACGGTGCGTACGCTGATGCCCTACGGGGCCTTCCTGGATCTGGGCGGCATCGACGGCCTGCTGCATGTGAGCGACATCTCCTGGACGCGCATCAGCAAGCCGGAAGACGTGTTGCAGGCCGGGCAGAAGCTGGACGTGAAGGTGCTGAAGATCGATGCCGAGACGCGCAAGATCTCGCTGGGATTGAAGCAGCTGCAGCCGGAGCCGTGGGAGACCGCGACCGAGCGTTATCCGCTGAACCAGCGTGTCACGGGCCTTGTGACGCGGGTGCAGGACCTTGGCGCGTTTGTAGAGCTGGCGCCGGGCATC
>CBJOJD010000266.1:0-7698 GCA_966443485.1 uncultured bacterium | reverse complement strand
TCGGAGCCGGAGAGTTGGAGACAACAACACTGGGAGCAACCGTGTCGTAGCAGAGATAGTAGTAGTAGTTGTTGCCAGAGGAGAAGCCGCTGTTGTCCCAGGCATCGACGGTAGCATAGTGGCAGCCTTGGCCAGCCCAGGAGAGCTGCAGGTAGCCGGAAGTTGCATTGGGGAACTGCGGACCACTGTAGAAGGAGTTGCCACTACCCGGAGTTGCCTCGGAGCTAGGATCTGTGAAGTAGCTGTCCCAAGCTTGGCTGAATCCTGCTACCCCATTGGGTGAATAGCCGCTCAGGCCCGAGGTGTCAGTGACTGTCCAGCTCACGGTCTGGTCGGTATTGAACCATGTATCGCCGCCAATAGTAGAGAGAGGACCGCTAAAGGATACGACTGGCTTGCCGAAGTCGCCGGCACGATAGGTGTTGATACCCCAAGCGAGCTGTAAGGCGTTGAACGATCCCCAACCAGTAACTGCATCGTAGCCGGTTCCCGCGCAGTAGTAGCCAAGGCCGTAGTACGTCGTCACGTCGTTGTTGTTGCAGCCCGAAGTAACGTCGTAGAAGGGAGCGTGTGCCGGATAGCTCGGATTCTCTCCCAGGTAGTAGACCATGGAGTTCACGAGGCCACCCATGGGAGCGCAGGGACCACCTTCGTTCGCGCAGTTGTTCCCCAGCGTGAGCAGGTATGCGTTGAATTGCGCGAAGATGCCCGCGAGTTCCGGAGCGACGATGCTGGTTCCGCCGTTCCCCTGGAGCGATCCGCCAAAGTAGAAGTTCTGAGGTGTGTTGTACCAGTCGGCATTGAGAGCGAGATCGGGAACCGCGCGGCCAGAGTAGCCAAGGCTGCTCTGGTAGCTCGGTACACCCCAATATCCGCTGACGCCACCCGTGCTGCCACCGTCGTTGGAGCCGCAGCCGTCCGGTCCACCGCTCCAGGCTGTCTGGCTGACGAAGTTGCCGCTGGAATCGAGGTTCAGTGTAGTTCCGCCGGCTCCGACAACGTCCGGATCGGAGGAGGGGTACTGGACGGCCACGGCATTCCCGCAACCAGCAGTTGCACCCTGATCGCCCGAGGCTGCAACCAAGGTCCAGCCCGTGCCCACCAGGTTGTTGAAGATGTTGTGGGTCGTGCTCATGTCGGTGTTGTCGTAGCAGCTGGTCTCTTCGCAACCCCAGCTGGTGCTCAGGATGCGCGTGCTGTTGTCTGAAAGCACACGGTTGTAGGCGTCGTTGAAGGTGCCGAAGCCGGAGTTTACCGCGTCATACATGACGACCAGCGAAGTGTCTTGATAGGAACCGAAGCTATTTGACATGGCGGTCGACCACTCGAAGTCCATCGTGCCTTCGCCATCGCAGGACATGGTCGAGGGATTGCAAGGTACGGCCTGGCCGTCGATTCCCACCATCGCCCAGTGATAAGCGAGATAAGGATAGGAGTTGTGGAATCCCGCGAAGTCATTGGGATCCTGGGCGCCCGCGGTCACGATTGCAATGCTGGTTTCCTTTGGCGTAGATCCCGAGTTGCCCAACGGATTGCAGCAATGGCCCTGGTTGTAGAGGGCCTGCACATCGTAAGCCTGGGAGCTATAGATGTCCGTGGGGTCGTAGGCACCGCCCGAGATATTTGGCTTCACGCCGCTCGATCCTGCGGACGTGAGGGAGCTCGGCTTGGGCGCCGAAGCGGAAGTCTTGCCGGATACTACCTGGCTGGCCGCTGGCCCGGGGACATAGATCGGAAAATTGGGCGCTGCGCCACCCTGGCGCATGGGACGCAACATATTCATGTTGTTGAGGCCCTGCACGTTCTGGATCACGCCGATCATGTTGGCAGGAAGCACAGGATCGCGATCGCTCGAAAAGCGTTCGCTCGAACCTACCTGGTACTTGTTCATCTTTACGTTGAGCGCCTTCTCGACCGTAGCCGCGGGCGCTTCGACGTCCACCAACAGTCGATTGGGATACCGATTGGTGATGGTGAAGCCTTGGCTCTTAGCCCAGTCCACAACCGCCTGTTCGTCTTCCGCCGATGGAGCAAAGCGCGCGTTCCACTCTTCAGGAGTGAGGAACTTCCCGTAGGAAGGCGACCCCTTGGTCATCAAGTCCTGGACGAACTTTTCCTCCTCGGCTTGATGCGGCGGATGGAGCGCGAAGACCAACCTCAGCATCTGAGTCGGTTCCATAGATCCGACCAGCTTGGCGGAACCCTCACGAACAGCCTGAGGGGTGATTCCTTTTGGGGAAGTGAGTGCCTGTGCTACCTGTGCTTTTCCAGCAGCGGGGGACCAGACAACTGCTGCCACCAGCATCGCAAGAAGGCTGAGGAACTTGCCTGTCCTGAGATGGGAAGAAGGCAGAGAAAGGGGCTTGGGGAGACTCGGCATTTCCAATTCTCCTGGGGTTGAGTACAACTTGGGGAGGGGGCGAACACAGGCCTGCACGGCACGCTGCCATCGCCCGGCTAGCTTTGCGTCAAATTTCGTTTTGAACGGGTGGGCGCGCTCAATGCTCTGTCAGGGCCGCACGCTTGAGTCGTGGATGGCTACGTTGCTGCCGGATGATCCACGCCCATATAGTGCACGGAACCGATGGAACGTTTCAGACCAGCCAGAGCCTGCCTGCTGGAGCCACACAACGGTGCACTAGGGGCGAGAACAACTGCCGCGTTCTGGGTTTGCGCTTGTCTCCGTGGCATCGAAGCGCAACGGAAGAACATGGCTGAGCTGAGAAAACTGAGAGCATTTCGCGCATAGACCGACCTCGGAAGGGACATCTTTACTTATCGCTTTGGTTCGACTACTCGGCATCTCGCCGAGCCGCAGTTACCCTTGCGGCCAAGACGATCGATTTAACGATTCCGGGAGTAATGACGGCGCAATCAAACGGTAATGCGCCTGATTCGAGATACCCTGCACTACAGAGACTTACTATCTGCTCGCGGGTGCACTAAGCACGCCGCACCGGGCCTCCAGACGCCAACACAACAACGAAGGGCAGAGCAACACAATCTCCTATGGTTCGTATCAGAGCCTCATATCTGCGATTGCCGAATTGCTGCAGGGCGTAGCTGCTGCAGCAATTCGGCCGCTCGCTGTAAAGAAGAAGTACTGCGGGGAAGTACGAGGGTGAACCGTGTTGATGCTGCCCCAATCGACCCGCAGGAGACCATGCGCGGGACATGAGTTATTTATGAGGAAGGTGAAGTACCGTCGAATCAGCAGGAATAGGTATGTGAGTTACTCGCGAAACAGGTCCTCATGGCTTTTTTACGGACCTGCAAATCTCTCCCGCGTACACTGAATGTGAAAAAGCCAGCCGCCCCGAGGGTACATCCATTCGCGTCACCTTCCATGACTATCGGCTTGACCTCCAAAGCGGAGAGCTCTGGCATGGGGAAGCTTCGGTCAAGTTGCAGCCACAGCCGGCCAAGGTCTTGTGTCTGCTGGTAGAGCACGCAAAGAGTCTGGTAACCCGCAAGGAGATCCAAGACACCCTCTGGCAGGGAGAGACGTTCGTCGATTTCGAGCAGGGCCTGAATTACTGCATTCGTCAAATCCGCATTGCCCTGGAAGACAGCGTAGACGAGCCCAGGTTCATTGCCACGGTACCTCGGCGAGGTTACCGATTTGTCGCTGAAGTTCAACCAGCGCCGGAAGCGAACCGCCCAGTCCCCTCACCGCAAGAGCCCTTAAATCGGCAGACAGCAGAACCGCTTCAGTCCATCGCTAATGCGGAAGCTGACGCGGACGCAATCCCGCCTTCCCCCAACGTTCAGAGCGCCGAGCCATGGCATTGGCGACCTCGGACGCGTATCAGTTTTGCCATACTTTTTGGTGCTCTGGTGCTGGGCGGACTGGGCTATTACGTGGGCACCCGCGCCGGCATCTTTCCCGCGTTTTCTTCAACAGGCGATTACCTGCCAAACGGACGATCATCAATAGCCTTTTTCAACCTGGAGAACGCAACTGGCGATGAACAGGACGCGTGGCTTGCGACGGCGCTTTCCGAGTTGCTCGCAACCGAGCTATCGCAAGACAACAAGATCCGGGTCATCTCAGGGGAGGACATTGCCGGGGTTCGAGCGCAGATCCCCGCCTCGACCGTGTTGTCCGCGGAAGCGGCACAACGCACGCGGCTGCTGCTCGGTGCCGACCTTCTCGCGATTGGCTCGTATTCGGTAAGCCGTCAGGACGGTGGAATCCGGGCGATTCGGCTCCAGCTCAACGTCCAGGATGCACGAACGGGCAAAATTGTGGCGGTCACGATTCAAAACGGCGATGAAGGTCAATTGCTTGAGCTGGTCTCAAGAACGAGCTCAGTATTGAGAGAGAAGCTGGGAATCGGTCAGCCGACCTTGCATCAGGAGATTGCATTCGACCACTCCTTCCCTTCAGGCACCGAGACGCGCCGCCTGTATGCTGAAGGCTTGCAAAAGGAGCGCCACTTCGACGCGCTCGGCGCCCGCGATCTGTTGGAACGGGTTGTTCAAACGGAGCCGCAGTTTGCTCCCGGACATGCAGCTCTCGCCGGTGTGTGGTCGACATTGGGTTACAAGCTTAAAGCCGTAGAAGAGGCCAAGAAGGCGGTGGATCTCGACACAGGACTCTCGCACGAAGATCAGCTTTCTTTGAAGGCGCGCTACTACGAGATGTCGCAAGAACCGGTCCGGGCGGCAGAGACGCTGAGCACACTGACTTCCCTCTTTCCGGATGAACTGGATTACGGGCTTCGACTCGCCACTGTTCAATCGCAAGCTGGACGGACCGGAGGAGCGCTTGCGACTCTCGCCAGACTCAGGCGACTTCCCCAGCCGACCCGCGACAGCCCGGAGTTGGATATCGCTGAGGCGGAGATCCAGAACCGGCTCGGCAACTTCAAGAGAGCGGTCGAGGTTTCGGATTCCGCAGTTCGTAAGAGCCGGCTAGCCGGGGCGCATATCCTCGTCTCTCAGGCTCTCCGAAGCAAGGCGGTCGCGCTGCAACGCTTGGGTTCAGCGGACGCGGCGCTGGCCGCTGCATCTGAAGCCAGACAGGTGGCCATCGACGCAGGCTTTCCCAGGGGTGTAGCGCTCTCCCTAGTCGTCTGGGGCACGGTGTTGCAGCAGGAGGGAAAGTTCGAAGCCGCACGAGAGCGTTTGGAGAATGCCCTCTCGATATTTCAGGAGCTTGGTGATAAGGACGATGAAGGGCAAGCCCTGGAGAACATCGGCAGCACATTCGTTGACCAGGGAAAGTTCGCTCAGGCGCAAAACGTATACGCCCGGGCCGTGGAGATTTATAAGGACATTCAGTACTCTCAGGGCATTGCGTCCGCCACGGGCAATCTGGCCACAACACTGGAAGCCATGGGCGATCTTCGTGGGGCTGTCCAAATGCATCAGGACGCTCTTCAGGTGCTGGAGCAAACCGGGGACAAGCGCCGCATTGCGACTGAGATTGATAACATCGCGTTCATTCAGGAAGAACTTGGAAATTTGGCCGCTGCGGCAGAGGGGCATCGTAAGTGCATCGCCATGGATCAGGAGATGGGCTACCAGCGCGGTGAAATGTACGCCCGCAGTGGAGTGGGCGACGTCCTGCTGATGCAAGGAGATTTCGCGGGCGCACGGCAGGAGTACCAAGCCGCACGAGATCTAGCTGAACGCTCCAAATCAGACGATCATGTAGCGCTATACGATCTGGACCTCGCCACAGTGGACTTCGCGCAAGAACGGCTTGCAGACGCCGAAGCCCGCTTGCGCCGCTCGGCTGCGCAGTTCCAGGCAAGTCAAGATCCAGAGGGAAACGCCGAAACCTACGCGCTCCTCACTCGAGTCCTCATTGGCGAGAAGAAGTTGGCGGCTGCTACGGAAGCAGCACAGAAAGCCACGACCTACTTAGAACAAACGACCTCACAACCGCCACGGTTTGAGGTTGACTTGGCTTTGTCGGCCCTGGACGCGGCCACGGGAAAGGCGGATTCAGGTCGTAAAAGGCTGCTCAAATTGCTCCAGGAAACTCGTGCTGCTGGCTATGCTCAGTACATATTCGAGGCCAGGCGCGAATTGATCGGCCTTGATTCCGCCAAATCACGCGCCGCTCAATTCGCTGCCCTGGCGGGAGAAGCCCGGCAAAAAGGATTCGGCCTGATCGAGAAGGAAATTGAAAGCATGCCAATCTACAGGGCTTCAGTTTCTGAGGCATCGGTCCGGGCATTCTGAAACAACGACTGCATGGTGGGCAGCTCGTACCTCATCTCGTTAGTTCGTTGAAGCCTCGCCCCGCCAGGATCAGCGGCTCACACTTTTCGGCCCTGGTAGCTCGCGTTTTAGCTTGCTTGGCGGCAGCAATGTGGAAGCAGTGCGACTTTCTCCGACCGGGTGTGAGCGCCTCGAATGCGGCTCTTAGGGCAGAGTTGGCGTTCAGCCTTGACTGTAGCTCATCGGGAACTGGAAATTCCGACGGCTTCTTCAGCTGCACTTTTTTGCCAGATTCCTCCAGCGCGATGGCCTGGAGTAGATATTCGCGTAATGCCGAGCGCAGCGCAGTGATCTCCTTTACTGAGCGAAACTTCACCCAGCGGCCGGCCTGAGTGTGCTCTCCAATTTCTTCTAAGATGCTGCTCGAATCATTGAGCAGGGCACCCTTGAAAAAAGAGAAGGCACAGGAATCTTTCAGAGGAATGATGATCGCCACGTTCTTCTTCTGGAACGTGAAACAGGGCTTGCTCCACTTGAGTTCTTCTGTCAGAAAGCAGTCGAGCGCAATTTTGCGCAGCTTCTCCGTTTCCTTCTCCCACTTCTTCGCGTAAGGCACTTCCATTGGCCAGCCTCGTCCACTTCATGAAAAGCTTAACTGAAGTGCCTCAACTCGCGCGGGAACTGCAGGGTGGGCTGCTGCCGGGGAGTTGCACTGGGAATCAGTGAATGCGGACCTTTGCTGAACCTGAAGGGATCCTTCCATGGTACCGGGATTCCTATGACAGAGTCGCAGGAAGACGCTGAGAACGAACCCCTGCAGGTGCCGACTACACTCATCGCGTGGTGTAATCGGCACCCCTAGGCTTCCTCCGCAGAGACTGCTCCTGATGGTTCAGGGAACAGTCCCACGTCTCAGCCGGTCCACGGCTATCGCAGGAGTAGCACATGCACCGCGGCCTATGGCTCGCCGAAATCCCACCAGCCGCTCCATGAGCTGCCATTCCAGGTATTTGTCCAGATGTGTCCATCAGCGCCTCTCACAAAAATGTCAACGTAGTTGCTGATGCGGTCATACACTGCCGGATCCGACACCGCTCCCGGAGGTGGAGCTCCCAGGTTGGTCCAATTGGCATCCCATGTGCCATTGTTCCAGTACTTCAAGTACACGCTCCGGTCGCGCCCAATCTCCACCAACGTCAGGTTAGCGCTACCCCAGGAGGCAAGAGCGGGTGCGGAAGCATTGCCGGGAGGCACTGCGCCGAAGTTCCACCATCCTCCCCAGGAGGTGCCATTCCAAGTGTCTGTCCACAGATTACCGTCAGAGCCCTCCACAAAGAGGTCGGTGTAATTCGTAATTCTGGAGTAGGCGGTAGGCGCACTGGCTGCGCCTACGCTGATGGCGCCGGGGCCCAATTCCCATCCGTTCCAACCTGCAGGCGTCCAGTAGTTTTCCCACACGTTGTGATCGAGTCCCACGCTATAGAGGGAGATCCGATCGCCTCCCCAAGTGGAAACGCCGGCTCG
>CBJOJD010000265.1:0-7739 GCA_966443485.1 uncultured bacterium | reverse complement strand
TCCGCCCAAAGCTCTGCGGCAATTTACGGCGCGAAGGGCGCGATCATCAGCACCAACGAGCTCAGCAGCTCGCGGACCACGTCGCCGGAGACCTCGCCCGCCGCCAGTTGCGCGTCGGCGGCCTGGATCTCATTCACCAGCTCCATAATCGCGGCAACGCAGGTATTGAAGTGCCACCGTCCCTCGAAGTCCTGAGTGATCTTCGCGATCGTCTGGTGCAGCTTGCGCAGCAGCTTCAGGCTGGTGCCGGCATAAACAGCTCCTTGTTCCCTGCTCTCTGCCTTGGCGGCGCGGGCCGTCGCCGCATACTTCATCACCAGCCGGTACACCCGGCCCAGGAACCGGCTGACTCCGGCAACCCCATCCTCCTGCCAGTCCAGATCGCGGTCCGGAGGTGCGGCAAACAGCGCGTACATGCGCGTGGCATCCGCTCCGTAACGAGCCACCATGTCGTCGGGCGAAACCACGTTGCCCTTGGACTTCGACATCTTGGCTCCGTCCTTGATGACCATGCCCTGCGTGAACAAGCGCCGCGCCGGCTCATCGTTCACGATCAGGCCCAGGTCGCGCATCACCTTGGTCCAAAAACGCGAGTAGATGAGGTGCAGAATCGCATGCTCGACGCCCCCGATGTACTGATCGATCGGAAACCAATGCTGCGCGATGCCCGGATTGAATGGCTCCTTACTGTTCTTCGCGTCCGTATACCGGTAGAAGTACCAGCTCGAATCGACAAAGGTGTCCATCGTGTCGGTCTCGCGCCGCGCCGGCTGGCCGCACTTGGGACACGTAGTATTGACGAACTCCGGCACACGGCTGAGCGGCGAACCGCCCTGCTGCGTGATCTCGATCTGATTCGGCAGCAGCACCGGCAGCTGATCGTCGGGCACCGGCACAATGCCATCCACCGGGCAGTGAATCATTGGAATCGGCGTTCCCCAATAGCGCTGTCGGCTTACGCCCCAGTCTTTCAAGCGGAACGTGATCGTTGCCGCTCCAAATCCCTTATCCCAGGCGATTTGCTGCAACTTCTTTTGCGCAGCCTCGCAACTCAGCCCATCGAACTCGCCCGAGTTGACCAGAACGCCCTCCTCGGAGGTAAACGGCAACTCCGGCTCCTCGGCATTCGGATCGCCAGGCGCGATGACCCGCCGCACCGGAATGGCATACTTCTGCGCAAACTCGAAATCGCGCGTGTCGTGTCCCGGAACGCTCATGATGGCGCCGGTGCCGTAGTCCGCCAGGATGTAATTGGCCACCCAGATTGGAATCAGTTCGCCGCTATAGGGATTGATGGCAAAGTGCCCGGTGGGGACGCCGTGCTTCTCGATCGCTCCAATATCGCCGGCCTCCCGTGCCTTCTTCTGCTCTTCGACCAACAACGTGACCTGCGCTCTCAGGCCCGCATCGTTGGCAGCCAGAGCTGCAACCAACGGATGCTCCGGAGCCAACTGCACGCTGGTCGCGCCGAAGATCGTATCCACTCGGGTCGTGAACACGCGGATCGTCTCAGGCCGGTTCTCGACCGCGAAGTCGACTTCGGTTCCTTCGCTGCGGCCGATCCAGTTGCGCTGCATCGTGCGCACCTTCTCGGGCCAGCCTTCGAGCTTGTCCAGGCCCTCCAGCAACTCCTGCGCATACGCCGTGATCCGGAAGAACCACTGCTCCAGGTCGCGCAACTCGACGATCGTGTCCTCGTGACGCCAGCAGCGGCCATCAATGACCTGCTCGTTGGCCAGCACCGTGGCGCACTCCGGACACCAGTTGACCTTGCTCTGCTTGCGGTAGACCAGGCCGCGCTCGTACATGCGCAGAAAGAACCACTGGTTCCAGCGGTAGTAGTCGGGCAGGCAGGTCGTGACCTCGGTCGCCCAATCGTAGCCCAGCCCGAGCCGCTGCATCTGCCGCTTCATGGCGGCGATATTGCTCAGCGTCCATTCGCGTGGCGGCGTATTGTTCTTGAGCGCAGCGTTCTCCGCCGGAAGCCCGAAGGCGTCCCAACCCATGGGGTGCAGGACGTTGTAGCCGCGCATCCACATGTGCCGCGCCAGGGCGTCGCCGATGGAGTAGTTGCGCACATGGCCCATGTGCAGCTGCCCACTGGGATAGGGCAGCATTTCCAGGACGTAGTACTTGGGCTTGCCGCTGTCTACCGGATCTGCCGCGTAGAGCGCGGGATCCGCCGCCCAACGATCCTGCCATTTGGTTTCGATAACTGCCGGTTCGTACCGAATCTCTTTCTCATCCGCCATAACCTTTCAGTGTAACTGGCGGGTGCGCGAAACCGTTCTGCGGATCAGGCTACTTTCTTCACCGCGCGCGCACGCTCGATACGTTGGCGATTTCGCCCACGGTTACGGGTTTTCTACTTGTCATCAGCATGATCATCCCTCACCGATATTCGTGGTTGTCGAGATAAACATCCAGAGCCTCAGCCCGTCGCTGATCCCAGCGGAATATGAGCCGCCATTGTTCGTTGACCCGAATGGAGTGCCAACCGGCCAAATTGCCCACCAGTTTTTCGAAATGATTACTTGGTGGAACACGTAAATCGGACTCAGACATTGCATCGTCAAGCAACTAAAGCTTGCGAAAGAGCCGGCTGTCGAGATCGGCTGGAATGCGCCTGCTCCTTTTATCCGCGACAAAGAAGTCTTCTAACCAGCGGTCCCGAAAACCGACGATCATGGCCGCCTCGTTTTGCACCCTTGTACCGTTCCTCGGTACAAGGGGCAATTAGAAACGTCGGCAGCTGGATTACGCCTGCGCCTTGGGGGTCAATCGAACAAACTTACCTGCCTCGCGTTCCCAGTTGCTCAGAATGGATCGTGCGCGCCTGCTCTGCGTCTTGCTGGCATGCAGCTCCACCAGTTCCCGAATGGACTGGCGCGCTGCGTGATCCAGCTCGTCCCAGGTCTCCGGCTGCAAGAAGGCTCGGTGGTACATGCTGTTGGCTAGAAAACGACCGTCTTCGTCGTAGATCCATGCCAGTCCTCCGGTCATCCCAGCGCCGAAGTTAATGCCAGTCGAGCCCA
Organism: uncultured bacterium; assembly: GCA_966443485.1. Classification (GTDB taxonomy): domain Bacteria; phylum Acidobacteriota; class Terriglobia; order Terriglobales; family Acidobacteriaceae; genus Telmatobacter. The sequence goes on along the minus strand of CBJOJD010000265.1, from coordinate 4,704 downwards.
GTACGACGGCCAAACCACCGGTCATGTATTCGCAGCCATGATCGCCCACGCCTTCCACAATGGCCAGGGCGCCCGAGTTACGCACGCCAAAGCGTTCTCCCGCACGTCCGGCTGCGAAGAGCCATCCGCTGGTTGCTCCATACAGGGCTACATTTCCCAGCAAGGTGTGTTGTGCGCTCTCTTCGGCCACTCGTCCCTGCCCGCGCAGGATCAACTCGCCGCCGCTCAGCCCCTTACCGACAAAGTCATTGGCAAGGCCGTCCAGCTCAAGAGACATTCCGTCGACCGTAAAGGCACCGAATGACTGCCCTGCCACCCCCTTCATCTTGAAGGTGAGTTGCGCGCCGGAGCTCTCCGGATGGTCACATTTGAAATTCGCGATCTGCCCTGCGAGCCGCGCACCCAGGGTGCGATCCTCATTGGTCACGCGCGTTTCGAGTGTATAGGGACGTCCAGCCTTGAATGCGGCCAGCGCCGGTTCAATCCAGGCGTCATCGATGGGAGCGTGAGGCTCTGGGCGATCGTTGCGGGCACCCTGCCAGCGGACAGCGCCACCAGTTTCAGTCGCGACTGCCGCCGCGGCCAGCAGCGGCTTCAAATCCAAATTCGCCTCCCAGCGAACCTGCTCCAGAAGGTCCGTACGGCCGGTAGCTGCAGCCAGGGAGGGCAAGCCCAACTGGGCGAGCAGCTGTTGCACTTCCGCAGCCAGCTCCTCGAAGAACCGCACCACGTGCTCCGGCTTTCCGCGGAACTTCGCGCGCAGCTCGGGCCGTTGCGTGGCGATCCCCGTGGGACAGGTGTTGAGATGACATTGCCGAGCCATGTCGCAACCCAGCGCTACCAGGACGGAGGTGCCGAAGGCGAACTCATCGGCTCCCAGCAGAGCCGCAATCACAATGTCCCGGGCGGTGCGCAGACCCCCGTCGGTACGCAAACGCACGCGACCACGCAGTCCATTGTGGATCAGCACCTGCTGCGCCTCCGCCAAGCCCAGTTCCCAGGGATTTCCTGCGTACTTGATGCTCGACAGCGGCGATGCCCCGGTACCGCCAGAGTTTCCGGCGATTACGATGTAGTCTGCATAGGCCTTGGCCACACCGGCTGCAATCGTACCCACTCCACAACCGGAGACCAGCTTTACTCCGACCGTAGCCTTAGGGTTGACCCGCTTCAGGTCCCAAATCAACTGCGCCAGATCCTCGATCGAATAGATGTCGTGGTGCGGCGGCGGCGAGATCAACTGCATGCCCGGCTGAGCATGGCGAAGCCGTGCAATCAGCTCGGTGACCTTGTGACCAGGCAATTGCCCGCCTTCGCCCGGCTTTGCGCCTTGCGCAACCTTGATCTCCAGCTCTTCGGCGTGGGCCAGGTAAGCGGCGGTTACGCCAAAACGCGCGCTGGCCACCTGCTTGATCTTGTTATTCAGCAGCGAGGGCGCGCCGTTCACCGGGGCATAGACAGCGGGATCTTCTCCCCCCTCGCCAGTGTTCGATCGCGCTCCTAGCAGGTTCATCGCATGAGTGATGGTCTGGTGGGCCTCCGGCGAGAGCGAACCAAAAGACATGGCACTCGCTACGAAGGTCTTCGTGATGCTCCTGACCGGCTCCACCTGCTCAATCGCAAGCTCTGGGCCAGCGGGACGAATCTCCAGCAGATCGCGCAAGTGCGTCGGATTGGGCTCCGCAGCCTGTGCGGAAAACGTGGCGAAGGGGGTACGCGCGAGCGCCGCTCCTTGCTTTGTGGAGCCCACTACCGTCTGAAGTGCGCGCACAGTCTGCGGCTGCCAATCGTGCGACTCCGCCTCGTTGGCCTTGCGGAAGCGAACAAAGCCGAAGTCTGGCAGGTCCTGTACCTGAGCCGCAGCCACCACCGCCGCTTCGCCTTCGGCCGGCTCCTCCGCCGTGAGTGGCCGCGACCAGAGCTGGCGAACATAGGATTCGATCTGCTCGTATCCGATACCGCCGATGGGCGCAGGAACACCTGGGAAGCATTTGTCCACGACCCGTGGGTCCAAGCCCACAGCATCGAACAGATGCGCGCTGCGATAGCTGTCCACCACGCTGATGCCCATCTTGGACATGATCTTGGCCAGGCCAAGCTCCATCGCATGCAACAGGTTCTGCTCGCCTTCTTCCGATTGCAGTTGACGCGCCGTCTCCAGAGCCAGCCACGGACACACAGCGCCCGCGCCCAAACCCAACAACACCGCGACGTGGTGAATCTCGCGGCAATCGCCTGCTTCGATGGCGAGACCCACTTCAGCGCGCACTCCGGCCTTGGTCAACGCCTGATGAACAGCACCTGTCGCCATCGCCATTGGGATCGGCAACGCATCGGCAGAAGCGTCGCGATCCGAGAGCACCAGAAGTGAAGCCCCATTCGCCACCAATTCCACCGCTCGAGCCGCAAGTATATCGACGGCCACTTCGAGAGTCGTATCCGGCGAGTACACGCAGTGCAGAATGGCGTGCGGCATCTGCTCTGCCTGAGCATGATCGCCTTGCTTCAGGGCATGCATCTGCGCGGTCGTCAGCAGTGGGGAATGCAGGGACAAACCGGGCAGCGGCTCGCGCAATTCCAGAATGTGCGGCCAGGGGCCCAGACGCGTGTGCATCTTCAGCACTACTGCTTCGCGGAGCGGATCGATGGGAGGATTGGTCACCTGCGCGAAGCGCTGGCGGAAAAACGCGTACAGCGGGCGCGGCGCCTTGGCTAGAGGCGCAATGGCAGTATCGTCACCCATCGACCACACCGCGTCCTTGCCCTCCGCAGCCATGGGAGCCAGAATCATCCGCACATCCTCGCGCGTATATCCAAACCGATGTTGCAGCCGATTGAGCTCCGCTGCATCCAGGGGCGCGGGCGCATCGTGCGCCTCTTCCAGCGGAGTGTCCTGCTGAATCAAATCTTGGTAGTGTCGCTTGGTGTCATAGATGCGCAGAATCTCGTCATTCTCGAAGAAGCGATTAAAGTCGAGATCGGCAACAATCATCTGACCGGGCCCGAACCGGCCGCTGTGGACGATGTGTTCCGGGTCCATATCCACCAGACCAGCCTCGGATCCGGCCACGACCAAACCGTCTTCAGTTATCGCAAAGCGACAGGGGCGCAGGCCGTTACGGTCCAGGATGGCTCCAATCTGGCGTCCGTCGGTAAAAGCAAGCGCAGCGGGGCCGTCCCACGGCTCCATGCAGTCTCCGCTGTATTGCAGGAACGAAGAGGTGTTGCCGGGGTTCGCCGGAGGCAACAGCATACGAACCGCTTCGCCCACCGTGCGGCCGTTGTGGGCCAGCATCTCCACCACTTCATCGAGCGAGGTCGAATCCGATCCCCCCTCTGTCAAAATCGGGTGCAAGTCCAGAGGCAGGGTTGCAGCACGTGCCTCCATTCGAGCCCGGTTGCCCCAGATGGTATTGATTTCGCCGTTATGTGCCAGCGTGCGAAACGGCTGCGCCCTTTCCCAGGACGGCAACACGTTGGTGGCATACCTCTGATGGAAGAGAGCAAAAGGGGTCGTGAATTCAGGATCAGCGAGATCAGGATAAAAATCACCGAGGAGGCGTCCTGCACAAAGCGCCTTGTAGATGATGGTCGAGGAAGAGATGCTAACTACGTACCCGGGCAAGCCGGAACGCTCAAATTGCTTCCTCGCCAGGTAAAGACGGCGGTCGAATTCTTCCGGGCGATCAGAGGTCAGCAACACCTGCCAGATCGCAGGCCGAGATGAGTTCGCAATTTCACCCAGCGCCTCGGGGCGGACCGGCACTGGCCGCCATCGAAGGATTTCGATGTCCTGTACAGCCAGATTCGTTTCCAGCTCATCTCGCTGTGCTGAGTCGTCTTCCGGCAGAAACAACACCGCCACGCCAAGCGGGTTGGCGTCTGGCAGCGTGAGTTCCACCTGCTTCAAGAACCAGGAACGAGGAATGGCGGTTGTGACACCCACTCCGTCGCTCGACTTTCCATCCGCCGCTACTGCGCCTCGATGCTCGAGACGAGCCAACGCGGTGAGCGCATGCTTCAGCACGGAGTGCGAGGGTTCGCCCGAGAGTTGGGCCACGAAGCCTACCCCGCAAGCGTCGGTATCGAAGCGGGGATCAATGAGGCTGTTCTCAAGATAGGAGGGTGCTGCAACAGCGCGCTGGCTGCTCGAAAGATGAACGCGGGATGAAAAAGAGCGAAAGGACCCCATGAGTAACTATACGACCTTTGCTTGTGAAATTTCGACTCGTCCACCTCGTGATGAGGTCGAAGTACCTTCTGCCAGCGGGGTGGGCCGGGATCGTCGCCGTCAGAGGAAGCGACTGACGGGCGGGGAATGATGCGACTACGCTGCTCGAAAAAAACTGCAAGAAACCGCTTTGCATAGTTATACAGAGCGTTGTATATTTATGCAAGCGCGGCCGCAACTGCTGGCCGCGCTTTCGATTTGCACGAAACGGGCCCGCGAAACCATGAAACACCTTCGGCAAGACGCAATCCGGGAACTTCTGGGCACTTCGCTGGTGTCTAACCAGGACGAGCTGCGCCGTAAGCTCCGCCGCAAGGGCTTCGAGGTCACTCAAGCGACGCTTTCGCGAGACATTCACGAGCTTAAGATTTATAAAGGACCTTCCGGATATGCCCTGCCCAACAGCAACGGAAATGGCGCCGCGGTGGACGAGGAAGACGACGGTCCACCGACCGTCGCTGAGGTTCTGGAGA
>CBJOJD010000264.1:0-7750 GCA_966443485.1 uncultured bacterium | reverse complement strand
GTGAAACCGCAGGGAGTCGAACTGTTCGGGAAGCAGATGGAGGGTAGCCGCATAGCCCAGAACGCTGTCCGTGGAGTCGGCGGTAGCGGCTAGAACCGCGGGTAACAACATGACTCCGGCGTCGGTCCGCCCGCGGCGCCACGCGCGGAACAGCAGCACGCACATCAGGCCGCAGAAGAGGATTTCACCTGCCACGGAAAGAATGCGATAGAGCTGAGGTACAGAGAGGAAGTAAGTGAACGGTAGGAGCAGCAGAGCCAACTGCACGCCGCGAATCACCTTGCGCGCCTGGCCGCCGGTGAAGTGCAGGATAAATTCCAGCGTGACGGCCATGAAGATGCGACCGAGGAAGATGGTGGCCGCCATCGAGCTCTCAAATGGGATTAGAGCCAGTCCGTAGAACGCTTCAGTGATCCCTTGCAGGGCCGCGGAGACACAGAGCAGGGCGAGCCACAGGTACTCCGGATGATTGCGCTGAGCCAGATAGAGAGCGAAGCCGAAGACGGCCACGCAGAGAAAGAGAAAGGCCACCATCACTGGAGCGATGGCGTGCTCGTTCCACTGTTGGCCGATGGCGGTGGAGAGCCGCTCGGCAATGTCCGCGGAACCCGCCAGCTCCACATCGTTCAGCAATCCGCGATGAACCATCACATCGTGCCCCACCCAGGTGCGGACGGCGATCACGATGGGAGCGGTCGTGGAGACTCCCAGGAAAGACGCTACAAACGGCGGGGACTGGTACATGGTGGGCTGATCGGTCATGCCCCGCGTGTGTGCCGATTCGTAGCCGTTCACATACACCGCGATCTGGCCAACGTTGTTTCCGCTGACAAGCAGCTCCGGTTGCTGGCCAGCCGCCAAAGAGCTTAACTGTTGCGGTTCGAGGCGAAGACGATACCAGGCGTATCCGGTGTAAGTCTCGATTCCCTGCTCGGCCAGCGACTGGTTCAGGTTGACGGTGCGCCAGGAGGAATCATCGAAGGCCGGGTCCCCGTAACGGGGGTCGTCTCCGATCATGAAGCGCCAGGGCCCGTCGATGCGGGTGATGGAGTGAATGGCGCTGGAGGCGGTGCTCTGAGCCGATATGCGCTGCGCCGCCAGTGAAAGAGCGCAGACGCACAGCAGCGCAAGCCAGCGGAACAGCGGCCGCTGCCGACTCAGCGCATCTTTCACCATAGAAAGCATTCGAATCCCAAGTTTAGATGATGAGGCGGGGGCCAAATCCGGCTCTGCTTCCTGCTGCATTTGCTGGAAAAATACGGATACGGGACCGGAGAAGTTCAGCGGTGGGGACAAAAAGATCAGGGCGGCTGCTTGCGGCGGCCGCCCTGGTGGATGCTGCCTGAATGGAGCTAGCGGCGACCCCGCACAGCCTCTTTGGCTTCCACGGTACCATTGGCCGGCACCTCGGGGACCTCTGCCGCGGCTGCCGCGCCGATGTTGAGCTTCTTGCGTAGCTCGCCGTCGATGCGATTGAAGATGTCGCGGTTTTCCTTGAGGAAGCTGCGCGTGTTCTCGCGGCCCTGGCCGATGCGCTCGCCGGAGTAGCTGTACCAGGCGCCCGACTTCTCGACGATGTTGTTGGCCACCGCCAGATCGAGCACGTCGCCCTCGCGGCTGATGCCTTCGCCGTACAGAATGTCGAACTCGGCCTCGCGGAAGGGCGCGGCCACCTTGTTCTTCACGATCTTGACCTTGGTGCGGTTGCCCGTAACCACGTCGCCTTCCTTGATGGCAGCCACGCGGCGGATGTCGATACGCACCGAGGAGTAGAACTTCAGCGCGCGGCCACCGGTGGTGGTCTCAGGATTGCCGAACATCACACCGATCTTTTCGCGGATCTGGTTGATGAAGATCAGGGCGGTGCGGGACTTGGAGACGGTGCCGGTAAGCTTACGCAGCGCCTGCGACATCAAGCGCGCCTGCAATCCCACGTGGGAGTCGCCCATCTCGCCATCGAGTTCGGCCTTGGGCACCAGAGCGGCAACGGAGTCGACCACCAGCACATCGATAGCTCCGGAGCGCACCAGGGCTTCGGTAATTTCGAGGGCTTGCTCGCCGTTGTCGGGCTGAGAGACCAGCAGGTTATCCACGTCGACGCCGAGCTTCTTGGCATAGCTCGGGTCCAGAGCGTGCTCGGCATCCACGAAGGCCGCCAGGCCACCCATGCGCTGCGCTTCGGCGATGATCTGCAGGGTAATGGTGGTTTTGCCCGAGGACTCCGGACCATAGATCTCGATCACGCGGCCGCGGGGGATTCCGCCCACGCCCAGAGCCGCGTCGAAGCTGATGGACCCGGTGGAGATCACCGAGATAGGCATCAGTGCCTCGCGCGATCCAAGCCGGACAATGGACCCCTTTCCGAATTGTTTCTCGATCTGGCTAAGGGCTAGTTCTACGGCTTTGGCGCGATCATCGGCAATTGCCATCGGTGAATTCTCCTTCATGTGCACTCTGCGATTTCTCTCGCCTTGCGAAGGGGCGAGCGGCTGTTGGCCTGGAGTGCAGTTCGTTGGGATTGTAGCAGGGGCCAAAAGCTAAAGATACACAAAAAGCAAAGAAAAAGCGAATCGCCTTCAGGGCCTTAAACCGGACCGCTCAGAGCCATGCATCAATCATAAATTTGATGCATAATTCCGTTATGCGCACCACAATCGATCTCGATGAGGACGTCCACGAGTTTGCCAGGCTTTACGCGAACGCCAAAGGCATCACGCTCAGTAAGGCCATCGATGAGCTGATCCGCAGGGCGCAAGCGGCGCCGGAACTGGACACCACGGAGATCAAGCGGCTCAGCAATGGCTTCCCGGTATTCGGCACGTCCAGCAAGAAAATCTCCTCCCAGGTGGTCAAGCAGCTCGAGGAGGAAGAGCTTTGAGGGGCGGGTTTCTGCTGGATACCAACGTCTTAATTGCCTTGACCGAGCCTGGACACCAGCATCATGAGGTGGCGCAAGACTGGCTCAACCGTTCCGCCGGGCAAAGTTGGGGATTTTGTCCCCTGACGGAGGCGGGATTTCTCCGCGTCGTAACCAATGCCAGGTCGTACCCCAGCCCTCGGCCGCTTGCAGAGGCGGTCGCCATTCTGCGGATGGTCAAAGCCTATCCGCATTTTCGCTTTTGGGAGATGAAGGAGAGTTGGGTCGCGCTGACCGCGTCTTTTGCTGCGCGCGTCCTCGGCCACCGGCAGATCACCGACGCCTATCTCCTCGGTATGGCTATCGAGAAAGACGGGCTACTGGTGACCTTCGATAAAGATGTCCGCTACATGGCCGGCTCTGAGTTCAGCCGCCATGTCTGTCTACTTGGGGAGTAGCTGGATTACGCCGTGTAGGCGCCGATGCGGGTTTCCCGGCTGGTCACCGCATCGCAGGAGCGGTCCAGCTCCTCGTAGGCAGCGTCATGTTCCTTGCGGAAGGCGCGGAAGGCATCTTCGCTGGTCCAGCGGTCGATGGTGAGATAGCTGCCCGGCACGTAGGCGTCCCGCAGCAGTTCGGTGCCGTGATAGTCGGAAGACGAACGGAACAGTTGTGCCCAGGAGCCATTGGCGCCGTAGGCGGATTCAAACGCAGCGACGTGTTCCTCAGCGACTTCGAACTGCCACACCACAACGAACATGCATCGATCCTTTTCTTCATGGTAGCGCAGCAGGCAGCTCACTCTTCGAGGCTGCTGGCCAGCACCTCGGCAAAGTGCAAAGCCCGGCGCTCGCCGAGCTGCTGAATCTGCTCGCGGCAACTGAACCCATCGGTCAGCACAATGGTCTCCGGCTCGGCTGCTGCCACCGCGGGCAACAAGCCCTGCCCGGCGATGGTCTGCGAGACCTCGAACTTATCGGCCTCGAAACCGAAGGGGCCGGCCATGCCGCAGCATCCCGCTTCAATGGGAGTGACCGTGGCTCCCGCCTTGCGCAACAGCTCAATCTCTTTGGCTGGGCCGCCAAAGACCGCCTTGTGATGGCAGTGACCGTGGATCAGGATGTTCTTGCCGCGCAGGCTTCCCATCGCGTCCGGTGCTTTGGCCGCCAGCCAGTCCGCCAGCAGCCAGACGTGGTCGCGCAGGCTCTTGGCACGCGGGTCGTCGGGGAACAGCTCGGGCAGCTCGTCTTTGAAGACGCTGGCGCAGCTCGGCTCCAGGAAGATGAAGGGCAAGCCCGCTTCGATCTGCGGAGCCATGCGGTCGAGCACATCGTTCAGATAGTTACGGGCGGCATCGAGAAGACCGAAATCATAGAGCGGCCGCCCGCAGCAGATATGGCCTTTCGGCACATGGACGCGAAAGCCGGCACGATGCAGGACCTCCTCCGCGGAGCGCAGGGTCTGGGGGTGGTAGTAGTTGTTCCACGTATCCGGCCAGAGCACGACCATCTGCGGCGGTCCCGAGGGCCGGATAGGCTTGGCTTCGGACCCCGCCGCCCCCGGGCTTGCATCGGAACCAGCGGTCTCGCCGCCAGCGGCTGCTGAAGTCTTGGCCTTGGCTTGTGCGGCGGTGTGCGCCTTCAGTTGCGCCACAACGGTAGCTAAATCGGCGGGGGTGCGGGCTGCCGCCCGGCTGCGCTCCAGCGTCTGGATCACGCGCTCATGCTCTGCGGCGGCGTCCTCGGATGGAGCTCCGGCCTGTTCGGAGAGCGGCAAGCGCTTCTCGGCCTCCGCATCCTTGGTTCTGCCCTTTCGCGCAAAGCTGGAGCCGCTGCTGCGCTGCTTCACGTAGGGCTTTGCCGCCAGCATCGGCAGTTGCCTCTGCCGCGCCACTCCTACGATCCGCTTAATGATGGCTCCGGTTACCGGGCCGGTGAGCAGCACGTTGGTGAGCCCGGGAGCCATCGATCCCCAGTGCGCCAGCTTGTCGGCAAAGCCGAAGACATAGTGGTGCAGGGGGCGGGACTGGCCGGCGTAGTGCTGGGCCAGAAACTCGGCCTTGTACTGGGCCATGTCCACCTGCACCGGACACTCCGTCTTGCAGGCTTTGCAGCTCAGGCAGAGCGAGAGAGCTTCGTGGACCGCCTCGCTCTGGAAGCCTTCCGACTGCAGATCGCCGGCCATCATCTCCCACAGCAGGTGGGCCCGCCCGCGGGTGGAGTGCATCTCCTCGCCCGTGGCGCGATAGCTGGGACACATGACCCCAGGCGACTGCTTGCGGCATGCGCCTACTCCGACGCAGCGCTCCGAGGCGCGCAAGAGGGAGCCTTCATCCTTGGCGAAGGCGAAGTGGGTGGGCGGCTTCGTGGCTTGCGGTAAAGCGGCAGCATGGCCATTCGGGGATCCCGCAGCGGCCGTTGCCGGAGCAGCCGGAGTATTCGGCTCATCCGCAGCGCCCTGGGACGGGTGAGCATGAGACACGTGGCGGAGATTCTCGACGGGATCGTAGACCCGGACGGCATCGACCAGCTTGCCCGGGTTCATGCGGTTGTCGGGGTCCCAGAGAGCTTTGAACTCGCGGAAGGCCTGCATCAGTTCGGGACCGAACATCTTGGGCAGCAGGACTGCCCGCGCCTGCCCGTCGCCGTGTTCGCCGCTGAAGGAGCCGCCGAAGCGCATCACCACGTCGGCGGCACGATCGATAAATTCGCGGAACTTCCGGATGCCCTGAGGCGTACTGAAATCGAAGTTAATCCGGGTGTGAACACAACCTTGACCGTAGTGACCATAGAGCGGACTGCGGTAGCCGTATTCCGCCATAAGCCGAGTGATGGCGCGCAAGTAGCTTCCCAGCTGCTCAGGCGGCACTGCGGCATCCTCCCAGCCCTCCCAGCGGTCGGGTTCTCCGGGAACAAAAACCATCGCGCCCAGTGCCGATTCGCGGACATACCAGACGCTGGCGGCCTCGGCGGGCGTGCAGATGTGGGCCACCGGCTTTTGCGGCCAGTCTTGCGATGCCCTGGCCAGTGCGCCGGCCTTGGCGTGCGCCTCCTCCAGGGTCCAGGCACCGATCTCGACCAGCAGGAAACCAACTCCGGGGGGCAGCTTCTCCAACTCGGCCAGGCCCAGACCTTTGCGGCGCATGAACTCCACCAGCAGATGATCGAAGCCCTCCAGCCCGATGGGCTTGTGCTCCAGCGCCAGGGGGACTGCGTCGGCCGCCGAAAAGGCGTCGTTGAAACCCAACACCGTCAGCACGCGGTGCGGAGGGCTCGCCGCCAGGTTCAAGGTGGCCGAGAGCACGTTCACGCAGGTTCCCTCGGACCCGACCAGGGCCCGGGCCACCTGAAAGCCGTTCTCCGGCAGCAGCTCATCCAGGTTGTACCCGGAGACCCGCCGCGGAATGCGCGGAAATCTCTCTCCGATCAGCTGGGCGTAGCGGTCGCGGATCTGCTTGAGTCCGGCGTAGATCTGCCCTGCGCGACCACCGCCCTGAATGGCGGCCTCGAGTTGCTCGGGACTGGTTCGGCCTACAGTCATGCGCGTACCGTCGTAGAGCGCAATGTCGAGGTTCTCCACGTTATCGGCCACCTTGCCGCCCAGCAAACCATGGACGCCACAGCTGTTGTTGCCGATCATTCCGCCCAGGGTGCAGCGGCTGTGAGTCGCCGGGTCGGGTGCGTAGGTAAGGTGATGTTCTTCGGCGGCGTCGCGCAGGCGATCCAGCACAATGCCTGGCTGGACCGTGGCCAGCTTGCCGGCGGGATCGAGCGCAGTGAGCCGGTTCATGTACTTCGAGTAGTCGAAGACAACGGCAACGTTCGTGCACTGACCGGCCAGGCTGGTGCCGGCGCCTCGGGGCAGGACAGCAGCCCCTGTGGCACGGCAGGCGGCCAGGGCGGCCTCGACGTCCTCCGCGTCGCGCGGGATGACCACCCCGACGGGAAGCTGCCGGTAATTGGAGGCATCGGTGGCGTACAGAGCCCGCGATCCCAGATCGAAGCGGATCTCCCCCCGGAGCGTGGCTTTCAGACGCGCCTCCAACTCCCGATGCGCCGAGAAACGTTCGTGCTCCAGCTGCGGCAAGTTATTGAGGATGTCGAAGGTGCTCACGTTTGCATCCTAGCGTGTTCAGACCCGAAGCACCGTGACGGCCGGGTATCGGAGGTAATGTTGCATCTTGCGCAACGATCGCGGGGCCTCCGTACTCTATAGGAAGAGCACACCCCCAGGATTGATACTGGCAGTCCACCGAAGTTCAGCACCGGCCCTTGGGCCAGACACGGGAATCGAGCTGCTATGGATCGTAAAGGATGGCAACGAGGTGTTTTGCTGCTGTGCGAAGCAGTGCTTGGCCTCGTGCTCATGATCCCACTGGGACACTACCTCCAGAATCGATCGGGAGAGGCGGAACTCAGGGTCTACGCCCAGCATGCCCTGCATGTGGTGGAGACAGCGGGCAACGAGACCAGTGCTGCCGTGTCCATGGTGCTGAAAGACCAGGCTCCCTTTTGCTCCGATCAGGAGCTGGCCATGATGCGCGAGTTCGTCTACAGCGCCTCCTTTGTCAAAGACGTGGGCAGGACCAAGGACAAGAGTCTGTATTGCACATCCGGCTATGGGAAGCTCGCCCATCCCGCTCCCGAGCCGCAGGCACAGATGGCATTCAAGTCATTCAAAGGCAGCATCGTGGAGGTGATTCCGCGTTCTCCGCTGCTCATCGCTCCCCAGGCCACGGGGGTGATCCTCTCGACGCAAGGGGTATCGGTGGTGCTGAACCCCAACAGCTTCTCCACGCTCGAGCAGCATCCCATGTGGATCACCACGCTGCTGTACGACCGCGAGCACAAGCAAGTACTGCCCGTCTTCGGGCGAGCTCTGGTACTCACCGAG
>CBJOJD010000263.1:0-7772 GCA_966443485.1 uncultured bacterium | reverse complement strand
CGCGAAGGTTCCCACCTTGTCCTGAAAAGAAAGGTCATGCTTGAACGGCTCATAGAAGAGCGCACTGATTGAGATCGCTCCGCCACGGGTCCGCCGCAGGAGTGACCGCCGCTCCAGATCATCCAGATCGCGCCGGATCGTTGCCATCGACGCTTCCAGAGTCAGGCACAGCTCGTCCACGCTCACCTCACCGCGTTCCTGAATCTGCCGGAGGATGAAGTCTTGGCGCGCTGCCACGTTATCGAAGTTGCCGGACATGCCAGCCACAATACATGATCCGGGACGTGTTTGTCGCGCCTTTATGCTCGATAGTTCAGATTTCGATCATCGAACTTGGATGTAACAGCCAGTTCAAATCATTTCTTGTGTGCGAAAGATTGACAAAGCGACATCCACTTCGTAGAGTCAGTCTTGCCTGCAGCGAGGCTGCCCGGCTTACGAACTTCCACTTGAGGAGCTAAGCGCATGGTTCCAGAGGCATCGGGATGGGCTGTACTCCTCCTCGCCGGCAGCGCCAACGCCACCTTCGGCCTGCCGCTCAAATTCGTGCGCCACTGGGAGTGGGAGAACACCTGGACCGCCTGGAGCGTGCTTGCCCTGCTCCTCTTACCTGCCGCTCTCGCTTTGGGCGGAGTTCCCTCTCTCACGGCGATCTATAGTGGATCGGGTTGGCCCGCGGTGGCACTTGTCTTCATCTTTGGTATGGGCTGGGGGCTCGCGCAGGTCCTCTTCGGAAAGGCCATCGACTCCATCGGAATCGGGCTTGCTTTTCCATCGTCCTCGGTCTTTCAGCCGCGTGCGGAACAGTTCTCCCGCTTCTGCGCATGCAGGCCAACGCCAGCACTTCCACTGCCAGCGTTCGCGTTCTTCTGGGATTGGTGCTCGTCGCATCCGGGATCACGGCATGCGCCATTGCTGGGCAGCGTCGCGAAGCCGCTCGGGTCGCGCAGGTTGTTGTTCCACGTTCCTTCATGGCGGGCATGGTCGCGGCTTTCATAAGCGGCGTACTCGCTTCGTTTATGAACCTTGGCCTCGCATTCGCCAGGCCGCTACTCCAGCAGGGCGCCGCAGGGGGCCTCAGTCCCACACGCAGTATGTTCGCAGTGTGGCTGATCTTGCTGTTCGGCGGAGCCATTCCCAACCTCCTCTACTGTGCATACCTCCTTTCTCACCGCGGGAGCTGGCACTTGTACCGCGGCGCTGGGCAGATGCGGAATTTTGGCCTGGCTGGCCTGATGGCAGTGCTTTGGTTCTCCAGCACTATCCTTTACGGGGTCGCTGTGCAGCGGCTCGGCGACTGGGGCGTAGTGCTCGGCTGGCCAGCCTTCATGTCTGTCATCGTCATCACCGCCGGCCTTCTTGGCATCGTCTCTGGCGAGTGGGCCAATAGCGGAAAAGCCCCTATGCTCTTCCAGATCGCCGGCATTCTCCTGCTTGTGCTGGCGATTGGCGCGTTCTCACTCGCACAAAACGCTCTGCGTGCGTCGTCCCCGGTCGCCTATGTACGATAAGTATCCCTACATTTCCGTCAGTAACGACGAATCCGTCTGCAACGTTGGCTGGCACGAGATTGGAGCTACCCTTCGCGAGCACCTGAGCGCACGTAACGCTACAATCTGCGTCGAGTGCTATCCCGGAACGATCCTCGTTCCTATCATCCAGGCACTGTCTGCTCAACTTTCTCCGGATCACGTCCTGGTCGCCGAAACATGCTACCTGCCAGCAGCACACATCCAATCGAAATTTGCTTCGCACCTGACCGATGATCCCGTGTTCGGCAGGATGAACTCGGTCACCCTGGACGAATTCTTCGACCCCGCAAAAGCCGAACAGGCTCGCTGCAGTCTTGCAAGCGGTGGACTCCATCTCGTAATTGGCACTGGCGCGTCGCGTCTCGCCGTGTGCCCGGACCTTCTTATCTATGCTGATTTGGCCCGCTGGGAGATTCAACAGCGCTATCGCCGCAATCAAATTCCAAATCTCGGTCTCGATAACCGCAACGAAAAGGCCTCGCTGCAATATAAGCGCGGCTATTTTCTTGACTGGCGTGTGGCCGACCGCGTCAAGGCAGACCTGCTCCCCGCGATTGACTTCCTTCTCGATTGCAACCAGCCCGACACGCCGAAGATGATTCCCGGATCAGATCTGCATGCTGCTCTGAGTGCAGCTGCACATCAGCCCTTTCGGGTTGTGCCGTTCTTCGACCCCGGCCCTTGGGGCGGTCACTGGATGGAACAAGTCTGCGATCTACCGCGCGACAAGCCTAACCACGCATGGTGCTTTGATTGCGTGCCTGAAGAAAACAGCCTTCTACTCGGCTTCGGTTCACGCCGCATCGAAATTCCTGCTCTCGATTTGGTCTTGATGCAGCCGCGCGACCTACTGGGTGAATTCATCGAGCGCACCTTTGGAGCCGAGTTCCCTATCCGCTTCGATCTTCTTGACACGATGGGCGGCGGAAACCTCTCTCTGCAAGTTCACCCTTTGAGTGCCTACATCCGTGAACACTTTGGCATGGCCTACACTCAGGACGAAAGCTATTACCTGCTAGACGCTGCTTCGGATGCCTGCGTCTATCTAGGGCTGCGCGAAACAGTCGAGCCTGATGCATTGATGCGCGAACTCCGCGTTGCCTCGACCTCAACCCATCAAGATTTCGAGGCGGAAAAGCACGTCAATAGATTCCCTGCTCGCAAACACGACCACTTCCTTATTCCAGCAGGCACTGTCCATTGCTCCGGGCGCAACTCCATGGTGCTCGAGATCAGCGCTACTCCCTACATCTTCACATTCAAGCTCTGGGATTGGGCACGCATGGATCTTGACGGGCATCCAAGACAGCTTCATCTCGATCATGGGTTCGCCAATGTCCGCTGGGATCGCCGTACCCGCTGGGTTGAAGACAATTTGATCAATCGCAACGAGCCGGTTTCCTCCGGCCCAGGATGGCGTGAAGAGCGCACTGGCTTGCACCCTCTCCAATTTATTGAGACACGCCGTCACTGGTTTACATCGCCTGTTGCCCACGACACACTCGGCACCGTCAATGTGCTCAATCTGGTGGAAGGGAAGGCTGCAATTGTGGAAAGCCCCCTATGCGCTTTCAAGCCCTTTGAGGTTCATTACGCTGAAACCTTCATCGTTCCGGCTGCGGTCGGCCCCTACGTTATCCGTCCCGCCTCGAATGACTCTAGACCACTTGCCACCATCAAGGCTTTCGTCCGTCCAACTCCTTGAAGCAGAGCCATTGCGATAGCTCCGAAAATCCTACTGGGTCTGAATCACCCCGACGATAGCTAGCTCCGAGAGCGCGGGCGCAATACCCTCCGGGGGGCGCACTTTGATGCGGACTCGCCTTCCTCGCACGGGTCGCGTTTGAATCTCGCGCGTGCGGTGCGTGTCTGCTCCTACGGCCTCCGTTGCAATCTCCTCCCATTTGCCACCCGGCGTTTCGATCTCCGCAATGAAGCCGTAAGCCGCCTCTTGCGGAAATGTGAGCCGCAGACGACGGCATTCAAGAACGCGCTCTGGATCCAGGGATACCCATGGATCCGGATCTCCGGCCTGAGGACTCCAATAAGTGGAAGGATCGCCATCTCCGATCAGACGCGAGGAATGGTCAGCGGCGCTTGAGCTTGCCGCAGTTGGGTTGTTCCAACCGAACTGCTCTTCTGCGGCCCCCTTCTCGCCGGAAACGCCTTGCGCCGGCCTGTAAGGGCGATCAGCTACGACAGGAGTTACACCGGCCACAAAGGGAGCACCTTCAAGCGTCCTAATCTCAAGCACTCCATCCTTCAATCCGGGCGATGTAGCGCGCAGACGCGTCACACCGGACTGCCAGCTTCGCATGGCGATTGCGGCTTGGCCATCGCGAATCTGAATATCGCTCTCGGGAACAAACGAAATCGAGCGGCCCGTGGGTAGTTCGCCGGGGCCCGATTCGATCGTGAGACGCACGGGCGGTGCGTTGCTGATCGCCCGACCTTGCTCGTCAACAACCGTGACAACCAGCTGCACGTCGTCTGTTCCGTCGGCGTGCTGAATTGTAGGCGAACTCGAGGTCAGCCGAAGAGCAGCGGCCTTTCCCGAGTGAGGCCATTCAGGCGGCGGAATATGCCGGTATGTATCCCGGTACCAATACCACTGATGCTTGGGCAGACGGAAGTAGTCAATCATGCCCATGCCTCCAAATTTCCGTCCGGCGATAGAGCCGTGATCGAAACCGGCCCAAATCACTTCTCCCGCTCGCCACGGCAAGCGCCACGGGTAGGCATCTTTGGCGTTCCTTTCCGCGCCCGGAGTGCGAGGAAGATCACCCCACCCCGGTTCATACGAACCAGGCCGATCTTCCATCGTAGAGCCGTACTCGGCAACGAAATTGGGAATTCCTGGATCCGCAAAGAGAAACGCTCCGTCGCCGTTATAACCAACGATATCGCCGATATGATCGATATCGCCGCGTTGCGCGCCATCAATAGAGGCGGGCCGAGTCGGATCTAGCTCGTGGGTGAGTGCAACCTCCTCAGCAAGGAGCCTTCGGACCTGAGGCATTGTTTCTTTGGCTGAAAAGAACACCTCGTTGTCCATGCCCCAGGCGATGATCGAAGGGTGGTTGCGATTGATCCGGATCATCTCCGTGAGCTCTTGCTTCACGCTTGCGTCGAACGCAGCATCCTGTGTGGGATCGGTCGGATAAGCCGACGATGCCCAGGGGCTGTTGAATCCAGCCGTTCCCCAGAAAGACTCCTCCGAAAGAAACAGGAGACCGATTCTGTCGGTCGCCTCGGCGAAATGTGGATCATGCGGATAATGCGAGCCCCGAATGAAGTCGAAGCCCGCATCTTTGATCAGTTGCACGTCGCGATCAATGGCTCGATTGGTTACTGCATTACCCCATCCTGCCTGGTCCTGATGGACATTCGCGCCTCTAAAGTAGCGATGCTTTCCATTTAGGAAGAACCCTTTCTCCGCCGACCAGGATGTCCACCGAAAACCAAATTCCGTCTCAAAACGGTCGACTGCTCTTCCGGAGACGAGAAGGCTTGTAACTGCCCGGTAAAGGACCGGTGTTTCCGGGCTCCAAAGCCGCGGGTTCGCAATGGGATCGGATTCCTGCTTCCCGATCATGATTTGGCCGGAAGGAACGGTCACTTGCGCGTCGGGAAGGGTGTTCACGACTGACCCTCGATCGTCGAGTATCTGTGTATGTAGAACCACCTTCGCTGGTCGGGTGCTCTCATTGCGGATCTCGGTTTCGACAGCGGCGCGTCCGGAAGCCTCAGAAAGTTCTGGGGTGGTGACGCGTGTCCCTGTCCACGCAACATGAACGGCGTTTGTAACCGTCAGCCAGACATCCCGATACAAGCCCCCGCTAAACACATGCTCGCCCGCTCGCGGAGCAAGCGTGGGGTCCCAATTGTTATTCACGCGAACTGCGATGATATTTCTGCCAGGGTGTACCGCCCTAGTAAGGTCCACCGGAAACCCCGTGTAGCCGCCGCGATGATGGCCCACTTTTACACCGTTCACATAGACTTCAGCCTCTTGGAAAGCGCCCTCGAACTCCAGCGAGAGGCGACGTCCAACCGGCAGAGTGGGCAGAACAAGTACTTTCCGATACCATCCATAGCCCACGTAAAACGAAGCCGACCGGAAGTATGGAATGCTGAAGCTGTGCGGCAATCCGATCGGCTCCCACTTCGCATCGTCGAAGTCGGGGCTCTCCGCGCCGGGTACATCGCCCAATTTGAATCGCCAGTCCGCGTTAAAGTTGATGCGGATGCGATCGTGTGCGCTTACAGCTGATTCAGGAGTATAGTCCGCAGCTGCCAGATGAGTCGGAACAAGATTGGCGAGCACAAACAAGCCGATGAGCATCTTGAGCGGGAACGGCAGTTTCATGTGTTCCTATTCGTGGATCAATTTGCGACTTCTGGTTTACAGAGAAAGGATGCATCCCATCCTGGGCCTCGGGAATACGACCGTACACTCATCGCCGGATTGACGTAAGGTGATTCCGAGGTCGGTGGGATAGAGAATCTCAGTACGTGTTCCGGTGGTTCGAATGCGGACCTCTGCACTCCCGTCGATACGCCACACCGCTATAAACGAGCGCTTTGGAGACTTGATACCAAGCGCGATGGGCTTGTCTGCAATGGTGACATCCGGCATTCCCAAAGGATAGAAAGGAACAGCATCAGGAATATGTTCGCGAATGACCTGCTTGTAGACGTCGATGCCGCGCTTTACCTGGGCCAGAGCCTCCGGCGCGAGCATTGCCAGATCGCCACTCTGGTGAATGCGCAGAAGCATTGCGGTCACCAGATTGAAGCTGGCCTGATCGGCATCTGCTCCTTTGCGCGGATAAGACCAGATAGCAAGCTGCGACGGAGCCACCGCCGCGGATGAGCCGGTTGCGATTGCGGGCAGACGAACATATTCTTCCTGGTCAGTGCAGGATTGCAGTTGCGTGTGCGAGAGCATGCCGTAATCCATGCGACCGCCACCGCTCCCGCAGTTCTCAATCACTAAGTCGGAATGGCGGTCAAGGAGCCCGTCCAGCCAACTGAGGACCGCGCGATTATGTTCCAGCAGCCCTTGTCCAAAGCTATCCGCGTTCTGGCCGGTTCCTTCCAGCGTGTCAGAGTTGTAATCCATCTTGATATAGCCCACGCCGTACTCGTTCACCAGTCGTGCCACCACACTATCGAGATAGCTACGCACGTCAGAATTGCGGAAATCCAGCAACAGACGCGAGCCCTTGATAACGCGCTTGCCGTGGCGCATGAAGAACCAGCTGTCCGGCTTTTGTGCCAGCACAGAATTTTTGCCAACCACTTCCGGCTCGAGCCAGAGCCCAGGAGTCATTCCCTTCTCACGGATCCGATCCAACACGAAACGAATCCCGCGAGGCCACCGCGACTTCGAAGGTTGCCAAAGCCCCACCGTTGACCACCAATTTTCATTTTGCTCCGCATACCAGCCCGCATCGATGACGAAGTATTCGCAGCCTGCTGCTGCAGCGGCATCGATCAGCGGGAGCTCCTTTTGTTCCGTCGGATCGCCCCAAAGGCAATTCATGTAGTCGTTGAAGATTACGGGGCAAGTCACGCGCGCACGTCGTTGCCGTATACAAACGCGTTCTCTATAGACCGTCAGAGCTTGTATGGCTTCTTGAAATCCTCCGCGCACACAGCCAATGGCGACCGGTACGGTCTTGTACGTACTGCTTGCTTGCAGGTTCTTCCACGCCTGCGAATAGAGTTGATCGGGTCCTCCCAGATAGGCGTATACGTCGGTGGCATTATTGCCCCACTCTGCGCGGTTTGATATCTCCCAATGCCAGGAGCCATTGTGCTCAATCTGCCAGAACCAGGCAACACCCAGCCTGCTGTTTTCGACGACAGCCATGGGAAGAAATTTCTCGGTGGACCAGCTTCCAATGCTTCCGGCCGAAGCCTGCGACCAGCTCGTCCGCAGGTTCTCCACGAAGCCAAGCTCCGAGGGACGGAAGCTGTGCCACTGGCCCTCGGCCATCCAGCTGTTATATGCCAGCCAAATCTTGAGCTCGCCGTCATAGTAGGTTGGATCGGCCAAACCGTGAAGCATTGCTGAACTCAGATATTCGATTCCCACGGGCCCGTTACCGGTGTTTGTGATCTCAACATGGCGCCGGACGACGGGCAGGCCATCGAATGCTTCGTAGCGCGATTCAATCTGGAGGTGCAGGTCGCGGTCCGCATGGCGCAAGACCAAAGTCTTTCCCCGATCAG
>CBJOJD010000262.1:0-7787 GCA_966443485.1 uncultured bacterium | reverse complement strand
GCACCTGGGTGGGGAGATACATGTTCAGGGGATTGCCGAGCATCCGCCCTGAGGGCTTGCTGAAATCCCGCTGTGCCTGGCGAAGCGACAGTGGCTCAGTCGCGACGGGCTCGGGGGCCGCAGGCAATCCCGATGAAGACTTGGTTTGCGGAGGGGCCGGCTTGGCCTCCTGTGCAAATCCCGAAGGTACTCCCGCCGTCAGGGCCAACAGGACGGCAGCGGCGGCACGCAATCGGCTCGCTGCCGAACTGCGCGGTGCGCTTGCACCCTCACCCTGTCGTTCAAACACACCTGTACCGTACAAATGCATGATGTCTCTCCACGAGTCTGTTGAGGCATGTGGGGTGCCTTTGTTCAAGACGTCCGAAGACCGCCTCCGGACGCAAAAGTATTCCTGTATGTGCGCCGCTAGGCCATGAGTCCGAACTGCAATGTTGCTAAATCGTCCTACGCACACCGCGCCGCTTTCGTTCCCGCGATTCGTCACGGAACAGGAATTTAGCTGCCGGAGGCGCTAGAGCGCGTCGACGTACCGCGCGGCACCGAAACGGCTCACCCATCGAGACGCGGCTCTCCGCGGAGATGCGATCCAACCGGACGAACCGCAAAAGCACGGAAGACTGAGTATATCCCAGGCTCGACGGCGTTCCCGGCGGGGGCAGGTGGTCGAGTACCCTAGTGAGTACCAGCCTGTGACAGAAGACAGCCCAATTACGATCTCTTCCGCGGATGCGCGCAATTGGAAGGCCATCGTTTCTTACGATGGGACGGACTACAACGGTTGGCAGGTTCAACCCGGCTTGCCGACCATTCAAGGGGAGCTACAGGCGGCCCTTGGCCGGGTAACCGGGGAAGCTCCACTTCCGCAGGGATCGGGGCGTACCGATGCAGGCGTCCACGCTCTAGCCCAGGTGGCCAGCTTCGCGTTGCGAGCTTCCATTCCAGCAGAAAATCTGCGCCGGGCTCTGAACCGAACCCTGCCGGCAGCCATTCGAGTGCTCGACACGCGAGTTGTGCCTGCGGAGTTTCACGCGAGGCATTCGACGGTCGCGAAGACCTATGAGTATCGCGTGTTTTTGGAGAAGCCACGGTCGATCTCAGGCGGAAAGCCAGATACGCTGTGCCCGCCCTTCCTGGCCCGCTATGTTTACGCCTATCCGTGGCCTTTGGACCTGGCCGCGCTGCGGGAGGCGGCACAACTGTTTGTGGGCACACATGATTTTTTGAGCTTTGCCGCTACCGATCCGGACGAAGCCCATCGGGAGGCTGCCAAGCGCAACCCGGAGTGGGATGCAACCGAGCCTCCGACGGCTATTCGAACTGTTTTTAGTTCTAAATGGGAGATCAATCACGTCGAGGAAGGTTCGCTGGCTGTGTATCGGGTTCGAGGAGACGGGTTTCTGCACCACATGGTGCGAAATCTGGTGGGCACCATGCTGGATGTTGGGCGGGGGTATCGGCGGGCCACTGAGATTCCGGGCATGATTGCGGCCCGCGCGCGCGCTGCCGCCGGCCCCACCGCCCCCGCCCGCGGCCTATTCCTGCACTCGGTGGAGTATGGGGCCAATTGTGGAATTACAGAGTGACGGGCCAGAGACAAGCGTTTTAGGAACCAGCGGTCACCTCCTGTTAACCTAGACCCGTTGCATGGCGCTCTTCTCACGCACTCACGCGTTCTCTCGCGTCACGGCTCTGGCCGCTCAACGCGCGGTTCATAGCGCCTTCGCGTGGCTGCATGGCAACCCCAAGACAATTCTGGACTGGCAGCGAGAGCTGTGCGCAATCCCTGCGCCACCGTTTGGGGAGCAGGCGCGCTCGGACTGGATGAGCGCACGCTTTCACGAGATCGGTCTGGAGAAGATCCGGACCGACGAGATCGGCAACGTCATGGGCTTCTTGCCCGCGGCCCATCTAAGCCCCGAGAGCACTGGTCCCATTGTTGTTCTCTCCGCGCATCTCGACACGGTCTTTCCCGCGGACACGCCGCTGGAACCGGTAGTGCGGCACGTGGATGGCGCTGATCGGCTGGAGGCGCCTGGAGCTTGCGATAACGGCGCCGGGGTAGCAGGCATGATGGCCGTCGCCCAGGCTCTGGCCAAGGCGAACGTGCAGTTCCCTGCCCCGCTGCTCTTTCTGGCCAATGTAGGAGAAGAAGGCGAAGGCGATCTGCGGGGGGTGCGCCACTTCTATCGGCGCAACACGCTGGCCGGGCGCGTGGCGGCGCACATCGTGCTGGATGGAGCGGGCGCGGATTCGGCAGTAACCCAGGCGCTGGGTAGCCGACGTTATCAGATTTCCATTCAGGGCCCCGGGGGACACAGCTTCACAGACGCCGGCACGCCCAACCCTATCGCGGCCATCGCATCCGCATTAGCCACCGTGGCTGCAACGAGCGTTCCGGAAGAACCGCGAACGACGCTGAACCTGGGAACGATCCATGGCGGCACCAGCGTCAATTCCATCCCCGAGAGCGCGTCGGCTTCGATTGATTTTCGATCGACCAGCAGGGATGAACTGTTGCGCCTGGAAGTGGCACTGCATCGCGCAGTGGAGGACGCCGTAGATCATTGGAATGGCCGCTCCAAGGCAACGCTGGTGCGTAACCGCGGGCCCCTCACTTTCACCATTACCAAGATCGGCGACCGGCCTGCAGCGGAGTTGCCCGATGATTCGCCATTGATTGAGGCCTTGCGTGCGGTGGACCGCCACCTGAATCTACATACGGGCACTCGCCTGGGTTCCACGGACGCCAACATTCCCCTTTCGCTGGGAGTGCCCTCGTTGTCGCTGGGCGCAGGCGGCGAAGGTGGAGGTGCGCACACGCAGGGCGAGTGGTACTCCAACCGGGATCGCGAGATCGGGTTGAGGCGCATCCTGTTACTGACGCTGGCCATGTTGGAGTGGGCCGCAGAGCAATAGCCTTCACCCTCCGATTCTCATCGCCAACGCGGCGCTTTTGCTACACTCCGCCCATGCGCATCTTTTTCGTGCTTCTGGCCGCGCTGTCGGCGCCGTCAATCTGCATCTGCCAAACAGCACCGACGGCAAGCGCTGCTCCCGATCTGATTCTGGTGAACGGCGTCATCTATACCGGCAACGGACTGGCCGGGGACAAGCCAGAGGCCGTGCAAGCCTTGGCGGTGGCGGGTGGCAAAG
Organism: uncultured bacterium; assembly: GCA_966443485.1. Classification (GTDB taxonomy): domain Bacteria; phylum Acidobacteriota; class Terriglobia; order Terriglobales; family Acidobacteriaceae; genus Telmatobacter. The sequence goes on along the minus strand of CBJOJD010000262.1, from coordinate 4,631 downwards.
TGATTGCGACTGGAAGCAATGAATCGATTCGCCATCTCGCCGGTCCGATGACAAAGATAGAAGATCTGGATACGGCTCATACTGGCATTTACGTCTTCCCTGGATTCAACGATGCACACACGCATTTGGGCGAGGCGGGACAGATGAAGCTGCATCTGGACCTCACGGGCGTGCGGTCATTAGCAGAGATGCTTGAAAAGACCAAGGCGTACGCGCAGGCCGCGGGGTCCGGACAATGGATCACGGGCGGCAACTGGGACCACACGCTGTGGCCAGGGAAGCAGCTGCCGTCCCGCAGGGACTTGGATCAGGTGACCGGGAACCATCCGGCATTTCTCAGCCGCATCGACGGACACATCGCCATTGCCAACTCCGCAGCCCTTGCTGCCGCACAGATCACGGCGAGCACTGTCCCACCGCAGGGTGGTGCGATCGACCACGATGCGAACGGCGCGCCGACTGGGATTCTTCGGGAATCGGCTCAGGAATTGGTCACAAAGATCATCCCGGAACCCGGGCGCGAGGAGCGCCGTCGTGGACTGCTGCTGGCGATTGACGATACGGTTTCGCACGGCGTCACCAGCGTGCAGGACTTCAGCCGCTGGGAAGACTTCCTGGTACTTGAAGAGCTTGAGAAGGAAGGCAAGCTCGACGTGCGTGTGACCGAGTGGCTCCCGTTTAGTGCGCCGTTGAATGCATTGACCACGATGCGAGCGCACCACAGCTCTGCTGATCCAATGCTGCATACGGGCATGCTGAAGGGCTTTATGGATGGTTCACTAGGATCGCGGACTGCGGCGCTCAAGGCTGCATACGCGGACGATGCGCACAACACAGGGCTTCCACAGTACACACAAGAGCAGCTGAACAGGATGGCGGTCGAACGCGCCCAGGCAGGCTTTCAACTTGGCTTTCACGCCATTGGCGATCGCGCCACAGCCATGGCACTCGACGCATTCTCGGAAGTGAAGGACTCTCCTTCCGCGCGCAACCGTATCGAACATGCGCAGGTGGTTGATCCTGAGGATATTCCGCGATTCGCGAAGCTGGGGGTGATTGCCTCCATGCAGCCCAACCATCTGCTAACCGACATGAACTGGGCTGAGGATCGGCTCGGCCCTCAGCGTGCTGCCTACTCGTACGCATGGAAGGCATTTCTGGACGCTGGAGTCGTGCTTGCATTCGGTACCGACTATCCAGTGGAGCCCGTTACGCCGTTCCGAGGACTCTATGCAGCGGTAACGCGCAAGAATGAAGCCGGCACCCGGTCGTACTATCCGCAGAACAAAATCACGCGGGGCCAGGCTCTCTACGCGTATACGCAAGGCTCAGCCTTTGCTGAGTTCGCCGAGCACGATAAAGGTAAGCTGGCGACTGGATACTGGGCGGATTTCGTGCTGGTGGACCGCGATCTCTACCGCTGCGATCCGGCGGCCATCCTCAAAACGCAGGTGAAGGCGACGTTTGTGGCCGGCCGCCGTGTCTATTCGCAACCAAATCCGTCGAGCCATTGATCGCGAGGACCGTATCCAAGAGATGAAACTGCGCGCCTATCTGTTGATGATCTTCGTGGTCGCCGTGTGGGGATCGACGTTTGTCGTAGTCAAAGGCGCGTTGGCGGATGCGACTCCCGCGGCCTTCAACTGCGTGCGCATGACGTTGGCTTTTGTGGTGCTGCTGGCGGCCTATCGGGGTGCACTGCGCGGGATGACACTGCGCAAGTTCGCAGCCGGTGCGTTGGTCGGACTCTGCCTGGCAGCCGGATATCAGTTTCAGACCATCGGCCTGGTGCGCACCACGCCATCAAAGTCCGCATTTATCACCGGCCTGGTGGTAGTGCTGGTTCCGTTGTTGTCGCTCATTCCTGGAGTGCGGCCACCGGATGCGCGCAGGCTGCACTGGAATGTGTTTGTGGGCGCGGGACTGGCATTCACAGGCATTGTTCTGCTGACCGCACCGCCGACGCATGAGGCCGCCTCTGGTTCAAACATGACAAGCCTGGCGGGACTGCTGCCGGACCTGAGTTCCATTAATGTGGGCGATTTGCTCACGTTTGGCTGCGCAGTGGGGTTCGCGTTTCATTGCATCGCGCTCAGCCACGTGTCGCCACGAATCAGCTTCCAACCGCTGGCTGTTCTACAAATCGGGACTTGCGCGGTGTTCATGGCGCTGAGCCTGCCGCTGATCGAACATCCACACATCCTATGGAGCGCGCGATTGCTAGCCGCATTGGGAGTGGCCGCGGTGTTGGCTACAGCCGCGGCGTTTTCTATCCAAAGCTGGGCGCAGTCCGTTCTGCCCACCACTCACATTGCCCTGCTGCTTACGCTGGAGCCGGTGTTTGCATGGATCACGTCGTTCCTATTCACCGGAGAACGCCTGGGAGTGCGTCCTGCGGCAGGAGCCCTGTTGATCCTGGCGGGAATTGCGTGTACCGAGCTCTTCCCGCCGCCGCACGTTCCGACAGCTCACGAAGCATGAAGGGACCTGCGTCTAGCGCGGAGCAGGGTCGCGACTATCGGCAAGGGCGTAGGCCAGGACGGTCATGACCGCCGCGTTCTCGCTCAGTTCACGAGGGTTGACCTTGTCGAAGGTGTCTGCCGGAGTGTGGTGGTAATTGAAGTAGAAGCGGCTGTCCTGAATGGGCGCGAAGCTGGGAATTCCGCGTTCGGTGATGCCGGAGATATCCTCGCCGACTTCCGGGGAAGACAGCAGGGTCTCACCGCCGAAGGATGAGAGCACCTGGGCCACGGGACCGAGCCAGGTTCCAAGTTCAGGCTTGCCGGCATAGTAGATGCCCGTGGGATGGCCGGCCCCGAGGTCGCTTTCCAGGGCACCGGCATATTTGGGGATCTCATCTTTGTGTTCAGCAAGGTAGGCCGCGGCTCCCTGGGAACCCTCCTCCTCGCTCATCCAAGCGATGAAACGCACGGTACGCTTGGGGTGAATGCCGAGTTCCTTGAGGAGGTGGATGGCCTGCATGGAGACCACCACGCCGGCTCCATCGTCGATGGCGCCCGTGCCGAGGTCCCAGGAATCGAGGTGTCCGGAGACGATGACGGCCTGCTCGGGATGTTCGGTGCCCTTCCAGTCCGCGATCACGTTGTACCCCACCGCGTCGGGCAAGGTTTGGGGTGTCAGGGTCATGTGCAGCTTGACCGGCCCCTCGGCGGCCAGCGACTGGAGCAGATCTGCGTCCTCGGCGGTGACGGCGGCAGCGGGGATCTTGGGGATTTCGGGGACATACATGGTCATTCCGGTGTGGGGCAGGCGGTAGTCGGCTCCGCCAACCGAACGCACCAGCACCGCTACAGCTCCCAGCTCAGCGCCGGCACTGGGCCCCATCCCCCGGTAGACCACGCCGTTTCCGTAGGCGTTCAGCCCTTCGCCCTGCATCGCGAGCTGCTTGTCGAAGGGGTGATTGAAGAGGAGAATCTTGCCCTTTACAGCGCCGGGCGGGAGGGCCTTGAGCTGTTCCCAGTCGCTGACCACGACCACCTCGGCAGTGATTCCATCCGCCGGCGTGGCCACGCTGCCACCCAGGGCGGTTAACACAACCTTCTGCGTGGTGCCGGGCGTTTGTCCTGGCCAATCAACAACTTCCGCCGTCTCGGCACCTCGAACCCAGTGCGGGACCTGGGCTTTTTCCAGGGTGACCTCGGCGCCCAGCTTACGCATCTCCTCGGCCACATATTCCACCGCGTGCTGGGCTTGCGGGGATCCGCTGAGACGGGGACCTATATTGTTGGTGAGGTAACGCAGTTGGTCCAAGGCGAAGGGATCCCGGAGCGCGGCGTCGCGAAGCCGGGTCATGGTCTGGATTTGCTCGGCACTCCAAGCGACTTTCGCCCCCGAGGAAGCGGCAGTCATGCGGTCGAGGATGCGCGAGGAAGGCTGAGAGGGACTTTGCGCGTGCGCAAACCCAGCGGCGACACCAAGGGCCGATACCCAAATAGGTATTTGGAAGACACGAGAAATGAAGGTCATGCCGGATGGTAGCATGCGAACCGTGACCGCTTAAGGTGCATCTACGTCTATTAGATTACGGACCGGGGGCCAGCCCTTCGATGGTTCAAGGCTGAGCGTAGGACGCGCAGCTTTTCGCGGCAATGTCGGCAACTGGCTATACTGACAGGTGGTGCACTTGAACGTCCCAGCCACCAGGCTGGCCGGGTAACGAGGTCAAAGGAACTTCATGAAATCGCTTCTCGAACGGCTGCGCACACGCCGTCTCACGTCGATCTTCATTCTTCTTGCTACGCTTTCCGCCGGCATTGTGGGGGTGTCTTTTGTTGCGCACGGTGTGCGCGGACAAGAGAAGCAGAACGATAGCGCGGACGCGACACCACTGAAGGTGGTGAACTCGCCAGTAACTCCCAACGAGTTTGTAAAGATCGCGAAGGCGGTTGGTCCGGCGGTGGTGAATATCAACACCCAGACCTTGCCTAAGCAGTCCAATAACAAGGGGATGCGTCGGCCGCGCCGGACTCAGCCCAACCCGCAGCAGAATCCGGATGACGATCAGGATCAGCCGGATGATGGCCAAGGCAACTTCCAGGACTTCTTCAACCGCTTCTTCGGGGGGCAGATTCCCGATCAGGGCGGTGAGGACGATGGCGGCCAGGTGCGCG
>CBJOJD010000261.1:0-7873 GCA_966443485.1 uncultured bacterium | reverse complement strand
GCTTGCTCAGGGTGTTCATGGCGGGGTTTGCCGGAAAGGCTTGGCCGGAGCGGTAGGATGGGGCTCCGGCCCACAACGGGAAGCCGGACTTAGTCGCGATAGCCGGCGCTGACGGCCACGCGCTTGCGGCCCGCAGCACGGCGGCGGCTGAGCACGGCGGCGCCGCTCTTGGTCTTCATGCGCGCACGGAAACCGTGAGTCTTCACGCGGCGATGGCGGTTAGGTTGAAATGTGCGCTTGGGCATGGAAATGCGCTCCTGTCTGCTTGCAAAAATCTGTGCCTTGGCGGCAAGACTTAAGTATACCCAAAAGCGGCTTTGGAATCCAGTCCGGCAGACGATGAAGATCTCTCTGAACGGCGTGGCAACCCCACGCACAAGGGACGATTCCAATTCCCGATAACGGCGCAGTGCAGGTTGCATTTAGGTGACTCCAGTCACCTCCGCAACCTAGTTTCACCACCCTTGGTGCAAGCGTTCGTTCATGATCGAAAGTTGTATGAATGGGCCATTGCAACCACGTCTAAATGTGCTACCATCGGGACCGTTCTAGAAAAGTTTTTGCGTCCCACGGAACGGAATGCGTCCACGCCCCGAGGTCAATTTCAGCGGGGGCAGATCAACGGCAGATTGACGTTTTGAAGTAAGAAACACGACGAGGAAATGGTTTTTTCTTCGCCGATACTGAGCCGTTGCCAAAAAACGATGGATGAACCGGCGTGGGACGCCGGTAAGGATCATTTCAATGGCATTTGCAATGACGCCGACGGCGGCCCTCAATCCCTGGCTCCAGATACTCGCTGCCTTAGAAAAAAAAGTGATTCGCCAATCATTTGAATCCTGGCTGAAGCCCACGCGCTATAGCCATGTGGCGGGTCGCACACTGTATGTCCGGGTGCCTTCGCCGGAGTTCCAACACATCGGAGACAAGTACGGGGATCTGATTCAGGAAGCCATCGATCTGCAGTCGCTGGAAATCGACGACGTCTGTTTTGTAACCATCGAGGAAGATCCCTCGGTGCCTCCGCAGCGCAAGGATGGCGGCTTCGGCCCGGTGCCTACCCATGCGCCTACAGCGCCTCCACCCACGGCTGCTTCGCGTGCTCCTGAGCAGGCTCGCTTCGACTGGTCGACCGCCGCTCAACTCAACTCCCGCTACACCTTCGATAACTTCGTCATCGGCAACGGCAACCAGTTTGCCCGCGCCGCCGCCCTGGCCGTCGCCGAGCGTCCTTCCCGGGCCTACAACCCGCTGTTCCTCTACGGCGGCGTAGGAATGGGCAAGACCCACCTGATGCACGCCATCGGGCACGAGGTGAAACGCCGTAATCCTTCCTCCAGCATCTGCTACGTCTCGGCGGAGAAGTTCACCAACGAGATGATCACCTCGCTGCGCAACGACCGCATGACCAGCTTCCGCGATCGCTTCCGCACCGTGGACGTGCTGCTGATCGACGACATCCAGTTCATCGCCCAGAAGGAACGCACCCAGGAAGAGTTCTTCCACACCTTCAACGCCCTGCACGAGAGCATGAAGCAGATTGTGATCGCCTCCGATCGTCCGCCCAAGGAACTGGCGGAGATTGAAGACCGCCTGCGCTCGCGCTTCGAGTGGGGACTGATCGCAGACATTCAACCCCCCGATCTCGAAACCAAGGTCGCCATCCTGCAGAAGAAGGCGGAGAGCGAGCAGGTCATCCTGCCCACCGACGTGGCGCTGTTCATCGCTTCCAATGTGCGCACCAACGTGCGCGAACTGGAAGGCGCCCTGGTACGGCTGATTGCCTGGTGCCAGCTCAACCATCACGAGATCACGCTGTCGGCGGCGCAGCAGTGCTTGAAGCAGTTCATCGACATGCAGGTGCGCAAGGTGACCATCGAGGCCATCCAGCGCGCGGTAGCCGAGCAGTTCGGCATGCGGGTGGCGGATCTCAAGCAGAAGAACAACTCGCGCCAGGTGGTGGTGCCGCGCCAGATTGCGATGTACCTGGCCAAGCAGATGACCGAAGCCAGCCTGCCCGAGATCGGGCGCCAGTTCGGCAACAAGCACCACACGACCGTGATGCACTCCATTGCCAAGATCGACGAACAGCGCCGCTCCGACAAGGACCTGCACCGCACCATCAATAAGCTGCAGGAGTTACTCAACGGCTAAGCGGATGAAAACGCATAGCAGCATGAAAAGCCGCTCTCAGAGCGGCTTTTCTGCGTTTGGGGCTGAGTGACTGAATGGGTTCGTCAGTCATCCCCGCGCAAGTTCAAGTCGCGCTTCTTTCTCCTTGACAATCGACAAGAAGGGTGGGAGCCTGTTGTCGAACGTCGAGGGAAGGAATGCCAAGGCCAACTGACTTACTCCCGGGGACGCTCGATCTCCTGATCCTGCAGACTGTTGCACTGGAACCGACGCATGGCTGGGGAATCGCCCAGCGCATCCAACAGGTGTCCTGCGATGTGTTGCAGATTGGCCAGGGATCGCTCTATCCGGCCTTGTATCGATTGGAATACAAAGGTTGGATCAAATCGGACTGGGGCAGCTCCGAGAACAATCGACGAGCGAAGTTTTACCAATTGACGGCTGCTGGCAGAAAGAGGCTCGAGACAGAACGGGCCTCCTGGGACCGACTTTCAGCCGCCATCGGCTTGGTTCTAGGCAAGAAGGTGGGGGTGCCGTCATGATCGTTGAGGTCTGGACTTGGCTTCGCTTTCTATTGCGCCGAAAGAACCGTAAGGAGTTCGATTCAGAGATCCAGTTTCATTTGGAACATTCGATTGCAGTCAAGATGACAGCAGGGATCACCGCAGCTGAAGCGCGCCGGCAGGCGTTGATTGAGCTCGGCAGTCTTGAAGCGGCCCGCGAAGCATGCGAACAACAGCGCCCTGGCCTGTGGGGCGGAATCATCGTGCAGGATCTAAGTTATGCGTTGCGGGGAATACTTCGCAATCCAACCTTTTCAATTGCAGTCGTACTCAGTTTGATGTTAGGCATCGGCTCGAGCTCTGCGGTATTCACGGTGGTCGACAAGATTCTGTTTCGACCATTACCGTATCGCGATCCAAGCCGGTTGGTTTCCGTGGGCCTTGTAGCGCCCATCGAACCTCAAGAGTTCATGCTGGGCGGCTCATACTACGAATGGCAGGACAACCAGAAGCCTTTTGTCGCGATGACGTCGGAAACGGGCGTAGAGGCTTGCGACCTGACGGAGGTCAATCCGGTACGGCTTGACTGCGCTCGCGTTGAGAACAATTTTTTGCCGACGCTTGGGGTCATCCCTGTAATCGGGCGCAACTTTCTGCCCAGCGAGGATCGCCCCAATGCTCCGCGTGTTGCTCTGATCTCGTATACGCTGTGGCAAACCCGATTCCATCGGGAGCCCTCCGCCGTGGGCAAACTCATCCGCATTGACGGAAATCCCACAGAAATCATAGGGGTGCTTCCTGAAAATTTTGAGATGCCGCGACTGCAAGTAGCAGATGTGCTGTTGCCGGAGTCGTTGGATATAGCGGCTCAACGCAGAGCGGATCCGGGCCGTCCGATGTGGGCGTTTGCACGGCTAAAGGGCGGAGTGACTCCGGAGCAAGCAAAAGCGCAACTCCAGCCATTGTTTGAGTACTCGCTGCGGTTGGCGCCAGCGCCCTTCCGAAAGGAGGTCCACTACACAGTGCGTGCACTGCGCGATCGCCAATTTCACGATGTGCATCGCGCCGCAGGGATACTTCTCGCGCTGGTTCTGGCGGTACTGCTCATTGCCGTTGCCAATGTTGCCAGCCTGCTGGCGGCGAGGCGTGCCGGCCGACAACGCGAAATGGCCGTCCGTGCCGCACTCGGCGCGAATCGTTCGCGTTTGCTGCAGACGGCGATGCTGGAGTCTTTTGTACTGTCGGCTATTGGCGGAGTAGCAGGCATATCGTTAGCGGCTGCCCTATTGCATCTGTTCATCAGGCTATCGCCGGTCGGCATGCCTTTTCTAAGCGCCGCTAAGATTGACGCGCGAGTGTTGATCTTCAGCATGCTCGTGGGTATCTTTTGCGCGCTGGGATTCGGACTGATAAGCGGTTTCAGCCGGGTCCAACTGAGCTATCTGACCATCCGTAACGCGCTGGGCGTGCAGCGTGCGCGATTGCGGCAGATTCTGGTCACCACCCAGATTACCGCAAGCCTGATTCTCCTGGCTGGAGGGGCCCTGCTAACTCGCAGTTTTTGGAATCTGCAGCGCCAAGATCTGGGCATGAATTATGAGAATGTGCTGACGGCGACGATTTCTTTGGGCCCGACAGCGTACCCCACAGCGGAACGGCAGATGGAGTTCTTCGAGCGATTGCAGCACCTCCTACGCTGGGGACCCGGAGTCAATGCCATGGCGATGAGCGACTCCCTGCCCCCGGGCGGCGCGCACCGTGATCAGGTCTATGCTTCATTGCGTGCGGAGGGACAGCCGCTGTATACGTCCGGGACCGGTGGAAATGTGGCATGGCGATGGGTCACGCCGGAGTATTTCCGCGCACTGAATATTCCCTTGATCGAAGGCAGCGGATTCTCGGATGACGAACTCACATCCGCTAACAGGTTTGTCGTCATAAGCCGCTCATTGGAGGAAAGGATGTTTCCCGGGCAAAACCCGCTGGGACGACATGTGTATCTTGCAAGCCGTGCCCCCGCCGGACAAGATCCTCCCTACACGGTTGTGGGCGTCGCAGGAGACGTGAAGAACGGTGGCTTGGCAGCGGGAGAAGAACCTGAATACTATCGGCTGCGTCGAAGCCGTGCGGAGGACTGGGATCGGTGGGCAGTAGTGATCATAAAATCGAGTCTGCCGGCAGCAACCGTGGAACATTGGATGCGAGAACAGGTCGCATCACTGGATCCCACGCTACCGGTCGAAGCGGGAACCTTGCAGGAAAGCGTTTCAAAACTGGCGGATCAGCCTCGCTTTGAAATGCTCCTCGTGAGCTACTTCGCCTGCACGGGTCTCATCTTGGCGAGTCTCGGCTTATACGGTGTGACCTCTTTCCTGATGATGCAAAGGAAGGCTGAGATCGGCATCCGTATGGCATTGGGTGCTTCCAAGCGCGATGTCGTTCGGTTGGTGCTAGGAAGCGCAATCCGTATGGTTCTGCCCGGGACCGTGGCTGGCCTGATTCTGTCATGCAGCCTGTCGCGGGTCCTGTCAGGCTTGCTCTACAAGGTCGGGCCTCATGATGTGGCGAGCTTCTTCTGTTCGACGGCGCTGCTCATGACGGTGGCGATCGTTGCCTCCTTGATTCCGGCGATCGCAGCCACGCGTGTTGATCCGAATGCGACGTTGCGGGCGGACTAATCCGTGAATGGAAGTAACAGGGGGCTGCGATGAACGACGTCTTCGCCGGATGGTCACCGTGGAGAGGAGGAATGCTCCGGCGCCAACCTGCAGATCCATGCACTTGTGGAGCCCAATCCATCGCTGGTAGCGTCTATCGCTTCATCAGTTCCACAAACATCTTCTGGAACTTGGGCAGGTCGAGATCCAACTGAGCATGAACCAGGTGCACATGCGTGGCCGGTTTCAGCTTCTCCGTCCAGGTCAGCGTGTCGCCGTAGCTCGGGCCATGGCTAAGATCGATATCCATGTAAACCTGCTTCTCTCGCGTGATCAGAGAAGGATCGAGCCAGGCGCAGGCGGCCAGTTCGTCCCACAGATAATAGCGGTCCTGGCTCCAGGCTGCGATGTAGCGCGCCGTCGGCGATGACGATTGCGCAATCTCGTCCAGCATCTTCTGCGTAAAGGGCGCCTTAATCGAGACATCCACCGTGGTCACATCCACGCGTGGCCAGTCTGCTCGCAGCGCAATGTGCGTGGCCTCCGGATCAAACCAGAAGTTGAACTCGTGGCGCGGGCTGGTGGCGAACTCAGGATCGTCGGTCTGGGGATTGAGGCTGCCTCCCATCACCACCAGTCCTTGGGTCAACGAGGCGAACTCGGGGTCGATCGAGACCGCCAGCGCAATGTTGGTGAGGGGACCTGCCGCGTAGATCGTCACCTGGTGCGGATGGGCATGCACTTGGCGGATCAGAAAGTGCACGGCGTCTTCTTCGATGGCTTTGATGGTGGGCTGCCCTTCCGGCATCGGCGGGATCGCGTACGGTCCGTGGGAGCTGAGGTGATCGGGAGTGATGGGGGTGACGCCGCCGGAATGCTCCTCCAAGGTGGTGGGGCCTTGTCCCCAGGCGCCCAGCCAGGTGACCTTGCCCACGAACGCGGACTGCAAGCGGGTCTCCTCCTCGGTGCGGACGAGAGGGAAGACGGCTCCGCGCGCTACGGGGACATTGGCATGGCCGGTCAATTCCAGCATGCGCAGGGTATGCTGCGTCTCCTCGTCCCGCCAGGCGTTCCCCGTCACCATGGTGATGCCCAGCACCTCGACTTGGGGCGCCTGCAGCAGAGCCAGCATAGCCATCTGGTTGGAGCCGCCAGGACCGGAGCCGTCCTGGTCAATCAGAACGAGGCGCTTTTGCGCGGAAGACACCGCCGCCAGCGCCATCAGCAGGAGAAGGGAAATTGTCGATCTCATTGCTGGGTATTGTGGCATACCCGCCAGGAGAGCTCGATCTCGCACAGCAAAAGCTCCCCGCAAGGGCGGCACTCGCGCCCCGGCGCGCCTGGATCAAACTGTACGCATAACTCGATCGGGTGGTCAGGTCCAGCGTACGGTGCGCCGGACCTGCGCAAAAGGATGCAGATGGTCGTGCTCGGGGCCGTGGTTAGCGCCGTCCGCGGCTGAAGCCACGCGGCTTCACGGGTGCCGCCACGGGCAGGTTGGTCTTGCCCGCTGGAAACACCGCCAGGAACCGGTCCTGGCCTTCGCCGGAGCTGGCCGTTTCCACGCCTTCCAGATCGCGGAAGGCCATGTGCAGCAGGCGGCGCTCCCGGCTGTTCATCGGGGGGAAGGCATAGGGCACGCCGGTGCGCAGCACCTTCTCCGCGGCGGTCTCGGCCGCCAGGCGCAGTTCCTGGGCGCGCAGCGACTTGTAATTGCCGGCGTCGAAGCTGATCAGGTCGTGTTCGCGCTGGTCCAGGCGAAGCATTTGCGCTGCAATCGTTTCCAGAGCGCGGAGAAATTCGCCGTTATGTTGTACCAGTAACTGGGCATCGGGGCCGCCTAACTCCACGTAAATCACCCGAGCCTCCAACCCTTGTGGGTCGCGGGCCCCATCACCGGCGGTGATGCGATATTTCAGGCGGAATCCGCCCAGCTTGTTCAGGGAGCCAAGAAATCCTGCAATGGTTTGAGCCGCTTGCTGCAGATCATCGATGGGCATGACACAACAGTATCGCAGAGCCAGCCGCTGTGTGGGAGACCCCGAAAGTCCTAGCTCCTACTTATGGCTGAGAAAATGGACGCGCCTATGCAAATTGACCAGCCACTGCAACTAACTCCGGCAGAAGCCCGCGTCCTGGGCGCGCTCCTTGAAAAAGACGTTACTACCCCGGATTACTACCCGCTTTCGCTTAATGCCCTGGTAAATGCGTGTAACCAGCGCTCCAACCGCGAACCGGTCATGGACCTCGATGAGGATGCGGTGCGGCAGGCACTCGACGGGCTGCAAGCCTCTCGGCTGGCCGGCCCTGCGCGCGGTGCCGACAGCCGCGTCACTAAGTACGAACACTGGCTGGGCGAGGCATTCAACTTCAGCCGCGCCGAGACCGCATTGATCTGTGTGCTGCTGTTGCGCGGTCCCCAGACCCCCGGCGAGCTGCGCGGCCGCACCGAGCGCATGTACCGCTTCGAGGAGCTTTCCGACGTGACAGCGGGCCTGCAGAAGCTGATGGAGCGGGAGCCCCCGCTGGTGGCGATTCTTCCTCGCCAGCCGGGAACGAAGGAATCGCGCTATGCGCATC
>CBJOJD010000260.1:0-7876 GCA_966443485.1 uncultured bacterium | reverse complement strand
ACTACACGCGTGGGCAGAACTTTCTTTACGCTCTTCAAAATGTCAGGAAGACGGTCCAGCGTCTGACCCTCGCGGATATCGACAACGATAACCGCGTTCTTGATCTCCTGGGACTTCTCCACGAGTTCCGCAAAAGCTTGCAGCAGCTCGAGAGGCAGATTATCTACGGCATGAAAGCCGAGATCCTCGAATGCCTTCAGAGCAGAAGCTTTTCCCGCCCCGGAGATGCCCGTCACAATCACCAATTGTTTGCCGGACTTCCGCAGGGCGTTGTCCAGGTGGTCCCGCCCCACGAGGGATTCCAGACTGGAATCTTCAGTTTGCGCCATGGCCCATCGTACAACGAAACGGAGATTGGATGTGTGAGAAGCTGACCATCCGGCGCTATGTGCAAGAGGCGACCAAGCTCAGATCTGTTGCACGGAAGTGGATCGTTCGGCGCCTCTTGCCGCCTGCAGAAGAAGTCTCACAGTGCCCCGGGACCTATCGAATAACCACCCTCGGGCAGGACTTAGGAGGCGGCGCGCACAATCTCGCGAAACGTAAGGATATAGCCGGCTCGACTTCCCTTCACCCGCAAGGGCGCCATTCCCAAGGCGATCTCGATCGCGCTCCCCTGTTTATTCACGCGAATGGTCTCGATCGAGACCCGGTCCTCCGCCTGCAAGGTCTCCCACAGGATTCGGTCCTCGTCCCACCGGCTTGGCGGCACAATCAGGTCACGCAACTCTCTACCCGCAGCTTCTTCCGTGGCATAGCCGAACATCTGGGTGAATGCCGGGTTCACATAAAGAACGTGAGCCCCGCATACGATCGCCACCGCCTCGGGCAAACTCGCCAAGACGTCATCGATCAGTCCCAGCCGGGGAGCCGGCTCCCGATCGGTCACCTGGGCCACGATGATCGCTTCCCGGCGCGCGGGATTCATCCAGGAGTAAATTCCCTCCACGGAGCTGACCGGGCCATGCAGAGCGGCCAAAGTAGCGTGGAAAGGTTGAGAGTGCTGGCCCGCTGTGACCATGGTTTGCGGCTCCGCAATTCCCGAGGACAATCCCCACAACACCTGTTCCGCTGGCTGAGGCGCCCATTCCACCTCAGGCATCTGTAAGCGCCGGCGCGCCTCAGAGTTGGCGAACACGATGCGGCCCGCTCGCTCCAGGAACACGAGAACGGGCAATGCATCCAGAACCTGGCGCTGTTCGGGCGAATCGAAAGCCGGGGTATAGCTCAAATCTGCTGCTCCAAGATCACCTCTCCCTGCGAGAGCGCGCAGGCACCCGCGCGGGGCTCTCGTTGGGAGGCCATTGGCAGCATCCTAGCTCCGCATTTTGACAGCTTCCATCCCCTAAATTGGCCAAAAACCTACCCCAAACGTCACCGAATCAGGAGGGCGCTGTGCAAAACTGGGTTCTAATTATGAGAGGAACGTGGCGGAGCAGAGATATCGCTCCGCCACGCTGATCAGGGGATCTCGACCAACTCCATCTGGCCATCGCGCCGGCGATGCAGGACGAAGAGCTCGCCTGCGGCGTTGCGAAAGACCAGCAGATCGCGGTCGCGAAATTCTGCTTCTTTTACCGCCTCTTCCACGGTCATGGGACGCATGGCGATGGCTTCGCCGCTTCTCACCACGTGGGGTTCAACCACCGTCGCTCGTGCCGGAAATGAATGCACCGGGATGGCAGCGCGGGGTTTAGCACCGGTTTCGGCGCCGGACCCATTCTCCCCCAGTTCGACAGGCGCGGCCCGCACTTTGGGGCGCCGCACCGGCGGTTCCATGGGAACCTTTTCTTCCTTGGGAAGACGCTTCCTGGTCAAGTTGCGGTCGCGATAGCGAAGCGCCTGATGTTCTGCATGTTCCAGCGCAGCGCGCAGAGCAGACTCCTGGCTAGTCGCCTGTCCTTCGGCCACGATGGTGTGCATGCGCGCCTTTACCGTGAGTTCGGCAATCTGCAAATGACGCTGCACGCGAAAGACGATCGCCGCACTGGTGGTCTTGCCCAGAATACGAGCGATACGGTTCATGCCCTCTTCGGCCTGCGTGCGCAGCGCCTTCGGGATTCTGACTTGCCTGGCGGTTACTTCCACTTCCATGGTCAGCCTCCGCTCTTGGTTCTCTCAGTGAGGAAACTCCCACTAGGAGAATTTCCGGATTTTATAGCATTTCGGTATTGGAAACCAGCGATTGGGGATTGGCGCCGCAGACGCTTTCGAACTTGCCGAACCGTACCCATAGATGAATCCGATCGACTTCCACGTCTCCGGCGTCGCGTTAGTTCCGCTTCCGGCGCTGGTGTGTTGAGGGAATATTCATATCCTCACGATACTTTGCGACGGTGCGTCGTGTCAGTTGGATGCCTTGGGCCTGCAGCATGGCCGCAATCTGGTCATCCGTTAGAGGACGGCGCGCATCTTCCTCTTCAATCAGTTTACGGACTTTGCGCTTAAGCACCAACAAGGGAGTGTCGGCGCCTTCGGGTCCGTTCGAACCTTCCGAGAAGAAGAATCGAAGCTCAATGACCCCCTGCGGCGTGTGCGCATATTTGTTCGCTACCGCGCGGCTGACGGTGGAGGGATGAACCCCGATCTCCTCCGCCACTTCCTTGATCATGAGAGGACGAAGCCCCTCGATTCCCTGCTCCAAGAAATCCTGCTGGCGCCGCACAATCACCTCGCAGGTGCGCAGGATGGTGCTCTTGCGCTGGGCGATGTTGCGCATCAGTTGCAGCGCGGAGCGGAACCGCTCCTTCACATAGTCCTTCACTTCGCGGTCTGTGCCCTCCGCCGTGAGCATCTGGCGGTAGCGCCGGCTCAAACGCAGGCTGGGCAGGTCCTCTTCGTTCATGGAGACGACCCACTCTCCACCGCGCTTGACGAAGACGACGTCCGGCTCGATCAGTCGCGTCTGCTCGCGGTTGTAGAGCCTTCCGGGACGCGGATCGAGGGTACGAATGAACTCAATGGCGGCGTGAACTTCTTCGAGAGTCGACTGCACTGCGCGAGCCAGATCCTTAACATCTCGTTTTTGCAGCAGTTGCAGATGCTTGTCGACGATCTGGGCGGCCACTTCCATGGCCCGGCGCCGCTCTTCCAGACGGGCTTCAGCCTCAGCGCGGAAGCTGCGATGCGGATCTTCCTCACTCTCGGCGGTCAGGTGCTGCTTCTCGTAGAGCTGCGTAAATTCGTGCTGCTGGGCCGCTATCTGGATCAGCAATCCCTCACGCAGATCGCGCGCGCCCACGCCGGCCGGATCCAGGTGCTGAACCAGATCGATCGCCCGACCGATCAGCGCGTCGGCCCGAATGATGGTCGCCTCTTCGGATTCGCCTTGATGTGCTTTCGATTCGCGGAGGATAGAGCCGAACGCCGCAATCAGCTCCTGGTCGGACGCAGCTATGTAGCCGTCCTCGTCCAGGTTGCCAATGATGAATTCCGCAGCCTCCACCAGAGGCTGCTCCAGCGTCAGAGCTCCCAGCTGCCACGCCAGGTGATCGGATAGAGTCGTAGGCTGGGAGAGAAAGTTCTCGAACGAGGGCTTTTCGCTGTCCTCGTACTCCGGTTGCGTGCGATAGCCCGGATCGAGGTACTCCTGGAAATACGATCCAAAATCGACCTCGTCGAAAGGATCCTTGGGCGGGGCGGACGGCTCTTCGGCACTGCGACTAAGCAGCTCCTCCCGGCCCGCCACCTGGTCCAGCATCGGAACGGACTCGTCGATCTCTTCCAGGACGGGATTTTCCACCATCTCGGCATCGATCATCTCCTTGAGCTCGAGCTTGCTGAGCGCCAAAACGCTCACCATCTGCATCAGGCCCGGAGTGAGGACCTGGCGTTGTGCCACCTTCAGATTTAATTTGGGTTGCAGCAGCGCCATAGAAGAGAACTCGTTATTCCGCTGGGACTACACCAGTGTACCGGAGGGGAAAAATCCCGTTTGCGGAAAACCGTCTCTGCTCGTCCTAGTGTCCCGGAATGGGACATACCCACCCGGCGCTCTCCTTGCAGCACTAGATGCATGACGTTCCGCTGGGGAATCTCCGCGTCCAAGAAAAAATCCCGCCGCCCTCCCGCAGCTAGTTCAAGGAAAACCCTTCGCCCAGGTAGATTCTCCGCACGTCCATGTCGTTCCCCAGCTCGTGGGGAGTGCCCGTCCGAAAGATTCGCCCCTCGGCGATAATATACGCGCGATCGGTGACACTGAGCGTCTCCCGCACGTTGTGGTCGGTGATCAGGATGCCGATGCCGCTGGCCTTCAGGTCGAAGATGATCTTTTGCAGCTCCAGCACCGCAATTGGATCGATACCGCTAAACGGCTCATCCAAAAGGATAAAGTTGGGCTGAATGCACAGCGACCGGGCAATCTCCACGCGCCGCCGTTCTCCTCCGGAGAGAGCGAAGCCTCGGGTGGTGCGGATGTGGCCCAGATTGAGCTGGCTGATCAGCTTCTCCGCCATGGTCTTGCGGGCGCGTTGCCCCAGTTGCTGAGCCTCAAGCACCGCCAGAATGTTCTCTTCGACGGTGAGCTTGCGAAATACCGACGGCTCCTGCGGCAGATAGCTGATCCCGAAGTTCCGCGCCCGAAGATACATGGGGACCCGGGTGATCTCCTTATCGTCGACCATGACCCGGCCGGACTCCGGCGAGACGAGGCCGACAATCATATAGAAGCTCGTAGTCTTGCCCGCTCCATTGGGGCCCAGCAGACCGACCACCTCGCCACGCGAGATCTTCAGATCAACGCCTCGAACAACCTGGCGGCCTTTATAACTTTTGCCGATTCCTTCGGCGTACAGTGTCTCCATGAACTTGCTCACGCCTTGCCGCAGCACCCTATCGGGGTACGCTGGTTTCCGTCACCGTCTTCTGTCCCTGCCCTTCAACAACGACGCTATCATCGCGACTATTGAAGATTAACGCGTCTCCCGTCACCATTCCGCGGGCGGGGTCCGTGATCTTCGGAGGAGCCGCGGAGGTACCGGTCAGGCGATAGCTCTCCGTCTCACTGCTATACACCAGCTGCTCTCCCGTTCCCCTGCGGCCCGAGCTACGCAGAACGACATGGCCGGTTGCGATCAGGCGGTCGACCTGAGTAGAGGAACCGTCTTTTCCCGCGTGATTCCCCGGGGGCAAAAGAATGAGCTGCACCTCATTCGACGCGGTACTTACGTTTTCGGTTTCGGCATTCACAGTGCCCGCCACACCGGCGTGAAGGACAGCCTTGCGTTCGGCGTCAGAGTACTTGAGATCTCCGGCGCTCACTCGCACCACCGGGACGGCGCTACCGGCCTGAGAGCTCTTCTGGCGGGCCGAGGTGCCCATCCCGCTCTGGGTCACCATCACCAGCCGGACCGGGTCGGAGGCGCTCGTGGTGCGCGCTACCAGCGTCTGTTTGATGCGATCCAGGACGATCACCGGCGCCGTGACGGAATTGGCCTGCTGCCAGAGCCGTGCATTCCCCCGGAAGGTGATTTCGCTGGTCGCCTGGTGCACCTGGGCTTCGTCCGCCACAATATGCGCGGGCCCTTGCGCGCCAAAGGTCAGATTGCCCGATCCAGAACCGCCTGAGCCCGCCTTGCCTTGCTGGGCGCCCCCCGAATTCGTCCACGTGGCTTTCACGTCGCCATGCGCGAACGCATCGCCCGCGGTCTGCGAGACGTCAACGCGATCAGCCGCGAGTTGCAGAGTTCCATCCTCCACACGGGGATGATCGGAGAGGTGAAGCCACTCTCCCGTGCCCTCGTAGACCGCATGGCCGGCGAAGGCCCGCATCAACGCCGGTTCCGGACTGCCAGGCTTGGGAGCGGGCTGGCTGGTGAGCACTACATTCCCTTCCACCGTAGCGCCTTGAATCTGCGAGCTGGCAGTCTCCCCTTTTCCAGCACCAAAGCGCGCGGTGACCCGATCTCCGGAAGTGGTCTGGTGTGTTCCTGCAGCATTGGTCTGCTCCAGCCGGGCGTGGCCGATCCCCGCTACATCCTGGAGCTGCTGGTGCTCTCCAAAGTTCGCTGTCACCTGGTCCGCGGTCAAACGGGACGGTAACAGCGGGCCACCTCCAAGCTGTGTCTGCGCCGAAATCGTCAACCCACCGGTGCCGTGAATCGAGGAGACCTCGGCTTGCCCCTTAGCCGCGCTCCGCAGTTCGACATCCGCCACAGGCGAGGTCCAATCGCGCACGGTCTTCTGGTCGCCGCGCCCAGCTGCCAGAGCAATCGTCTGCTCACTGTGCATGCTCACGCCGCGCTCCAGGTGCACATGGCGGAGTTCTCCCTGATCGCTGAAGTTCAAGTCGGCAGTGGGAGCGCTGCCGTGAACAACCCGCCCGCTCCTGTCCAGCGATTGCAGGGCCACTCCACCTTCCAGGCGTCCGCGCTGAGGTTGATTGTCTTCCCCAAAATCCAAAACGGCTCGGGCAGCGCTCACGGTCTCTCCGTTCTTAGACGAGACCTGAAATCCCTCCGTAGCGTTTAACCGTACCGCCGAACCATCCTCGCGGAACAGCACCTGCGCTGCTCCAGCTTTGGCAGTGCCTCGGTCAAAGTCAGCAGTTGCCGCTCGCAGATGACAGAGCATGTCACCGCGTTCGAAGTCAGCGTGTGCAGCGTGAATCGCCATGGGCTTGCCACCGCGTTCCAGGCTCAACTCCACCGCATGATCCAGCACCAACTGCCCGCTTTGCGAATCGAAGTTCGCGCCGATGGAGCTTCCGCTTCCCTGGGCAATCGAGAACTCCACGCGCTGCGAAGTCGTGGCTGTACCGCTCTTCTGGTCAAATGTGAGCCCGCTCGTCTTGACGTGAATTTCGCCAGCTGCCGCGGACTTTGCGGCAGCATCCAGGGCGTCTGGCTTGCTGAGCTTTGTGCCCGGTTTTTTCCCGTTGAGCTCGGAGGCGACTGCGGGCGTGCCGGTGCCGGGCCGAGTCAGCGTGATCTCGACCGGGCCACCTGCTGTTGCTCTGCCGTTCTTCTGGTCATACTCAAATTCTTTGCCATCGATGGTGTCGACACGGCTGCCTTCTTCGCCGTAGAGCTCGATGTGCACGTCATGCAGCAGAGCGCGGCCGTCCTGCTTTAGCTGCACAACCTTCGAAGCATGAATCTTGAACAGCGTATGACCGCTGCGGGACTGAGTGTAGGTAACGCCGTTGGCTTCCTTCTCGATGTCCACGCCGAGACGTTTGGGAATCTCCCCGATCGTGAGATGACTCTTCCAGCGGCCTACGCTCAAGAACACCGCCAGAGCCACCACCAGCAATCCGGCAGCAACTAGAACCAGCGTGCGTAACCGTTCGATCGTGATCCGCAACCTTCAATTCCCCTGTCCGAGCCGAGCCGCCAAGCGCTGCGCCAGACTTTCGCCCAACTCGCTCCAAAGCAGGCGCGCTGTTGCCCCCGAGGCCTTCTCCACTGCGGCGGTGAGATCCAAAAGTTGGCGGACATTTTCCGCCATGTGGCGCGATGCCGCGGCATCCAACTCCGCCTCCTCCTCTAAGAAAGGAGTGTCGGCGCCGAAATCAATGCGCACATGCCCGTCCTGTTCGTACGCGCCCTCGTCAAAGAGCGGACCGAACCCGGTTACACGGACCAGTCGAGGTGCGCGCGCCCATCGGCCATTCGCACCCGATTCCGTATCTAGCTCCCATAACGTCCAGCCAATCTGAAACTCGTAGGCGTAGTCCTCATGCAGGAGTTCGGTAGCCTCTTCCACCGCCAGGCGCGGCTCGGCGCCACGTTCCTCAGGATCGCCGGCGCGACCGTAGATCCTCTGAAATACCGGACCCTCACTCCAGCTCACCGGCCATACGCTGGCGGCGTACACGCGAGGCTCGCCGCCGTGTTTGGCGAACTCTCCCAGCACCAACGCCAGCTTTTCGTGGAGC
>CBJOJD010000259.1:0-7892 GCA_966443485.1 uncultured bacterium | reverse complement strand
ATATCCTTGTTCTTTCACGCGCCGCTGGAAGAGCTTGCCAACCCGGCGAAGACTCCCAATCCTGCCAAAGCTCCGTGGTACTTCCTTGGGTTGCAGGAACTCGTGAGCCACTCCGCGCTGCTGGGTGGCGTCGTCGCCCCGGCAGCGATGGTCCTGGCGTTGCTTGTCATTCCTTACTTTGATCGCAATCCCAGCCGTCGCCCCCGCGACCGCAAGTGGGCTATGTGGATCTTCACGGCGTTCGTCGCCGTCAATCTCATCCTCATTGTGATTGGAACCTTTTTCCGTGGTCCCGGCTGGGCGTTTGTTCCACCGTGGGTACACGTGGTTGCGGGAGCCGAGTAATGGAACGCAAACTACCACAGCTTTTCTTTTGGCTCAGCGTGACCGCATTAGTGCTGCTACTTTGCGCGATCTGGCAGGCAGCTACGCCGAACTGGAAGGACTATCAGCGCCAGTTCTATCAGCTTGAGGCGCAGGGCGAGCCCAATGCAGTGGCCAAGGCGGCAACGTTAGCCACGCCGCCCGAGGTTCACCAGATCCAGCTGCCGGGCTTGCAGCACGTTGATCGCTGTACGACGTGCCACCTGGGTGTCGACGACCCTACAATGAAAAACGCTCCGGAACCCTTCCGTTATCACCAGGGACTGGGTCCGCACATTCCGTCGAAGTTCGGCTGCACCATCTGTCATGGCGGCCAGGGCTTGGCCACCACCGTAAAGGATGCACACGGCAACGTGTCCTTCTGGCCCGACCCTTTACTGCGCGCAGACTATGTGCGCGCCTCCTGCGGACGCTGCCACAAGGAAGGTGACGTTCCCGGCGTCCCCGAACTCACAGAAGGACGCCAGCTCTTTGAAAGTCGCGGCTGCCACGGATGTCACAAGCTCAATGGCGTGGGCGGCAGCATCGGGCCAGACCTCTCGGAAGAAGGCGCCAGCCATCGCTCTCCGGAGTGGCTGGAACAGCACTTCCTGAATCCGCGCCAGGTTTCTTCCGGATCGGTCATGCCGAACTACAACTTCACAAAGGGACAGGCCCGCTCGCTCACCTACTACATGCTGTCGCTCACCAACCAGGAGATGGGCACCTATTACTCCAGCCTTCACCTCATCCCGAGCGCCGCATATGGACGCCAGCTGTTTGTCGACAAGAACTGCATTGTCTGCCATTCCATCGGCGGTGTGGGCGCCAAGACCGGAC
This sequence comes from uncultured bacterium, assembly GCA_966443485.1. Lineage (GTDB taxonomy): Bacteria > Acidobacteriota > Terriglobia > Terriglobales > Acidobacteriaceae > Telmatobacter. Next base: position 6,689 of record CBJOJD010000259.1, on the reverse strand, counting down.
CCGACCTGCTGGGGGTAGCCAAACGGCACTCGCTTGAGTGGCTCGACGAGCAGCTCGTCAACCCGCAGGAAGTCTATCCAGGAAGCACCATGCCCGAATACGATCTCGAGACCAATTCCCGCAGGGCCCTGGTCGCGTTCATGGCAAGCGCAACTACGCAAGATGCGCAGGCCATTCTGAGCAGTCACGGCAAAATGCCATCTCCGCAGGATGCGGCGATCGAAGCCGGCAGACGCGACTTCGGTCGCTTCGGCTGTGCCGGCTGCCATGGCACGGAACTGCAGGGTGGCCTGGCCAATCCAAATGCGCAAGGTGGCCAGGTTCCCTCGCTCCTGCATCTCTCCGCCGATTACACCAAGGATGAAGTACTCGCCGTCATTCGCGACGGCCGCACGCCTCCGCTGGAGAACGCGAAGGGACCCATGCCGCCCCTTTACATGCCGGCTTGGAAAAACGTGCTGAGCGAAGAGGACATCCACCAACTGGTGGAATACCTGTGGTCTAAACAGCAGAAGGCCGCGGACAGCTGGTGAAAGATGTGTCTGTCGAGAGTGCAAAACAGACCAATCCGCATTGGGGGAGAGCGGCGCCGTGACAAGTGCCGCCTCCTCCAATGGGCGAGACGTTTTCGCCGTGGGCACAACCTCCGCGCGCGACATCAGGAAGTCACCCAGTCTAAGGCATCTCCCTAATGGAGTGAACATTTGAGAGCGCAGGTCAAAGCTCGGCAAGTTGCATCCGTGGCCATCCTCGCGGTTGCAGCGTTTGCCGTTTCCGTGGCTGCTCGGCCCCAAGCTGCCGCTCATCGGAGCGCAGGAAGGCCAAATCCGCCAGCGACGCCGAATTATCCAGCCCCGGAAAACCTGAAGGTGCTGCCTAAAGAACTGAGCGGATCCGAGATTCACACCATCATGGAACGGTGGAGCGGTGAACTCGGTGTACGCTGCATCGCTTGCCACGTTCAAGATCCAGTGGGACTCGTTGCAGGATCGCCCGCATCTCACCAATTCGCAGATGATTCCAAGCCCATGAAAGCAGTCGCGCGCCTCATGTACACCATGACGGAACAGATCAATACAGGCTTCATCGCCAAGGTTGAAGGCTCGGGCATGCCGGTCACGTGTGGCACCTGCCATCGTGGCAGTGTCAGCCCTGTGCCGTTTGCGCCGGCAATCACTCATCAATCGGAGCCACTATTGGCTCCATCCGTCGCAGCGACGAGCACACTCTCTCGATGAAAAGCGGCATGAGAAGTCTTCGGAGCGCTTGCGGGCCGATTCTCTTTTCGCTGGCCACGCTCATCGTCAACGTCGGCGTTGAGCCCTTGCGATCACAAGCCGCAATGGCCACTTCGGGCGATCTTGCTGAACAGCGCATCTGCGCAAGATGCCACTCCGACGAAGTGAAAAACCTCACCGACAATCCCCATGCACATTCTGTGAATATGCGCGCCGGAAAGAACGACACCTGCGCAGCATGCCACGGACCCGGAACAGCGCACGTTGTGAGCGAAGGCGATCCGGGCAAGATTCTCAATTTCTCGCAGATGGATGCCATGCAGGTGGATCGCATTTGCCTCCAGTGCCACGGCGGCAGCGAAGAGGCATTCACACACTCCGAGCATGGCAAAGGACATTTGAGCTGCACCAGTTGCCACAGTATTCACGCTGCTGGTGACTCCAAATCTTTGCTCAAAAGTCCTACTACGACATTGTGCTTCGGATGTCACGCAGAGGTGAAAACTCAATTCTCCGCACCCTTTCACCACAAGGTGCAAGAGGGTCTGATCGAATGCACGGACTGCCACAATCCTCACAACTCATCGGGAAATCGCTTCCAGGCGCGCTCAGTTCGGCAGACCGCCGCCTGCACCGACTGCCACACCCAAATGGCTGGGTCCTTCACCTATAAGCACGCCCCAATGCAGACAGAGGGGTGCATGGCCTGCCACGTTTCCCATGGAGGCTCGAATTCGCACATGCTGATTCGTGCCAGCATAGATGCAATCTGTCGCCAGTGCCATCTGCCTGCACCGAATTTGGGATCGGGCGCACATCTGAACGCGGGAGCAGAGCATCCGGCAGAATCCAAAACCTGCACCGATTGCCATGCCGACATTCATGGCTCCAATACCAGCGAGGTGTTCATACCAAAGCAATAGCAAGCGCCGCTCAAGGTCGTCAGCTGATCGGCTGATGCATGCCGTCTTCGCATCTCGCCACCGAGTAGGCTGATTCCAAATCCGGGTGTCATTGCGAGCTTCACAACAGGACTGCTGCGAAATAGGCGCGTGGAGTCATCTCCGCTTCGGTACAGCAGTGAACCTTTCGAGGAGTGTGATCGTGACTGTGTCCCCTGGCCCTTTCCCGATTGCCTGCAGAATCTGGGCTTTTACAGGCAGCTTGTGGCGGCCATCTCCGAGTGCCATGAACGAGCTTTGGAATGGATGTCCATCGATGGTTCCTTTCACTTTCACCAGTCCATGCGTCCCGAAGAACTCGGCCGATTCGGGCCAGATGACATAAGTCCAGCCACCCGGCTTTGGGCTTTTGATGATCGGTGCCATGAACGATTTGTTCTGCATATCCGCCTCCCGGATTAACTCCAAAGTTCGCGCCTGCTGTCTTCCGGTCATAATCAATTTCTATGAACCTCAAATGGAACCTGCCGCACGACCAGCTGCGTGAATGATCAACTTGGATTCAGGCGATGTCCGCCTCAGTCCCATGACGGATGAACCTTCGCCGAATCGACACTCGCCTGAAACATTTCTCGAAGCCCTACTCTCAACCGAAGTTGCTGCTCTCGTCGGCACGGCTGGTGCATTACCGCCGAGTCGTTTGCCGACCTGCCGCATCCTGCTCGATGCGGTGCGTCGGCCTGAGGTCATCAACGCAGATTCCCGGTAGCAATTATTCCTCTTGCTTACCGAGGGGAGCTGGGCTATTATCACTCGGTAACCGAGAGGAACGCTGCATGAGCAAACCTTCTGACCTCGTCCAGGGCACCCTGGATCTGTTGGTTCTCAAGATCCTCGCTCTTGAGCCGTTGCACGGATGGGCTCTCAGCCAAAGACTCAAGCAGGTTTCCGGCGACGTGCTGCAGGTGAGCGATGGATCCCTATATCCAGCTCTGCACAAGCTTGAGCAGCAGGGCTGGATTCATGCCGAATGGAAGCCGACCGAAAACAATCGGAGGGCGAAGTTCTACTCGCTCACGCGACTCGGACGCCGTTACCTCGAGAAAGAGGCGGCCAACTGGGAACGCATCTCGGCAGCGATTTCCGGTGTGTTGCGGCTTACGGAGGTCTGAGCGATGCGATTGGAACACTGGATCTACACAATTCCGCTGCGGCTGCGGGCGCTGTTTCATCGCGGCCGCCTCAGCGCGGAACTCGACGAAGAGCTCCGGGATCACTTAGAGCGGCAGATTGAATTCAATCGAGCCGGGGGGATGAGTCCAGAAAAAGCCCGACTTGTGGCCTTGCGCCAATTGGGCAACGCGGCGCTACTGCGCGACCAAACCAGAGCAACCTGGAACTGGAGCGGAGTGGAGAGGCTCATGCATGACCTTCGCATTGGGATTCGAACCTTGAGCCGCACACCTGGATTCACCCTCGTTGCCGTCCTCGTCATGGCCCTGGGCATCGGAGCCAACGTTGCTTTGTTTACGGTTGTACGCGGCGTATTGCTCAAGCCGCTTCCGTACAGCGACCCAGAACGGCTGGAACTGATCTATGAAGCGGATCCCGGTCATCCGCATCCGCATCCCTGGCTTCCCGTGGTTGCAGGCAGCTTCTGGGAGTGGCAGCGGTCAACGCAGTCTCTCGCACAGATGGCCCTCGTCTCCCCCTTTCAGGGATACAACGTTTCCGGTGAAGGAGGAAAGCTGCCGGAAGTTGTAGAAGCGGCATGGTGCACCGATAATTTCTTTTCGCTGCTCGGTGTGCAGCCGATGAAGGGACGGTCCTTTACACCGGAAGACGACAGGCCGGGCGCGCCGGCTGCCGCGATGATCACGGCGGGCTTTTGGAAACGCCGCTATGGGTCCGACCCGGCAATCGTTGGAAAGACAATCTGGCTTGACGCCAAGCCCTACACGATTATCGGCGTGCTGCCCTCCACATTCGTCTATTCCGGAGCATTTGGGGGCGCCGCCGACCAGATCTGGACGCCGGTGAGACATGAGGCGCCTGCTTCTCTGCTGCATACCTACGGTGATCATGAGTTCCTGGCAATAGCGCGCCTCGCTCCGGGTGTTTCGCTGGCCACGCTCGCATCGCGTATCGATGCGTTGCAAAAGCAGATCAAGTCGGCTCATCCAGAACCCGCTGTACATCCGGGCGCGATCGGCAGAACCATGCTCGACGATGCTGTGCAGAACTACAAAACACCGCTTTATGCCCTGCTTGGTGCGACCGGATGCGTGTTGCTCATTGCCTGCATGAATGTCGCGGGTCTCCTGGTTGCGCGTGCCGCATCGCGCAGCAAGGAGTTTGCGATTCGAGCCGCGCTCGGCGGCGGGCGCATGCGCCTGGTACGGGAACGGCTGATCGAGAGCCTGCTGCTCTCAGCGTCAGGAGGCGCGCTCGGCTTGCTCTTGGCGTGGGCTGCGCTCGCCTGGCTGGTGCACACGCGTCATGACATGAATCGTATCGAGGCCATTCATTTCGACGGCATGGCCGCGGTCTTCACGTTGACTGTTGTCTTTCTCTGCACACTTTTCTCCGGGTTAATCTCCGCCCACAGCTCCGTCCGAGGCGATGTACTCGGCGGTTTGCAGGAGAGTTCCCGGTCTCACAGCGGCGGCAGGTCTCGGTCGCTGCTGCGGCGTCTGCTGCTAGCGGCGGAGGTAGGGCTGACCGTTGTCCTCCTGGTGGGGGCAGGACTCCTGCTCAAGAGCTTCAGGCATCTGCGTTCCTCGGATCTCGGCGTACCGGTCGACAACGTTCTCACGCTCCATTTTGAATTGCCGGCCGCCCGTTACAAGCAAGACGATCAGAAGTTTGCATTTTTTGACCAACTCATCGCACGAGTCCGCGCCCTGCCCGGGGTGTCGTCCGCCGGACTAGTGAGCGCGGCCCCGGGGGAAGGATGGAACGGCGACGACCTGATGAGCATCGTGGAGCATCCGCCGCTGGCGAAGAGCCAGGGACTCGACTTCATGCTGCGTGGCACGGATCCGGGATATTTTTCGGCCATCGGACTTCCAATTCTCAAAGGACGGACGTTCACCGAAGATGAGCGAGGCAAGCGGGCGAATGTTGTGCTGATCAGCCGTGGCGCTGCCCAGCAATATTTTCCCGGGGAAGACCCCATCGGCAAGCATCTCAAGACGATCGATGAAGGCGGCGTATGGACAATCATCGGCATCGTTGGCGATGTGAGATGGGATGTGGCCAAGCCTCCGAACCCGACGTTGTATTGGCCGCTCTACGGGAATGGCTACAGTTTTGGAACTGTGGTGGTGCGAAGCTCCCGTGCCGTGGACTCGCTTGCAGTTCCGGTTCAGAAGATCGTCGCCCAGCTCGACTCCGACCTGCCGGTCTCGAATGTGATGACGCTGCGAGAGGCTATCGGCAAGAGCACCATCGACTCGGAATTCGATTCGATTCTGGTTCTGGCCTTCGCGATCATCGCGCTGGTTCTCGCCGCCGCAGGGCTTTATGGTGTGCTGGCGTATCTGGCGGCTCAGCGGCTGGTTGAGTTTGGCATCCGCCTGGCACTGGGAGCACAACGCAACGCCTTGCTAAGTCACTTGCTGCTGGACGGCCTCAAGCCAGCGATGGCGGGGCTCTTGATCGGCTTGCCGGCCAGCATGGCCGTGACACGCCTCATCCGCAGCATGCTGTACGAAACAGAGCCGCTCGATCCTGTCGTGTTTGGCGCCGTGGCTGGACTGCTTTTGTTCGTGGCTGTAGCGGCCTGCTTTGTCCCCGCTTGGTACGCTTCCCGTCTTGATCCGATCCGGACACTGCGAACGGAATAGTGCGAAATCTCATCATGGAAGGTCACTGTCGCGAAATCGCCAGCTGCGCGTTTCCAGCCATTCGTTGGAAACGGGGTTTGGCCTGTTTGCAACAGTTGACCCTTCGAGGGACGAGATCCCGCTCAGGACATCGTCAATAATCAACGCTGTCGATCTTCAATAGCCCACGCAATCGGTGTTAGAGCGCGGCGCTCGGTGGGTGAAACATGTCTAGGAGCCGCAGGAGCGATCGGCGATACTGATCGGTTTCGGGTTCGTCTGCGGCGAGATAAGCGTGTCGAGAACTCCACGAGCCTTGCGAAAGAATTTGGCGCAGGAGCGGCGCGAGTCCTAAACAGGGGGCTCTCCCAAACCATTGCCAAATAGAGCCGTTCCAATTGCATCTCCTCACTCGACGGCAGATATCTCTCAAAACCCCTTGCTGCTGTCGGACTCAATCACGCGTACGCTGTTTCCTGTCCGCGAGGCCGAACAAGGCCGAACAAGCTAGTCCAGCGGCCACATGGCTTGGCGTTCGCGTTGGGACTGATGCGTCCCGTCGCGCAGCTCTTGTACGGAATTGGCGCCAACCATCACCCTCATCGACTTCCTCCATCTCAGCTGGTCTCGTTCCAGAACTCACGCTCCCCACTCCACGCGAGTGTTCGGATTCACTGTGAAGCGGCGTGGAAAGCCGCTTGCGCACACCGTGATCTGCGCCG
>CBJOJD010000258.1:0-8011 GCA_966443485.1 uncultured bacterium | reverse complement strand
ATTTCCCGAGGGAGGGACTGTACAGGTGTTGAATCGCAGAAGCTTTTTGCGTGCGGCGGGCGCGGTGTCGGCGACGACGGTGCTGCCTGGAATGCATCTCTTGATGGCCGAGCAGGAGCCGGAGAAGCCAGTTGCGGCCAATGATCACATTCAGATTGCCTTGATTGGAGCCGGCGGGCAGGGAATGGGCGACACCAAGACCGCGCTCGAAGTGCCGGGCGTGAAGCTGGTGGCGGTGGCGGACTGCTACAACGGCCGGCTGGAGCGCAGCAAGGAGCTTTGGGGGAACGACATCTTCACGACGCGCGACTATGCGGAGATCCTGGCCCGCAAGGACGTGGACGCGGTGATTGTGGCGACTCCCGATCACTGGCACAAACGGGCGGCGATCGATGCGATGAAGGCCGGCAAGGACGTGTATTGCGAGAAGCCGATGATTCATCTCTATTCCGATGGACCGGAGATGATCGAGGCCTCGCGGTCGACGGGCAAGATCTTGCAGATCGGCAGCCAGCGGGTGAGCTCATTGATCTACATCAAGGCCAAGGAGCTGCTGCAGGCGGGTGCGATCGGCGAGCTGAACATGGTGACGGCGTGGTGGGACCGCAACTCATCGATTGGGGCGTGGAACTACACGGTGCCGCCCGATGCTTCGGCGGAGACCTGCGATTGGCCGCGGTTCCTGGGAGATGCGCCCAAGATTCCCTTCAACGCGGAGCAATTCTTCCAGTGGCGTAAGTGGAAGGCCTATGGAAGCGGCGTCGCGGGTGATCTATTTGTTCATCTGTTCAGCGGTACGCATTTCATTACTGGATCGCACGGACCGGTGCGGGGCATGGCCACGGGCGGGTTGCGTTACTGGAAAGACGGGCGCGATGTTCCGGATGTGATGCTGGGGCTGTTCGATTATCGCGAAGGGTTCAATCTGAACCTGCGAGTCAACTTTGTGGACGGCGGGCAGGAAGGCGAAGGGTTCATCTTCAGCGGTTCCGAGGGGACGATGGAGATTGGCTGGTCGGGGGTGACGCTGACGCGGGTGCCACGCGAGGCGGCTCCCGGCTATACCGTGTCCACATTTCCGGAGGCCATGCAGAAAGAGATCATCGAGGCTTACGACAAGAAGTATCCACCGCACGAGGCGACGGGATTGGGAGGAGTGGAGAAGTTTGCTCCGCCCAAGGGGTACAGCGACTCCTACGACCACTTCAAGAACTTCTTTGCCTCGGTGCGTTCGCGGAAGCCGGTGGTGGAGGATGCGGTGTTTGGGTATCGCGCCGCGGGAGCCGCTCTGTTGAGCAACTTGAGCATGGAGCGGGGACAGGTGGTGCATTGGGATCCGGATGCGATGAAGCTGTTGTGAGCAGCGTTCAGCAGGCTGCGGCGTTTCAGGCTTCCGGCAAGCAGCAGCAGTGATGGGAGCAGGTTCGGTCCTTCTGACGAAGTGAAAACCGCTGTGATTGATCCCCAGCGCGGGCTGTGTACCGGCTGAACGGTGTCAGGGGAACTCACAGCGGTAACCTTTCGTACCTGACATCTGTCACTTGTGCCGGGCGGGGGTGTTCTCTACACTGGCCTCAGACCGTAGATCGACCCCACTACCCTCGCATTTTTCACCTCCAATCACGCCGGGAGCATGCATGCCAGTCGTTGAACTCGCAGGCGTTCGTAAAGCCTACGAAAACAAGGTTGCCGTCAAGGACCTGAGCCTATCAATTGAAGCGGGCCAGATGTTTGGCCTGTTGGGTCCCAATGGGGCGGGCAAGACCAGTTCCATTCGCATGATGATGGGCATCACGATGCCGGATGCGGGGCGAGTGAGCCTGTTTGACCGGCCCTTTGAACGTGCCAGCCTGCAGCGGGTGGGGTATCTGCCCGAGGAACGCGGCCTGTACAAGAAGATGAAGGTGCTGGACCAGCTGGTCTTCTTCGGGCAACTGCATGGCCTGGAGGTGAACGAATCGCGCAAGCGGGCTACCGATTGGGCGAAGCGTTTGGAGATCGACGAGGCGCTGCCGAAGAAGACGGAAGAGCTCTCCAAGGGCATGCAGCAGAAGATTCAGTTCATCTCGTCGCTGCTGCATGATCCGGGATTGATTGTGATGGACGAGCCGTTCTCGGGACTGGATCCGGTGAATGCGACGCTGCTGGAACGCACCCTGTTGGAGCTGAAGGATCAGGGCAAGGCGATTCTGTTTTCGACGCATCGCATGGACCAGGTGGAGAAGCTGTGCGACTCGATTTGCCTGGTGAATCGCGGCGAGGCAGTGCTGGCGGGCAAGATGCGCGAGATCAAGTCACGCTACGAGCGCAACCGGGTGATTATCGAGTTCGAGGGAGATTCCTCGTTCTTGAAGAGTGCGGAGATTGCCGAGGCCAGGAACTTCGCGGGGCACGTGGAGATTCGGCTACAGCCACACGGGAACGCGCAGAAGCTATTGCACGAGGCCGCGGCGGTAGCGACGATTTATCGGTTTGAATTGGTGGAGCCCTCGCTCGAGGAGATCTTTATCCAGACAGTGGGAGGCAAGTCCGATGCATAACATTGCTCTGATTGCAAAGCGCGAGTATCTGGAGCAGATTCGCGGACGAGCTTTCCGCATCACTACGATTCTGGTGCCGGCGCTGTTTGCGCTGGTGATTGGGATCATGTACTTCGCGGGGCGCGGAGCGGCGGGTCCGAAGCATGTGGTGATTGCATCGAACAACGCGGTGCTGGCCAGCGATGTGCGCGACCAGGTGAAGGCGCACGACGACAAATCGCAGATCGAGGTGGTGGCGCCGGTGGCACCGGCGGATCGTGCGGTGCTGGTGAGCCGCGTACGAGACAGGGCGATCGACGGATTCCTGTGGATCGATGCTGCGCCGAATAAGGCGCCGACCGCGACGTACGAATCGCAGTCCTCCGGGGACTTCATCACCAGCGGCAAGCTGGAGTCAGCACTGACGCATGCGGTGGTTCGGGAGCGGCTGACGGCGACCGGGATCCGGAGCGGGGAGGTGGACTCGCTGCTGAAGGACGTTTCGATTGACACCCGCCAGATCAATAAAGAAGGCAAAGAAGTGAAGAGCAACGCCCTGACCTCGTTCTGGAAGGGGTATGTGATGGCGCTGCTGCTTTCAATGACGACGATGATCTACGGGATGAACGTGGCGCGGTCCATCATCCAGGAGAAGACGTCGCGGATCTTCGAGGTGATGCTGGCGTCGGCCAAGGCCAGCGATCTGCTGGCAGGGAAGCTGATTGGCGTGGGCGCGGTGGGATTGACGCAGATCGGCATCTGGGGGATTGCGGGCGCGGCTTTGGCCAGCACGGCGCTGGCGGCTCCGGTGCTGTCAGGCGCGATGGCGATCCATTTCTCGTGGTTTGAGGCGGTGGTGTTTCCGCTTTATTTTGTGCTCGGGTATCTGCTGTATGCCTCGCTGTTTGCGGGACTGGCGGCTACCTGCGAGACGGAGCAGGAACTGCAGATGTACACGCCGCTCGCGGCAGTGCCGATCTGGATGAGCTTCGCGCTGATCGTGATGGTGGTGAACAATCCAGACTCGCTGTTGTCAGTGGCGGCATCGCTGTTTCCGCCCACGGCGCCGATCATCATGATGCTGCGGCTGGGTTCTCAGCGGCCTCCAGATTGGCAGTTCGGTGCATCGATCGGGCTGATGCTCGTGAGCATCTGGGCGGTGCTGTGGTTCTCATCGCGGCTGTACCGGGTCGGCATTCTGATGTACGGCAAGCGCGCAACGCTGCCGGAGTTGCTGCGCTGGCTGCGGTATAGCTGAGGGCTGCAGGTTTGGCGATACGCCGCTGATCCGGGTCTCCGGAGAGGCGGCGTATCGCGAGCCAGATTTCAGACCATTAGAATCGAAGAGTGAACGAGCTCTCTACGGCAAGATTCAGCCTGGGACAACGCATAGTGCTGGCCATTGTGCCCCGCCTGGTGTGGGCGCTGCTATGGCTGGTGGGCCTTACCTGGCGTTATGAGGTGATTGCGGAAGAGGGTGTGCGGCCGGTTTTGTTTGGTGAGCGGCCGGGGCCGGAGATCTACTGCTTCTGGCATCAGTGCGTGCTACCTTGCACGATGTATTTTCGCCGCTCGCGAGCGGTGATCCTGATCAGCCGAAGTTTCGATGGCGAGCTAATTACGCGAATTCTGCGCATGTTTGGGTTTGGAGCGGTGCGGGGTTCGAGCTCGCGCGCAGGACGCGAGGGGCTGCTGGGACTGAAGCAGGTGTTGCATGCTGGACGTACCGCCATCTTTACCGCAGACGGTCCGCGGGGCCCGATCTACGAGACCAAGATGGGCCCAATCAAGTTGGCGCAGATGACGGGGGCACCTATCGGGGTCTTCCATCTGCAACCGGAGCACGCCTGGGTGATGAACTCGTGGGACCGGTTCCTGGTCCCGAAGCCGTTTACGCGCATCGTGGTGAGTTGGGCGGATTGGACGCGGGTTCCGCAGGAGCTGGATGCGGAACAGCTGGAACCCAAGCGGCAGGAGTTGAACGCGGCCATCGAACGGGCACGAGCGCGCGCTTTGGCACATCTGGCGAGGACACGCGCATGAGCGAAGCGGCACATAACGACCTGCGCGTGGCGGACTTCGATTTCGAGCTGCCCGAGGATCTGATTGCTCAGCAGCCCCCGGCAGAGCGGGGAACGAGCCGCATGCTGGTTGTGGACCGCGCGACGGGCGAATTTCGAGACTCGCAGTTTGCGGAGTTTCCGTCGCTGCTGCGGGAGGGCGACGTTCTGGTGCTGAATGACAGCCGGGTGATTCCGGCTCGTCTCTATGCGCATCGGACTCTGCGACGCGAACGGGAGAAGCCCACCGGAATTATCGAGGTGATGCTCACCGAACCCGCAGGGGAGAACCAGTGGCGCGCGTTGGTTCGGCCAGGGCGCAAGGTGGCGATCGGGGAGATTCTGGTGTTTCCCGATGCAAAGCAACAGGTGGTGTTGAAGGCCGAGGTGCTGGAGCGAGGGGAGTTTGGCGAGCGCTTGCTGCAGTTCGAACCGGTTGAGGACTTCTTCGCAATCCTGGATCGCATTGGGCATATGCCGCTGCCGCCGTACATCCATCGAGAGGATGCCGAGGCGGACAAAGAGCGTTATCAGACCGTGTTTTCTCAGGAGCGAGGCTCGGTAGCCGCGCCCACGGCCGGCCTGCACTTTACGCCGGGCGTTCTGGACTCGCTCAGGGCAAAGGGTGTGGAGGTCGCGCGGGTGACCCTCCATGTGGGGCTGGGCACGTTTGCTCCGCTGCGCGTGGAGCGCGTGGACGAGGTCCGGCTACACAGCGAGCGGTACACCTTGAGCGCGGAGACGGCGGAGTCTCTCAATCGGGCGGTCCGCGAAGGCCGGCGGATCGTGGCCGTAGGCACGACGGTGGTGCGGACCCTGGAACACTGTGCGCTTCAGGCGGTCGGGGCTCCGCTTGCGCCGCACTCTGGGTCGACGCAGATCTTTATCTCGCCGGGTTTCGAGTTTCGACTTGTGGGCGGGCTGCTCACGAACTTCCACTTGCCGCAGTCGAGTCTGCTGATGCTGGTGAGCGCGTTCGCAGGGCGGGAGCGAGTGCTGGCAGCGTATCGCCATGCCGTTGAAGAGCGGTATCGCTTCTTCAGCTACGGCGATTGCATGTTTCTGGGATGACGGGTGCTAGCGCGACGGGCTGGTTAGCTCGCCGCACCGATGGCCGGCCAGTGCACAGCGGGAAGCTGCTCAATTACAGGCTTGGCAAAGAGATATCCCTGGAACAGATGGATTCCAAGCGAGACCAGGTAGTTGAACTCTTCGATGGTCTCGATGCCCTCGGCGATGATCTCGATATTCAGGGTACGGCAGACGCCGACGATACCTTGCACGATGGCCTGGCGGACTGAGTCCTGGTCGATGCCGCGGAGCAGACCCATATCGAGCTTGATGAGATCAGGCTGGAACTCGGCGAGAAGGTGCAGTCCGGAGTAGCCCGCTCCGAAGTCGTCAATCGCGGTCTTGAAGCCCTGGCGCTTGTATTCGCGAATGATGTTTTTGAGATGCTCGCGATCGACGAGGTTTTCGCCCTCGGTGATTTCAAAGATCAGCCGTTCAGTGGGGAAGTTATTCTCTCTGGCTGCCTGCAAGGTGGCGCGAATGCAAGTCTCGGGTTGGTAGACGGCATTGGGCAGGAAGTTGATGCTGACAAAGCAGGGCATCTGTAAGCGGGCCGCCAACTCCACCGATTTAACCCGGCAAGCCTGGTCGAAGGTGTAGCGGTTTTCGGTGGTTACCTTGCTCAGGATGCTTCCCGCGCCCTCTCCGTTGAAGCCGCGAATCAAGGCCTCATAGGCGAAGACGGATTGCGTCCGCGCATCGACGATGGGCTGAAAGGCCATGGTGAATTCAAATGGCAGGGGCTGGGCGTTCTGGCAGGCTTGGCACGGAGTGAGAGCGGGCTCGGGTGATAGCACTGGGATTTCTCCAGGTTTGCGTGAATTGAGTGGCACCGTGGTACTTTCCCCCGTGCTGATTTCAGCCTACACGGGATGCGGTGGAGGGAAATCAACAATTGCTTGGGGTTGTTCCCGATTCGGGCTGGACGGGGTGGCTTTTCCCAATCCTGCTAGACTCGGTAACGTGTCCGACCAAGTGAAACAACCTGTTTTTCTTCTCGATGCAATGTCGTTCATCTTCCGCGCTTATCACGCCATGCAGCGCAGCCGGCCGATGTCTACCCGCTCCGGGATGCCCACCGCGGCCACCTATGTCTTCGTGAACATGATCAACAAGCTGCGGCAGGATTTTGCGCCGCACTACTTTGCCGCGGTGTTCGACGTGAGCGGCAAGGTTTTCCGCGACGAGCGTGCCCAGGCGATTGGGACACTGCGCAAGTGGAACTCGAAGACGCAGTGTTTTGAGGATGTGGGATATGAGGGCTACAAAGCAAAGCGCGAAGCCATGCCGGAGGACTTGAGGAGGCAGATTCCTTTTATCCGGCGTTCGCTGGAGGCATTCAGAATTCCGATTCTTGAGGCGGAGGGATACGAGGCTGACGATGTGATCGGCACATTGTCCTGCCGTGCCGCGGAACGAGGTCACGACGTATTTATTGTGTCCGGCGATAAGGACATGATGCAGCTAGTGAACGAACAGGTGAAGGTCCTGAATCCGCAGAAGGACAACCTGATTCTGGATACGGCAAAGGTGACCGAGGTGTTGGGTGTGCCTCCGGAGAGGGTTGTGGATGTGATGGCGTTGCGTGGAGACACGATCGACAATATTCCCGGCGCGCCAGGGATCGGAGATAAAGGGAGCGTCGACCTGATCAAGGAGTTCGGCACGGTCGAGGCGGTTCTGGATCGAGCAGCAGAGGTGAAGAGGAAGAGCTATCGCGAGTCGCTGGAACAGAACCGCGAGGCAGTGATGCTGTCGAAGGAACTGGTGACGATCCACTGCAACGTTCCGCTGGAGTTTGATCTGGCGGCGATGGAGACGCAAGAGCCGGACGCGGATGCCTGCCGCGAGTTGTTCACGGAGCTGGAGTTCACGTCGCTGCTGAAAGAGCTGGCCCCGGCAGCGTCCGCTGTGAAGTTCGAGCTGATTGAGAGCCCCAGTGCGGAGCAAGTGGCGGCGTTCTATGCGGCGGCGCGCAAGCAGGGATTTGCCTTTGCGATGCAAGGCGTGGAGAAGCCTGTAGCCGAGCCGAGCGAAGAGGACGGCGAGCCGCGGACCCTCTCGCTGCTGGATGTGGCTGAGGCCGCGGAGAGCGCGGCGCAGTGCATGGTGGGCGTCTGCGCGGAGCCGGGGGTGGCGCTGGCCCTTGGATTGACGGACGAACTGCGGGCCTTGCTGGAAGACGCGAGTGTTCCCAAACGCGTGCATGACTATAAAGCGACGCTGCATGCTCTGCACGAGGCCGGCATAGAGTTGCGCGGCCCGGTGGACGACGTGATGTGGCTGTCGTATGCGCTGAATCCCACGCAGAGTACCCAGTCGCTTGCGGATGTGGCGGCGCGGCACGGGCACGCTCCCCCC
>CBJOJD010000257.1:0-8021 GCA_966443485.1 uncultured bacterium | reverse complement strand
GGCGGGCGCTGGACGATGTGTCGGGCTTCACTGGCCATCGAGACTATTTGGCCCGAGCGTGTACGTGTAGCAGAAATCCTCGAACACTCCGTTCAAAACGATCCGGATCTTCAAGAAAAGCAGCATGGCCGCCCTCGAACACTTCCAGCCGATGATCTTGGATCAGTCCGAAGTATCGCTCCGTAGACTTGAGGGGAATAACCACGTCCTGCTTCGCCCAAGCTAGCAACACGGGGCATTGGATTTTGGGCAGCAACCCGAGCAAGTTCTCTTCGGGATGGCCAAAGCTCCTCCACGCTTGTTCCAACGGTGTTGCGATCTCGTATGCCGAGCGAACAATCCGATCTCGTTCCTCTCGCGCCGAGGTTGTGATCAATACGTGTTTGTAGTAGTTCCTAAACGCGCGGGGATACCAGAAAGCCCCGCGGCGCCCAGCGGCAAAAAACTGAATGAAACCCGCGATGAATACCCTGCTTCTGAAAGTCGGTTCGCCCAAACCGCCCGAATCGCAAAGGACGAGGCCACTGACTCGCTCGGGATGAGTGCTTGCATATCGAATTGAGACGGCTCCCCCAATCGAGTTGCCGATGAAAACTACCGTCTTCAGGTCGAGGTGGTCTATGAACTCTGAGAGAAGGATTGCGTATCGTGTAGCGCTCGCTGGAATCGGATCTGGACCAGAGTCGCCTTGAGCCGGCCAGTCAAGGGCCAGAACGCGGTACTGCGACGCGAGTCGTTGACTGAAGCCTTCAAAGTCTCGTGCCCCATGACCGATTGCGGGAAGGCAGATCAGAACTGGGCCATTCGCGCCTGAATCCGAGTAAGCAATCGACACGCCACTCACGACTGCGACTTTGTGGGGTCGCTGAGCCCCGACGGCCAGACGAAATTGCGTATCTCGTTCCTTCTGCGCCACGCCAACGAATCCGGTTGCGACCAGTGCCCCAATGACCAGCAGCACTGAGACCGATATTCCAATTGCCAGACTCAATCGCACTGAGCGTCTCCTGATCAGGGTTCCAATTAGCGTCGAAAAGGGAGCTTAGAATCGTGTCTCGCCCAGTCGTCGAAGCTGGCGGGACCCGCTCCCCATTGCGCAATCAAAAGAGCTGCGCCAACCATAGACAAGTTCTTTGCGAACATTGCGCTCTGAACGTGAATTGCGGAAGGGTCGCTCAATTTCCAGTATGCGTGCATCCAGAATGTGACGGGCACGAGGAAGGCAATCAAGGCCCATGCTCCCCATTTGGCTTTGTACCCAAGCGCAATGCTGATTCCTCCAGCGATTGCCAGCACACCAGCGAACGGGACAAGCAGTGAAGCGTCGGGCACACCCAGATCCGCTGCATGCTTGATGCCCTCGTGCGTAAAGTGCCTGGGAGCCGCCATCAGGAAGATCAGCGAGAAGAGCACTCTGCCTAGAGGGAAGAAGACTTTCATGGAGCACCTTTCACGAATTAGCTGAAAGTGATAAACATATCACTAGTCGATATTGATACTGTTATCATCCCAATGAGGTATTGTCAATTAATTCATGGCAATCAAGGCAAGAAGGCAGAAGACAATTGCTCGCCGTCGGCGTGGATTACCCGAGCAAACACGGGAACGTCTGATATCGGCAGCCGCGAACCAATTCAATCGCTTCGGCTATCACGGCACAGATTCGAACATCATCGCAAAAGAAGCGGGATACGCTACTGGGACTTTTTACAAGCATTTCCAGGACAAACGGGAGATTTTCCTTGCTGTCTACGAGCGCTGGTTGGCAACCGAATGGAAAGGAGTTGAAGACCTGCTTTCCCAAATGCGGAACCCGGAAGAGACTGCGAGGCAGCTGGTCGATCTGAGCATTCAGTTTCATACCGATTGGCGGGGGCTTCGGGCATCCCTGATGGAACTTGTGTTCTCCGATCCCGTGGCACGGAAATTCTTCAGAGCGCAAAGGCGCCGCCAGCTTGATTTAATGGCCGAACTGCGCTCCCGTTTCAATCTACCTTCTAAGACGCGCGAGCAATATGCGATCCATCTTTACATGACTGAACGGGTCTTTGATTCGATTGGCCAAGGGGAGGCCCAAGCACTCGGGTTGGATTTAGACGCAGTGGTCGGAACAATGGTCGAGAAAGTGCGAGCGCTGTTGGAAAAGAACGAGGGCGCACAACCGTGGCCCTTGGGATGACTTCGAATGGGGCATGATCAACGGCAAGCTTTCGGCGCTGCGGTGGGTACAAGGCGATTAATGGGACATACTCGATACTTGATCAGGCGGATGGCCACGATCTCGTGCTAGATAACCCGACCGAGGGTGCCCCCGGTCCCTCGTATTTAGGAACCGGCGCGGAACGCGATTCATAATCTCGATTCATGCTTAATCGTAGAAGGGCGTTTCCAGCAGTTGCAGGCTTGGAAACGCGCGTTGGGTTCATTCCTTTGCTCCGAACGGACGTGATGGCGGGCCGTTTTCGATGAATATTTTAAAGGATCATCCCGACGTAATCGGGGCCCACATCAAAGAGTGGCTTGTTGACTCGGGAATCTTTGCCGATCCGACAAAAAAAGGTGCCATTGGAGACTGGGGAGCAACGAAAAGAGGGTGTCTGTCCACGCACTTCCCGTCACCAATCGGAGATGGCGCACTCTTGGGGTGGTTTCAGTACGAATTCCCCGCAGTCAGTCATTTCAGACCGACTGCTTGTCGATCAAGAGTAGCCCTGCTCCGACAACGAGGGCTCCGACCGCTTGCGCCACCCGTTCCCCGGCAGGCGCAAGCCGCTCGGCGGTGATAGCCGCTGTCACGAATGCCATCGCCCTCGGTTCCATGATGCCGACTGCGAGCAGAACCGCGGTGAGACCAGCACAACCGTAGCTGCAACGAATACGGAGTTGCAGGCCGTATTGCCACGCTGCTCCGGCATTCGCAGGAAATATGCAATCGCGCGTTTGGGCCTTGCGCCTTGCGCCAGCACGCAAGGTGATGCCTTTTCCAATTTCAAGTGGAGAACTGAAGCATGCCGGCAGACAGGACGACCGCGCCCGAAAAAACCGGAACGTCGCGAGCCAGGGCAGGCGATTCCATCTCGGCGCCGGCGAGTGCCACACCGAGCGCAAAGGCAGCCACGCCAATCACGGTCCAAACGAAGAAGTACCCGGCACCCGCAAGCGCGGTTAGTCGAGCCAGGCGCACCCTCACCCGTTCTGCGCATGACCTCACGGTAACGCCGCAGCGCAGACACCAGAGAAGGCATCATCATGGCGATCATCATCACGATCCACATTCCGATGAACGATGCCTCAGATTCGACCCATGACTTCTGCGGCGTTCGCATCCACGCCATCGACATGGTCCAGCCACCGGGCATCGGCATTCCCTCCCATCCGCGACATGGGAGGCCATCGTCAGCACCACGCTCGCAACGAAGAGCAACGCTGACGCGGCCAGGAAAGTTTGTTGCGAAGTTCGATCGTTCCTCATGAATCGGCGCTCCTGCAGTTCCGTAGCGAAATCGGACCCTGGTTTACTGCTGGTCTTACTTGTCGCGGTGCCGTACCCATAGGCCTGTCTCGTTACGTCCGCTGGGAGCCCGATCGAGCCACTGGTACATACCCCAGAGGACAAGGCATATCTTTGCCGCAATTTCCGATTTTTGATTTTCGGCACGCCTGGATGACTGCCTCGGGCCGTTATTGCCAGCTGAGCGATCATCTCGATTCCGAATGCCGGCGACCAGATTCAGGACAATATTGTCCAAGGCTGGTCGTCCAATTTGCGATACCCTATCCCGAGTGATCGGTCGTGTTGCTTGATCCCAGTGCCCCAAGGGGAGATGAAGGTCGATGCATTCCATTCGAGAAATGAATACAAAGGACTTCGCTCAGTATTCCCGTTGTTTCGGATTGGATGGCCTTGAAGTTATGAGTGCCCGGTGGGTGGAGCATTCGTTTGCTCCACATATGCACGACTTCTATGCCGTCAGTCTGAATTATGGAGGCCGTGGCGCTTTTGATTGTCGAAATGTGCTTCGAGATGCAACGCCTGGGACGTGCAGTCTCATCGCGCCCGGCGAATTGCACACCGGCCACGCAACGTCTAGAGAAGGCTGGATCTATCGCAATCTATACATTGAAATCCCACTCATGGAAGCGCTTCTTCGGAGCCTTGACTGGCAGGAACCGCCGGATGTCAGCTTCAAAAGCCCCTTGGTCAGAGACATCATCCTCGCCACGCAACTCGGTCACGTCTTTGCGAGCCTGACTGAGTCAAATTCGTTGCTCCAGAATGAATCGTTGCTGTTGTCTGCTGTGGCGCGATTGATCACCGATCACCTGGTGCGTGGGCACGCCCTCAGCGAGATAGGGCGAGAACACGCGGCTGTCCTGCGTGTCAAGAATTGGCTCGACGCCAACTCTGAACAGAACGCGTCGATAAATTCATTGGCCAGTCTGGCGCGCCTGAGCCCTTACTACCTGATACGGGCATTTCACCGACACGTTGGAATCTCTCCTCACAAATATCAGACGATTGTACGCATCAATCGGGCGCGAAAGCTTTTGGCGTCCGGTGCGCCAATTTCAGAGGTGGCATGCCAAGCAGGTTTTTGCGATCAGAGTCATTTGAACCGCTCCTTCAAGAAACTCCTCGGTGTTACACCCGGAAGATACGCCGCTATTCGTTACAATTAATTGATCTAAAAACAGGTCGATCGCATCCGGCGGATTACGCTGTGTCGCGCAGCGAACCGCCCACATCGCGGATCACTCCGAGCAGGAATTCCACGTCCTGCCGGCGTGTACGGTGATTGACGCTACACGCCCGAAGAACCCTCTTCCCACGGATCTTTGTCCCCGACAGAAAAACCCTGCCGTCTTTCTCCAGCGCCTCCAGCAGCCGGTTATTCAACTTGTCCAGGTATTCATGGTCTCCATGGACAGAAGTGTCCGAGGTACGGTATTGGAAACACACCACCGACAGTGGAACCGGAGCGAACCGTACAAAATCCCGAGACTGATCGATCTGGTCCGCCAGGTATTGCATGATTTCGATATTGCTCTCGATGGCCGCCCGCAATTTCCTTGCGCCGTACGCCTTGAATGTCATCCATATTTTCAGTGCCCGGAAACGCCTAGAGAGTTCGGGACCGAAATCCTTGAAATCGAGCAGACCAGCTTCTCCAGCATCGCTCTCCTCCCGGAGATAGTCGGCCTCGACCTCAAAAGTGTCCCGAAGCGCTCGCGGCTTTCGGACCAAGATACACGCAGCTTCCACCGGCTGGTACAACCACTTGTGCGGATTAACTGTGATCGAATCGGCGCGATCTAACCCCCGGAAATACCTTCCGGCCGCTTCAGTCGCTGCCGCCGGTCCGCCATACGCTGCATCGATATGCAGCCACAAATCATGCTTCTGGCAAAAGTCAGCGAGAGCATCCAACTGATCCACGGCGCCGGTATTGGTCGTGCCAGCGTTTCCCACCACGCAAATGGGACGATGTCCGTTTCTCCGGTCTTCAGCTATTTGCTTTTCCAACGCTTGCAGGTCGATCGTGAAATCATCCAACACTGCAATTTTGCGCAACTGCTCGCGTCCCATGCCCAGGAGCGCCATGCTTTTCTCGATCGACGCGTGCCCCTCCCGCGACACATAAACCGTAACGGATGGACCAACTCGCATCCCCAGCGAGGCTGCATCGAACTGCGCCTTCTGCTTACGGGCCACCGCCAACCCTGCGAGGTTCGCGGCCGAACCGCCGCTCAAAAGACACCCTTCCGCTTCGGGGGTATACCCGATGAACTGAGCGATCCATTGGATTACCCTCCGCTCCACTTCCGAAGCGGCAGGCGAAAAGTGCCACTTGGCGCAAATTTGGTTAATTGCTGACGCCAACAGCTCACCTGCAATGGCCGCCTGGTTTCCTCCTCCGTTGATATACCCGAAGAAACGGGGGCTCAGGTATAGCGTGGAATTCGCAAAAATATTGTTCTCCACCTCTTGTAAGATGGCCCCCATCGGCTGGGGTTCCTGGGGCAGCGGTTCGTCAAACAGCGAGGCGATCTCAATTCGGCTCTTCGCAGGGGTCACCCGCGCGTGATCAAGTCCTTCGTATAACCGAACAACAAGCTCCGATGCCTCCCGCAATTCGTGCCGAAATGATTCCAAATTTGAATCCAAGCCAAATTCTTCAGGGATGGTCCCTTGATCATCTGATACTTCATTGCCGGAGATTCCAGCATGAGAACCATCGGGATTCCCGTTGTTCTGATGCATCAAGAGTCTCTTTCTGAGCTTGCTCTGAGGTCGGTTCGTTTCCATACCCAGAGACGATAACCGCCATCTAATCGGCCAGTCTTGGACGGTATTGCCCTTTCTCCCATGCGTATCCTCCCGGCGTAGATGAAGCCACCGAAGCGAGTGCCGCGATCTTCACGTTCTGGATCTTCGCCAACCCGCTCCAAGAGCACTGCGGGCCGAGAAATTTCTGGACTCGGAGTTCGGGAGCATGGCAGGCTTACTGGAAGTGATCCCCTATCTCTCAGGCTAAGAGAATCAGGAAGGCCACGCGCTGAATTCGATAACCATCTCGAGATGTTCAGTCCGGTCATCCACTCGACCAGAAATGCCCGCTGCTCGTCGTCGAACCAGACGTAGCCGTTCACAGTCTTCGGAAGTCGCACTCGAGCGCGCTGACCGCCGGTGACCTCCGCGAAGGCATCGATCACCTCTTGCGGAAACGACTGGGTACACGTTCGCAATGAGCACATGAAGTGCTTCATAAACTTCGATGGTTTCATTGGGATTTTCCCAAAAGATTTGAATGGTGTGGAGAAGAACTCCGCATTCAGCAAGACGGCAACAATCTGGTCAGCACGTGAAGTGGGAACGCGGTCGTGAGCTTGGAGACCGCGGGGGTTTGGATGAGAGACCTCCGGGATTGAATTTAGATCGTGGGCTTCCTTTGGGACTTGGGGAGCGCGGGAAAAACCAGCGGCGTCCTGGATCTGGATACGCAGGTGGAGCGGTTCTGGTTCAGCCTGTCCGGACGCACGGCGGTCGAATCGACTCTGACAACAAGCAGGATTGAAGTAAGAACTTAGAACCAGTCTCATAATTCCCAACGTCTGAGATTTGGGGCATTCTGGAGTTGCTCTGATGTCTCCGCTCGGCTCTGATGACAGGACGCTGGGAGCTAACCGAAGAACAGTGGAAGTTGGTTGAACCGTAAGCGTCCGCTTCTCGCCGTGTAGACAGAAGGCGGGATCAGGACGACGATGGCCTTGTGAGCGAGACGATCCAAGTTGCTGGCAGTGGCTCTTCGAAACGGGTTCATCGTACACCGGCGGAAAAGCGCCGTATCGTCGAGGCGACGCTAGTGCCGGGTGCGTCGATTGCACGAGTTGCGCGAGAGAACGGCGTCAACGCCAAGCAGGTATTCCAGTGGCGATACGAGTACAAGAACAGCGTCGGCTGGGCCGCGAAGCAATCGCGAACGAAGCTTCTGCCCGTGTCTGTTATCTCCGAACCGACCGGCATTGTCGTTCCGGAAGTCGCGTCGACGCCTTCGCCGGCAACATCGTCTGCTTCGATCCACATTGAGTTACCAGGCCGAGCACTGGTGAGTGTGGAAGCCGGTGTTGATCCCGAGTTGGTGCGCACTGTGCTGGGGAGCCTCCTGCGTTGATCGATCTCAAGCCTGGTACTCGCATCTGGATTGCTGCGGGATTCACAGATATGCGACGCGGCTTCCAAGGACTCTCCTCCATCGTGGAGACCGTGCTCGAACAGGCGCCATTTTCTGGACACGTGTTCGTGTTCAGGGGAAAACGCGGCGACCTGATTAAGCTTTTATGGTTCGATGGGGATGGCCTTTGTCTGTTCCAGAAAAGATTGGAGCGCGGTCGCTTCGTGTGGCCGCAGGCCACAGGCGGAACGGTGTCGTTAACGCGTGCGCAGTTGTCGATGCTTTTAGAAGGTATTGATTGGGGGCGACGGAAAACTAGCAGGAGATGGAGGGTGCAAGTCCCTTACG
>CBJOJD010000256.1:0-8069 GCA_966443485.1 uncultured bacterium | reverse complement strand
CAGATTGGGAGAGCTATCAACGCGTCAACCACAAGTTCGCTCAGGCTCTGCTGGAAGAGATGGCCGGCGCCGAGAACCCCATCGTCTTTGTTCAGGACTACCACTTCGCTCTGCTGCCGCGCATTGTGAAAGCGGCACGGCCAGATGCCCGCGTCGCCATCTTCTGGCACATTCCCTGGACCAATCCCGAAGCCTTCGGAATTTGCCCCTGGCAGGCGGAGCTGCTCGAGGGCTTGCTGGGAGCGGACCTCATCGGCTTCCACATTCCCCTGCATTGCAACAACTTCCTCGATACCGTCGATCGCGTGCTCGAGTCCCGCACCAACCGCGAGCACATGACCGTCCGGCGTCACGGCCACACCACCACCGTCCGGCCATATCCGGTTAGCGTCGCCATCGCTGCTCCGGGAGAAGTCCGCACTTCGACTACACCGTCCCGTGCCGAACTGCTTGAGGAGTACGGAGTCCGCGCCGAACAGATCGTTCTCGGTGTGGATCGCATGGACTACACCAAGGGCATCCTGGAACGCTTGATGGCCTTCGAGCGCATGCTTGAGGAACATCCCTGGCATCGCGAACGCGTGACCATGGTGCAGATTGCTGCACCGAGCCGAACGCGCATCCCAAGTTATGTGGACTTGCGCCGTCACGTCGAAGCTGCGGCAGAAGAGATTAACTTGCGCTTTCAAACCGCACACTGGCGTCCCGTCATCTTAATCGAAAGACAGTGCGGTCACGAGGAGGTCACCACCTGGTATCGCGCCGCTGATGTCTGTCTCGTCACCTCGCTGCACGATGGCATGAATCTCGTCGCCAAGGAATACCTGGCAGCGCGCGATGACGAGGATGGCGCTCTGGTGCTGAGCAAGTTCACCGGGGCCGCCGTCGAGCTGCGCGATGCGTTGATCGTCAATCCCTACGACATCGATGGCGTAGGGGATGCCATACATCGCGCCTTGGAAATGGGGCCCGCGGAACGAAGGCTGCGTATGGAAAGAATGCGCCGCCAGGTGATGGAGCACAATGTCTACCGTTGGGCGGCCAACGTCTTGGGCGATTTGCGTGAACTGCGCATCGACAGCTTGGAGAACCTCAGCTCCACGCGTCCTGAACCGATTCTGGTTCAACGGGCGGAGGGACCGCATAGAAAAAGGGCTTAGAAGGCGAGAATTGTGAACGAAGACACAACCAGGACGCTAGATCAATTCTTTAGTACGTTTTCCGCAAACCACAACCCTCTTTTGCTACTGGATTATGACGGCACGCTGGCACCGTTTCGCGTCGATCGTTCCCGCGCCCGTCCCTTCACCGGAGTGCGCGAGGCCATCGCTCGCATTCAGCAGCAGGGGCAAACTCGTATCGTTGTAATCTCCGGCAGACCGGCCCGGGAGATCGGCCCCCTCCTGCGGGGAAATCCGCCCGTCGTAGAACACCCCGTCGAAGTCTGGGGACTACACGGCGCGGAACGCTTGCATACCGACGGTCACCGCGAGGTCGAGCAAGCTCCGCCCGAAACCCAGCGCAAGCTGGACGAACTGCGTGAGTACCTGCGCCACAACAACCTTGGTGGAGAGTTCGAAGACAAACCCAACGCCGCCGTGATGCATTGGCGTGGAGCATCGCCCCGCACCGCGAAATTTATTGAGACCCGCACGCGCGAGCTGTTCGAACCTCTGGCCCGACTCGAAGGCCTGACTCTGTTGGAATTCGAAGGCGGTTTGGAACTCCGTGTGGGGCGTGACAAAGGCGGAGCTCTCGGTGCCTTGATCACTGAAACCCAACCCGGCACTCCGGTGGCTTACCTCGGCGACGACCTCACCGACGAAGCCGCATTCCGCGTCCTCAACCAATATGACGGACCGCACCTGAGCGTGCTCATGCGCCCTGAAAAGCGCGACACCGCTGCCAATCTGTGGATGCGGCCTCCGTCTGAACTGCGCGGCTTCCTGAAGAAGTGGTCCCGCGCTCTGCACAAGTAAGAAATCGCTTTCCGGGCGTCTTCGAGGCGTCCGGAATGCAATCCCGCGAAAAGACAGAGATCGATCTTAGCCTGCAAATCCACTCCGCGGGTGCCCCGTCCAAGCTTTGCTTGGGCCGGAGACCAGATCTGACAGGGCACCAGTTTACCCCTGCCATCAAGCACGGAAAACAGCAGTGCGGCTTCAGCCGCCTAGGGAAGTACAGCTATTCTCTTCCGCGCTTGCGGATCTCGATGTTCAGCCGCTTGATCTTCTGGTTGAGTGTCGACAGCGGGATGTGAAACTGCTCGGCTGCGTCGGTCTGATTCCAGTTGCAGCGCTCCAGCTTCTCCACAATGATCCGCCGCTCGATGTCCTCGAGAATGTCGAACAGCGAAGCGTTGGGATTATGCTCCAACAACGCATCCTGGAAGCTGCGTCCCGTGATGTGCCCGGGAAGCAGATCGGATCCGATGATCGGCCCGGCCGACAACACCACGCCGCGCTCTACGCAGTTCTCCAACTCGCGCACATTGCCCGGCCAGTCGTAGTCGATCAGTGCCCGCATGGCATCCGCCGACAGCTTGCGTGTGGGCAAACCGTTTTCGTTCGAATAGAACTCCAGGAAGTGCTGAACCAGTGGCGGAATGTCTTCGCGGCGTGCGCGCAGCGGCGGCAGGTCCACCGTGATCACGTTCAGCCGGTAGAACAGATCCTCGCGGAAGCGCCCGTCTCGCACCGCCTGGCGCAGATCGACGTTGGTGGCGGCGATGATGCGCACGTCCACCTGAATCTCCTGAATCCCACCCAGCTGCATGAAGCGCCGATCCTGCAGAACGCGCAGAATCTTCGCCTGCGTGTCCATGCCCATCGTGGCTATCTCATCCAGGAACAGCGTGCCGCCGTTGGCGACTTCGAACAGGCCTTTCTTTGAAGCCACTGCCGATGTGAATGCGCCCTTCACGTGCCCGAAGAGGGTAGACTCCAGCAACTCCGAGGGCATGGCGCCGGTGTTGATCGGCACAAAGGGCTTATCCCGGCGCGGCGAGTTGGCGTGGAGCGCCTTTGCGATCAGCTCCTTGCCCGTCCCGCTCTCGCCCTGAATCAGCACCGTGGACCGGCTAGGCGCTACCTGCGCCACCAGGTCGAACACCCGCAACATCACATCGCTCTTGCCCACGATGTTGACGAAGTTGTAGCGCTGCTTCAGCGTGCGCTTCAGCTGCAGGTTCTCTTCTTCGGCACGATGGCGTGCGATCGCCGAGCGAATATCCGCCAGCAGCTTCTCGTTGTCCCACGGCTTCTGGACAAAGTTCTCCGCGCCGGTGCGGATGGCCTCCACCACGTTGTCCACCGTGCCGTAGGCGGTGATCATGATGACCGGAACCTCCGGTTGCCGGTCCTTGATCAGCGGCAGCAGCTCCAAGCCAGTGCGGCCCGGCAGCGCCAGATCCAGCAGCACCAGGTCGAAGTTCTCCAGCTCCAAAAGGCGCAATCCCTGGTCGCCGTCTGAAGCCATCTTGACCGCGTAGCCCTCAAGTGTGAGCAGAACCTCCAGCGAGTCGCGGATCGCTGCCTCGTCGTCAATCACCAGAATGCTGGCTAGCGCTGCGCCATTGGTGCTGGAAGAAGTCGTATTCGGGGATAGATCGACCTCAGGCATGTACCGAATTCCTCAACAAGGGAAACTCCAGATGAAATGTGGTCCCGGCGCCCAGGGCGCTCTCGACCTGAATCTTGCCCGCGTGCTCCTGGATAATGCCGTAGGAGACGCTCAGGCCCAGACCGGTGCCTCGCTTCTCTCCCGGCTTGGGCATGGTCTTGGTGGTGAAGAAAGGATCGTAGATCCGCTTCATATTCTCCGGCGCAATGCCCGCGCCCGAGTCGCTCACCACAGCCTCCACGTGACCGTTGGCCAGCGTCGCCACGCGTAGCTGCCCGCCCCCCGGCATTGCCTCTTTGGCATTCAATAGCAGATTCAGAAACACCTGCTGCAGTTTGCCCGGGTTACCGTGAATTGCCGGCAGATCGTGCGCCAGCTCCAGCTCCACTTCGATCTTGGCTGTCTTGAACTGGTGCTCCAGCAGCGAGAGCGTATCGCGAATCACCTGGTTCAGATCGGTGGCCCGGAACTCCGTCGTCGAGGTTCGCGAGAAGTTCAACAGTCCGTTCGCAATCTCCGCTGCCCTGAAGCTCTGCTGCGTGATCTTCTCCAGAACCGGTCCGAACCGCGCATCGCCCCGCAACTGCTTGCCTAGCATCTGCGCGTAGCTTGAGATCACCGCCAGTGGCGTGTTGATCTCGTGTGCCACCCCTGCTGCCAGAAGCCCGATCGAGCTCAGCTTGTCGGCCTGGGCCAGTTGCGCCTCCAGCGAGACCCGCTCCGTAATGTCGTCTACCAGGATGATGCGGCCCACGGAAACAAAGTCCCGCGAGAGCAGCGGCGCCACTGCCACATTCACGGTCCGCTGTTCGCCAGCGCGGGTGATCAGGCGGAACTTGTAGAGATTATGTACCCCGGCCTCATTCTTGAAGCTGTCGATGGCGTCGCAGATCTCCGGCGGAAACACATCGCGCAACGACTGCCCCAGAGCCTCGCCCCGGCTCAGTGCATACATCGCCTCCATCTGCGTGTTCCAGCTCTCGATCCGGTCTTCCAGGTCGATCGCCAGAATCCCCACATTGATGGACTCCACGATGTTCTCGTTGAACTCCTTCAGCCGTTCGAACTCGCTGATCTTCGACTCCAGACGCGTATACAGGCTGGCATTCTGCAGGGCGATGCCGATGTAGCTGGCCAGCGACTCCAGCAGCTCCACATCTTCGCTGGAGAGGAAGTCTCCCCCCACCGTGCGTCCCAACCCGATCACCGCAATCGTCCGCGTGGTCGATCCGTCCTGCACCCGGCAGGGCAGGTAATAGTTCAGGTCCAGCAGAGCAGCAGTGCGGCGCTCCTCTTCCGGCAGGTGCAGGGCCTGCTGCGCATTCTCCAGAAAGATGTGCGAGTGCCCGTCGTTGTGGTTGAAATCCAGAAAGCCGAGCGACAGAGGATCCGTGCCGGCTGGCACCCGCAGCTCGCTGGGAAGCCCGTGCGAAGCTGCCAGCCGCATGCGGCCGTTGTCCCCCGCCAGGAATACCGCCACCCGCGCCACCAGCAAGGTTCTGGGCAGCCGTTCCACAATCGACGAGAGCAATGCGCGAAGATCCGTCTCCGCGTTCAGTCCGCGCCCAAACTCGATCAGCGCCTTGCGGTAGTCATAGCGTTGCCGGTCGAAGACCCGATCCACCCAGTCTTGAATACGCCGCTTCAGCGGATCGAATACCGCCGCGGTTGCAACGATGGCAATACCTAGGCCCCACTCGCGGACCGACTCCGGCATGCGCGTATGCACCAGTTCCGCGATGATCGCGATGGTGCCGAAGTACGCTCCCAAC
Source organism: uncultured bacterium (assembly GCA_966443485.1). Lineage (GTDB taxonomy): Bacteria > Acidobacteriota > Terriglobia > Terriglobales > Acidobacteriaceae > Telmatobacter. The sequence continues at coordinate 2,676 of CBJOJD010000256.1, read as the reverse complement.
AACAAGCCCGTGGCCAGCGTGTAGGCCACGCCCCGCTTGAAGATCAGGTCGGTGTCCATCAGGCGATAGCGCACGATGGCCCAGCTGAACGTCAGAGGCAAAAAGATCAGCGACAACCCAGCCAGCCGGGTCAGAACCGCCGGTATCCGTAGATCGAACAGGAAGGGAATTGCGTTCAGCAGGGTGAACGGCAGCACCGCCAGCAGGGTGCCGCGGGTCAGCCACTTCAGCTGCTGCCGCAACAGCGGAGTGTTCGCCCGGGCATAGCTGCGCAGGAACAGCGCAGTCGCCAGCAGGTAGAACACCGCGTCGTAGGCTGTACCAACCTGGTCCAGGCGGTGCTGAAGCAGCCCCGTCGCCTCCCAGTTGATCCGCGCGTACACCCGCAGCGCCAGGACTGCTGCCCCGGGCGTGTAGATCACCGGCAGCAGCCACCGCCTGCCCAGCTTGCGCAGGCGTTCTTCAGGAAAACTCAAGGCAAAATGCAGAAACAGCGCTGGTTGCAGCGCTTCCGCCAGCACGTTGCCCCAGTACACCGTAGTGTCCAGAGCATCCAGCTGGCCCGTATATTTCAGCGCATAAAGAGCAAATGAAACTAAGCAAAAGAGATAGAAGTGCGTGGCCCGGGGTGCCGTCCAGCGCCGGAAGAGCACGTACACGCCGATGGCCAGGTAGATGAGCCCAATCACTCGCTGCGCATGCTGCACGCTGCGGTCGGCCGGCTCCGGAATCACCAGAACCGGATCCAGCGGAATGCCCGACCGGGTCACCGAGTACATCGCGTTCCCGTAGGGGCCCACCCGATACAGCACTCGATCCAAGTCAGACAGGCGGTGAAGGGAGTGGTTGTTCACCGCCGTCAGAATGTCCTGGCTGTGCAGGCCAGCCCGAAATCCCGGACTGCCCGGAAGCACGCGGGCGGCGATCAGCCCATCGCCCGTGGTGGATTCGCTCCACCACACGCCGTCATCCGGCTGCTGAAACTGCCCCTCCTGCCGAAAGTTCCAAATCGCTAGCAGCAGCAGGCCGACCGTGAAAACGGCCAGCAGAGTCGCCTGCAAGCGGTTGGATACGTTCTTCTCCATCGGGGGACACCCAGTAGCAAGTTATTTGCACGTCGATTGCCACGTGCAGATCTTGATACCTCTCTTCATGAACTCTCACCCAATTATATGAGGATAAGCAAGATATGGACGCACGCCCGAAGCCTTCGTGGGCATACCCGCCGTAAAAACGGCGCAAAGATGCAGGAAAATGTAGGTCTGTTTCCGAAATTAGAATCATCCTATGCAATTCGAAAACGGTCCGATGCGGACGTTAAGGGCTGACCACTTGAGCAAATCAGCCCTCAACGATCAATCGCAAGCCGCTCTTCTCGCCTAAGCGACCGTGATCTTCGGATCCGCATACACATCCTGAATCGCATGCAGAAGTTGGATTCCCTCGCCCATCGGACGCTGAAAAGCCTTGCGTCCCGAGATCAGCCCCATTCCGCCCGCCCGCTTATTAATGACCGCCGTCCGAACCGCCTCTCCAAAGTCGTTACTCCCCGAGGCTCCTCCACTATTGATCAGGCCGGCTCGCCCCATGTAACAGTTGGCCACCTGGTACCGGCACAGGTCGATAGGATGATCGCTGGTCAATTCGCTGTAGATTCGCTTGTCCAGCTTTCCGTAGCTGGACTCGCCCGTGTTCAGCGCCAGATATCCACCGTTGTTCTCCGGGAGCTTCTGCTTGATGATGTCCGCCTGAATCGTCACCCCTAAATGGTTGGCCTGCCCGGTCAGGTCGGCCGAGAGGTGATAATCCTTGTCCTTCTTGAACGCGGAGTTGCGCAGATAGCACCACAGCACCGTCGCCATCCCCAGCTCATGGGCATGGGCAAAGCACTCCGCGATCTCCACGATCTGCCGGTCTGCCCCGTCCGAGCCAAAGTAGATGGTCGCACCCACCGCTGCCGCTCCCATCTCGTAAGCCTCCTCCACCGTGCCAAACAGGATCTGGTCGAACTTGTTGGGATAGGTCAGCAGCTCGTTATGGTTGATCTTCACGATGAACGGGATATGGTGGGCGTACTTGCGGGCCACAATCCCCAGCACCCCAAACGTGGACGCCACCGCATTGCAGCCCGCTTCCACCGCCAGCTTCACGATGTTTTCTGCGTCGAAGTAATCCGGATTCTTCGCGAAACTAGCCCCGGCCGAGTGCTCGATCCCCTGGTCCACGGGAAGAATGGACAAGTACCCGGTTCCCGCCAGACGGCCATGGCGAAAGAGCCGCTGCAAATTCGCCAGTACCCGCGCGTTGCGGTTGGATGGCGCGAAGATCCGGTCCACAAAATCCGGTCCAGGCAGGTGAAGCCGTTCCTTGGGAATGCGCGGATTGCTGAAGCCCAGCAGCGACTCTGCCGCGTCGCCCAAATACTGCTCCGTTGTCGTGATGGGAGAAGATAAGGTCGCCATGAAACCTCCTGTGTTGGACCCTCTGGTTGGCTGGCCCGTGTTCGCTGGACCTGGTTCGCTGGTAGGATGCGCGACGCTAACAAGCTGCTGTAGGACGGCTGTCTTCGCTGGCTGGCACATCTTGAGGCGTCAGGCCTTCATTCTGCGACAGATCCTGAACCGGTGCAATTGCTTCTGCCTCCCAATCTCTCTTTCCCGCCCCACTCCGCGAATT
>CBJOJD010000255.1:0-8091 GCA_966443485.1 uncultured bacterium | reverse complement strand
CAGGCGCGGATTGCTCTTGAAAAGCATGGGGCGATTATATTCCGCGCCTCAATCCACCGCCCGGAACGGAGAGCCTCCCGGGTCCGTGGACTGGCGGCCAGCGGCGCCTGCCGATGCGCCGCTCCACAGCCCGTCGCTCTAGTCCCCACCGCTGTTTGCGGTCAACCGTAGCGCCGGCTTCCTAGCCGGCTGTAGCGCGGGGCTCCAGGCCCGCGCATTGGGGAGCTTTCCAAAGCTTGTTTCTTGTTAGCGCAGCAGTTCCGCCGGCGCCGTCCAAGCCCGCTGCTGGCTCTCCGCCACGCCCCGATGAACGAGCGTGCCCAGCCAGGTATTCAGGCCCTCAGCCAATCCCGCGTCCTGCTTCAGCGCCTCGCGCGCACCCAGGTTGGCCAGACGCAGCACGTAAGGGAAGGTCGCATTGGTGAGCGCCAGTGTCGAGGTATGCGGTACCGCTCCCGGCATATTTGTCACGCAGTAGTGCACCACGCCATCCACCACGTAGCTGGGATCGGAGTGGGACGTCGGCCGCGCCGTCTCCACGCACCCGCCCTGGTCGATAGCGACATCCACAATGACGGCGCCCTTCTTCATCTTCGAGACCATGCCACGGGTCACGATCTTGGGGGCCGTGCTCCCAGGAATCAGCACGCCGCCGATGACCAGATCGGCCTCCCGCGTGGCGTGAGCCAGATTGTAGCTATTCGAAGCCAGCGTGTAGACGCGGCCATTGAAGATATCGTCGATCTCGCGCAGGCGGTTCAGATTCAGGTCGATCAGCGTAACCTTCGCGCCAAAGCCCAGTGCGATCCGCGCCGCATTGGTGCCCACGATACCGCCGCCAATAATCGTGACATGGGCGGGTGGCACGCCCGGAACACCGCCCAGCAAAATGCCTCGGCCGCCCTTTTCCTTTTCCAGATAGCTGGCGCCCACCTGCACGCTCATGCGCCCGGCCACCTCGCTCATGGGCGTCAGCAGCGGCAGTGTGCCCTCCCGATCGCGCACCGTCTCGTACGCAATGCCGATCACCTTGGAGTCGAGCAGCTTGTTCGTCAGACCAGGAATCGGGGCCAGATGTAGATAGGTGAAGAGCACCAGTCCTTCGCGGAAATACCCGTACTCCGGCTCGATGGGCTCCTTGACCTTCACCACCATGTCGGCTTTGCCCCAGGCATAGCCCGCGTCGCCCACGATCTCCGCTCCGGCATCCTGGTACTCGCTATCGGCAAAGCCAGAGAGAGCTCCGGCCTGCGTCTCGACCAGCACCTTGTGCCCGGCTTCGCTCAGGGCCTTTGCTCCGGCAGGGGTGACGCCGACACGCGCTTCGTGATCTTTGATCTCTTTGGGGACGCCGATAATCATGAATCGAGCTCCTGGGGTTTGGATGCAATGCCTTGGAAGAGGCCCCGCGCCGGAGAACTAGACAGGGAGGGCTGCTCCGGCGCGGGAACGTACCGCATTTGCAATGAACACATCCTACGGCGCAAGCAGCTAGCAATGTGTGCAAACTTCGTGGTAGAACTGCGCTATGAGCACGAAACGTGAGAGAAAGACCCATCTTGTGCAAGAAATACCTGCAATCAATGCGGTGGACGGGATGGATGAGCTCGACGCCGCGATCTTGCGCCACCTGGAGCGCCACGGCAGAGCGACCAACTACGAGGTGGGCGAAGCCGTGGGGCTGTCCGCCTCCGCCGCCTCCCGACGCATTCAGGGCCTGGAGGCCACGGGCGCCATCCGCGGCTACCGTGCGCTGGTCAACGACCGCCTGCTCGGCAAGCAGATGACGGTATTTGTGCGCGTTACCCTGGAGCGCCAGTCCGCCGCGGTCTTAAGCGCCTTCGAGGCTGCGGTGCGCCGCACCCACGGCATCGTAAGCTGCCACCTGATGGCCGGCCAGTACGACTACATGCTGGTGGCGCGGGTCGCGGATATCGACGACTATGGACGCCTCCACCAGAACGAGCTATCGCGCCTCCCCGGCGTGGTGCGCCTGGAGACCAGCTTCGCCCTCCGCGATGTGCTGGAGGAGCAACACCACTAGTGCGCCTCTAAAAAGCTCTTTTCTCGCGCTGTCATGCTGAAAGAAGTCCTTTTCTCGTGTTGTCATGCTGAGCGAAGCCGAAGCACCTGCGTCGGTCGGCGGCCTTCATGCGACAACACAGGAGGGACGGCCGATCCCTCCTGCTGCAATAGCGGGAAGCTACGCCATCGTCTCTCGCGCATCTCGCCACAGATCGATGCCCGCATCCTGCGCGTGCGTTTCGATCTCCGCCAGCTCCGCTGCAGTGAACTCCAGCTTGTGCAGCGAGTCGAGCGAGTTGTCGAGCTGCTCCACGTTCCGCGCGCCGATCAGGGCCGAGGTCACGCGCCGGTCGCGCAACACCCAGGCAATCGCCATCTGCGCCAGTGATTGACCGCGTCCCTTGGCGATCTCGTTGAGCTTGCGCACGCGCTCGATGTTCTCGGGCTTCAGAAAATCCTGCAGCAGCGACGAGTTCTCCAGCATGGCGCGAGAGTTTTCCGGCACCCCGTTGAGATACTTGTTGCTCAGCAGCCCCTGGGCCAGCGGCGAGAAGGCGATACAGCCCACGCCCAGCTCATCCAACGTGTCGAGCAGACCCTTCTCAATCCAGCGATTCAGCATGGAGTACGACGGCTGATGAATGAGCAGCGGCACGCCCATGCTCTTGAGAATCTCCGCCGCGGCGCGGGTGCGCTCCGGACTGTACGACGAGATACCTACATAAAGCGCCTTGCCCTGCTGCACAGCGTTGGCGAGAGCACCCATGGTCTCTTCAAGCGGAGCGTTAGCCCAAGGCCGGTGAGCGTAGAAGATGTCGACGTACTCCAACCCCATGCGCTTCAAGCTGTCGTCGAGCGACGCCAGCAGATACTTGCGCGAGGCGCCGATGCCGTAGGGGCCCGGCCACATGTCCCACCCCGCCTTCGACGAGATGATTAGCTCATTGCGCAGCGGCCGGAAATCCTTCTGCAGGATCACGCCGAAGTTCTCTTCCGCGGAACCGTAAGGCGGACCATAGTTGTTGGCAAGGTCGAAGTGGGTGACGCCGCGATCGAAGGCGCGCCGCACCATGGCGCGGCCAGTCTCGAAGACATCGGCGCCGCCAAAATTCTGCCACAAGCCCAGAGAGATGGGCGGCAGCACCAGACCGGAACGGCCACAGCGGCGGAAGGTTGCATTGTCGTAGCGGGAAGGATTGGGGACGTAAGGCTTTTCCATGACTCTGCCAGCTTACTGCCTTAGGCGCTTGGCCCAATAGCCTGGACGGCGTTTGGCGTGCGCGATTGCAATGATCTCGATTTTGCGAGGGAGTTCGCGGAAGACGATGAAATAGGGATAACGGTTAAGCAGCGTCCTGCGCGTTCCGTGCAAATAGGGAGCGCATGCACGTGGATTTCGGCGCAACGTATGTATAGCGATCCTGAGTTCCCGGTCGAACCCGAGAGCGGCTACCTGGCTCTCGTACCAATACCGATTGAACGCTGCATCCGCCTCGGCGTCGGCCTCCGGGTGGATCCGAACTGGCTTCATTCCTTCTGCTTGGCCTTGATGCGTGCATCCATGCGGGCAAAAAACTCCTCTTCGGAGATCGTTTCGACGGCCCCGGAATCGATCTCATCCAGACGGCGCTTGATCTCCTCGTCCCACGCGGCTGTAACTTCCACCTCGGACTCATTGCCGTTCTCGATCAGCAGGCTCTCGATCAGCCAATCGCGCTCGTCCGGAGACAGTTGGCGGGCTTCATCGAAAATCTTCTGGGCATTCGGACTCATGGCTGAATTGTAGCGCGATCTCAATCGGCGCACTCGCTCGCTGAATGGCGCCTAGTTCAGAAAGCTCATATCCGGTCCCGCGCTCCGTGCCCATTGAATGCACGCCGCTAGCCCGCCGAAGTTCGGAATCGTCACTCTCTCGCCCGGGAAGAATACTGCGAGCGTATTCGGCCCCCACAACAAGAACGCGCAGACCAGCAGAACTTGGTAGATCGTGCCGCGCGCGGTTTGTTTGCTCAACTCGCGGTTCCTTCCGTTCGGCATGTCTATGGACATCCACGCTCGGTGCTCATCCCACGGCCGCTGAAGGAACTGAGTCGGTTCTCTGCCTGCTGTGCCGTAGGGCTGTGGTTGCAGGTGCACCGCCAAGACCATACTGCCTCTGCTGGTCTGGCAAGAAAACATGTAACTCATCCTCTACCATCGCGATCCCAGCAATTCAACGGGCCCATCGGTTCCCCATGCTTGCCGTGCGATTCGCAACAATTCTTCTGGCCCAGGAAATTCCGGGTTCCGCAGCAAAAGCACTACGCTGGGAAAATCATCCTCAGCGTAGCGCTCCTGTGTGTTCAATAGCCTTCCCACCAAGCGCCGAAGTTTCATCTCTCACTCCGCGTTATCAATCTGCGCCCGCTGCAGCTTGTCGCTGTAGTCCACATACACCGCCTTCCAGGTGGTGAAGAACTCCAGCGCCTCCGAGCCTTCGCGGTGGCCGTTGCCGGTTTGCTTCACCCCACCGAAGGGCAGGTGAACCTCCGCGCCGATGGTGGGGGCATTGATATAGGTGATGCCGGCTTCCAGGTCGCGCATGGCGGTGAATGCCCGGTTCACGTCCCTGGTGTAGAGTGCCGTGGACAAGCCGTAGTCGATGGAATTAGCAATCTCAATGGCCTGCTCGAACGTCTCAAACTCGATCAGGCTGACCACCGGCCCGAAGACCTCTTCGCGCGCGATGCGCATCTCCGGCTTCACTCCGCCAAACACCGTGGGAGCAAAGAAGGTTCCCTTCGCGAACTGATCATCGCTTAACCGCGCCCCGCCGCAGAGCAGCTTCGGTCCTTCACTCCGCGCGATCTCGACATAGCGGGCAGAGGTGTCGATCTGCTGGTGATTCACCTGCGGACCAACCTCCACCGCGGCATCCAGGCCGTTGCCCACCTTGAGCTGCTTGGCGCGCGCCACCAAACGTTCGGTGAACTCCGCGGCAATGCCCTTCTGCAGCAGAATGCGGCTGGTCGCGGTGCAGCGCTGCCCGGTCGTCCCGAAGGCCCCCCACAACGCACCATCCAGAGCCAGATCGAGATTGGCATCCTCCAGCACGATCTGCGCATTCTTGCCGCCCATCTCCAGCGAAACCTGCTTGAAGGTGGCGGCAGCACGCTGCGCCACCAGCGAGCCGATCTCACTCGACCCGGTAAAGCTGATGGCGCGCACATCCTTGTGTTCCACCAGAGGAGCGCCAGCGTCCGGCCCAAACCCAGTGACGATGTTGACCACGCCCGCCGGCAGGCCCGCGTCCATCAGGGTGCGCACCAGGTTGAAGGTCGAAAGCGGCGTATCCTCCGCCGGCTTGATCACGCAGGTGTTGCCGGCCACCAGGGCGGGAAACAGCTTCCAGCTGGGAATGGCCATGGGAAAGTTCCAGGGGGTGATCATGCCCACCACCCCAACCGGCATGCGTACGCTCATGGCGAACTTGTTCTGCAGCTCGCTCGGGGTAGTCTTGCCAAAAAGGCGGCGCCCCTCCCCTGCTACATAGAAGGCCTCATCGATGGCCTCTTGCACATCGCCCCGGGTCTCCGCCAGCACCTTACCCATCTCCCGGGTCATGTCGCGGGCAAACTGCTCCTTGCGCTCCTGCAGAAGCTGGCCGGCGCGGTACAGGATCTCAGCACGTTTTGGCGCGGGCACCAAGCGCCAGGTGGCAAACGCCTTCTTCGCGGCAGCCACGGCCAGGCCGACGTCCTCGGCGCCCGAGGCCTGGAACTCTCCCACCGCGTCCTGGTGGTCTGCCGGATTCACGTTCAAAAACGTCTTGCCACTGCGCGCAGCCAGTTCCTGGCCGCCGATCAAGTTGCGATAGCTGGGATAAGACATGGGACCTCGTGCCAGGTGACAGGATGACAGAATTGCGAACGGCGCCACCGCTCCGCAGACGCATTCCCAAAAGGGAAGGCATTCCTAAGTCGGGAACTTCGCGACAGGTTTTCGCCGCCGTCAGAACTTCCGTACTTGAGTTATTCTGAGAGAGCGGCAAACAATCGAGTGTACCGCAGAGGTTCGCTCCTTGCTTCCTGTCCGACCGCTCTTCCGGACCTCTCATGCGGGCCGGCCCGCTAGCCGTACAATAATCTCCTGAGGTTGAACCAAGCTTCCAATGTCATTGAACGGCTATCCCTCGCGCCCCTCGCGCAGCCACGGTTTGCGCTCGCTCTTCAGCATGTTCTCGAGCGATCTGGCGATCGATCTCGGTACTGCCAATACCCTCGTCTTCGCCGCCGGCAAGGGCATTGTGGTGAATGAACCCTCCATTGTGGCCATCAACAAGAACACCGGGGAAGTGGAAGCCGTCGGCAAAGAAGCCAAGGAGATGCTGGGGCGTACCCCCGGCAACATCGTGGCCATCAAGCCGATGAAGGACGGCGTCATCGCGGACTTCAAAGTCACCGAGAAGATGCTGAACTACTTCATCCAGAAGGCGCACAACCGCAAGATGCTGGTTCACCCCCGCATCGTGATCGGTGTGCCCTCCGAGATCACCCAGGTCGAAAAGCGCGCCGTGGAAGACTCCGCCTACCGCGCCAAGGCCAGCGAGGTGTATCTCGTCGAGCAGGCCATGGTGGCTGCCATCGGCGCCGGGCTGCCCATCACCGAGCCCTCCGGCAACATGGTGGTCGATATCGGCGGCGGCACCACGGATATCGCCGTGATCTCCCTGTCCGGCATCGTCTACTCGCGCTCCGTGCGCATGGCCGGCAATCAAATGGATGAGGCCATCACCAACTACCTCAAGCGCAAGTACAACCTGCTCATCGGCGAACGTACCGCCGAGCACATCAAGATGGAGATCGGCTCGGCCTTCCCGCTGGACAAGCCGCTCAGCATGGAGATCAAGGGCCGCAACCTCATTGAGGGTGTGCCCAAGACCATCACCATCGACGACTCCGAGATCCGCGAAGCCCTGGGCGAGTGCATCGCCGTCATCATGAACGCCATCCGCGTAGCCTTGGAGCGGACCCCGCCCGAGCTCTCGGCCGACATCTCCGACCGCGGCATCGTGCTCACCGGCGGCGGCGCGCTCATCAAGAACCTCGACAAGCGCATCCGCGAAGAAACCGGCCTGCCCGTCTCGGTGGCCGACGACCCGTTGGCTTCCGTGGTGCTGGGCACCGGCAAAATGCTCTCCGACTTCCGACTGCTGCGTAAGATCAAGATCGACTAAGAACAGTTCTCAGTTCACAGTTCACAGTTGTCAGTTCACACGTGCTGAAAACTGAGAACTGTGAACTGCCGACTGCGAACTCCTCATGGAACCCTTCATCGTCCGCTATCGGAATCTGCTTGTGCTGCTGGTGTTGCTGGTGGCGCAGATCATCGGTTTGGCTGTGCAAGTCCGTCGAACCGCTTCCGGTCGCGTGACTTACGACACCCCCGATGGCTCGGGCGTGCGTCTCATCCGGTTCTGGGCCAGCGAGATCACCACCCCGCCCGAGCGGGTGGCCGAGTTCTTCCGATCGGGCGCCGGCAGCGTCTGGCAAAACTACTTCGCGCTCCGCTACATCCGCCAGGAAAACAAGGATTTACAGGCTACCGTCGACCGCTTGCGCCTGGAGCAGGCCGCCCTCCTGGAAGATGCCCGCCAGGGACAGCGCCTGCAGGCTCTGCTCAAGTTCCAGGAAAAGTATCTGTACAGCACCGTGGCTGCGCAGGTGATCGGCACCAGCGGCTCCGACCTGTCGCGCGTCCTCTACATCGATAAGGGCAAGGACGACGGAATTGCGCGGGATATGGCCGTCATCACCGCCGACGGCATCGTGGGAAAGGTGCGCGACGTCTTCCCCCATACCGCTCAGGTGCTGGCCATCAACGACCAAAGCAGCGGGGCCGGCGTCATCCTGGAGAAGACCCGCATCCGCGGTATCTTGCGCGGCAATGCGGAAGGTCAGCCGCAGATCGTAGGCATCCTGGCCGACCAGCGGATTCAGCCCGGCGAAAACGTGCTGACCGCCGGTGGCGATCAGATCTTTCCTCGCGGCCTGCCCGTAGGCGTCGTAGAGAAGGTCGAGAAGGATC
>CBJOJD010000254.1:0-8098 GCA_966443485.1 uncultured bacterium | reverse complement strand
CCGTGGCGTAGTGATGACCAACTGGATCTGCTTTGTGCCCCATGCAAAACGCGTTCTTTGCGTTTTGCGTGGGAGACCTCAGACCCTCCCGCTCATCGCAAAAAACGCGATGAACGGGGCACAGCCCTAAGGTCCAGCAGGCGTTCGTTGAAAGGTCGGAGATCCCTCCCACGCAAGCAGAGATTGGATGGGGCACCCCTCGATCATCTATAGACGACCCGCTGGCTGGGTGGAGGCTTAACGCAGGCTGCTGGAGGCGATGTCAGCCATGGTGGCTCGCACCACCACCAGGATGGTGACGGTGACGGCGGCCCAGAGGCAGGTCCAGAAGCCGATGCGGCTGAAGGGAATGAAGAGGGCGCCTTGCTTGCTGTTGACGGTGAAGCCTACCTGGTCGGGGAGGAGGGCACGCACCGCTACGGCGAGCAGGAATCCGCCGGCCCAGACAAACGCGATACGGAAGGCGAGCTGCACAGTCTGCGCGATCATGGACGCACCCTCAGTCCGGCGGCCGTCGGGCTCCGCGCAGGCCGCGTACCGAATTGGTCCACAGGACGGCGAGGAGCGTTTCCACCGGCGAAGGTCAACTTTACCGGAGAGGGCCGCAACGATACAATCTTGGAAGCAGGCCGACGTAGCTCAGTTGGTAGAGCAGCTGATTCGTAATCAGCAGGTCATCGGTTCAAGTCCGATCGTCGGCTCCAGTCTCTTCGAGAGAGCAGTAATCCGAGCGGCGCTGCCGTGTTGGCCGGCGCCCTGGCCTTAAGGTTTGCCCTGAATTCCTGAACTCGACCCGTTGAATCTCTCTCCAGGAACCAAATCAGGCACCACTTATCCACCATCTTTTCATTGCCGCTTAGTTTCGTATCTGCTTATCCACGTCTATCCTTGGCATAATTCCAGCAAGAGCAGCTCTTCCGAGCTGTTCTAGAAGCGTGAGTTAGACGGCTGGATGCGCGAGTGAACCCGCGGACGAGCCGCACTAACCACGGGAGCATGGACGAGTGAGCAGCTATAGCCGCCAGGATGTGTTGCGGATCTTGCAGATCAGTTCCCGCCAGCTACAGGGTTGGGAACGAGCGGGATTGATTCCCGTGCAGCAGGACTACACCTTCCAGGATCTCGGACAACTCCGCATCTTGCGTTCGCTGCGCGCCGACGATGTACCGGCAGCCTCGATTCGAGATTCCATTGTGGCCATGAAGGCGGTGGCGGGTATGGCGAATCCGCTGCAGGAGGCGCAGGTGGTGCGCACCGGAACGCGCATCGCATTCCGCCACTGCGGGGCCATGGTCGATCCCATTCGCCGGCAGCTACTGTTCGACTTCGACCGGGTCGGCGAAGAGGCGGCACCGCGTCAGCCTGAGCCGATGCGCAAGCCGGCCTCAGTTGCGGTACGGGAGCATCAGGACCGCTTCCTGGCGGCGGTGCAGGCCGAAGAGGCTGGCGACAAGCAGCAGGCCATCGATCTCTACAACAGCATCCTGGAAGATGAGCCCGGATACGCAGCCGCGTACATCAACCTGGGGACCATCTACTTTCATCTGCGCGAGTTCGAGAAGGCGGAGGTGCTGTACCGCCGAGCCACCGAGGTGGACCCCAGCTATGTGCTGGCCTTCTTCGACTTGGGCAACGTGTTGGATGAGTTGGAACGACTGGATGAGTCGATCGCGTCGTACCAGCAGGCGATTGCCTTTTCCCCGCGCTATGCGGACGCGCACTACAATCTGGCCCTGGCCTTCGAGCGCAAGGGCGACTTGCGCGCGGCACTGCGGCACTGGCAGGCGTATGTGAAGCTGGATCGCAGCGGCCCATGGTCAGAGCACGCGCGTCATCAGATCCACCGGCTGCTCAGCCGGGAGAAGTTGTCTGTGGCGTGGCGCGCTGACGGGTATGTCGCTCCAGGTAAGGCGTCCGTGGCCTTGCAACTGGTGGAGCCGCAGTTCTAGAGCCGCCTGCTTAGGGCGCCGCCAGGTGCCAAAGAGCGCGGTGCATCGCCATCACAGTTCGTAATGTGAACTGTCCACCCGGAAAATTGTCGAGCTACCCGCAACTTTGAACCTGGTTCGGAGTCTATGCGGACGGGATCTTTCTAGGCACATCTCAGTCGCGGAGAACCCTCGGCGCAGCTGATGGCGTCTGCCGGGAGCGGCGGTTTCGTTTCGGCACGATGATTGTGGCTCGCTCCACGCTCACTGTTTGTTTCACCAAACTCGTATAGCTGGTTCGTATACAAGGAACATATATGAAGACGATGTTTGCACTCCTCCAGCAACGGCGCCTTCGGATTTTGGGGATGGCGGCTGCGTTGAGTTCCGCCGGCCTGCTCTCTGCCCAAACCGCAACTCCCCGGATCTTGACCGAAGTCTCCTCATCGCAACGCATGGCCTTGAAAGGCTCACAGCATCCGATGGCTCTGGCGCAGTTCGATGCCGGCCGCATGCCTGGTAACGCGCAACTACACGGCATGAGCATTTACTTCAAGCGCTCGGCCGCCCAGGAGGCGGATCTGCAGGCGCTGTTGGCGGCGCAACAGAATCCAGCTTCGCCGCAATATCACCAGTGGCTGACGCCGGACCAGTTTGCCGCACGCTTCGGAATGGCCCAGGCAGACATTGACAAGGTGCAGAGCTGGCTTCAGCAGCAGGGGTTTGCCATCGACTCGGTGAGCCGAAGCAAGAATGCACTCCGCTTCTCAGGCACGTCGGCCCAGGTGGAGCAGGCCTTCAACACGCAGATGCACTACTACAACGTTGCCGGGGTGAAGCACTTTGCGCCCTCGACGCAGCTGTCGTTGCCCGCGGCCTTCTCCGGTGTCGTGATGGGGGTCGGCAACTTGAATGACTTCCGTCCCCGGCCGCAGCATGTGGTGCGGCGTCAATTTACCTCGGGCCAGTCGGGCAATGTGTTCTTTGCTCCTGGCGACATTCTGACCGCCTACGACGTGAACCCGCTGATCAGCGGCGGGTATACCGGCATGGGACAGACCATTGCGGTGATGGGGCAGTCGGCCATTCAGCTGAGTGACATTGAGGCTTTCCAGAGCGCCGCGGGATTGACGAAGAAAGATCCGACGCTGGTGATTGTACCGGGCTCGGGGACGTCGACGAGCTTCCAAGGGGACGAGTCGGAGTCGGACCTGGACGTGGAGTGGTCGGGAGCGATTGCGCCGGGAGCCAACATCGACTTTGTTTATGTGGGCGACAGCGCCAACTACGGGGTGTACGACTCCCTCTATTTTGCGATCGACGAGGATCTGGCTCCCATTCTTAGCTTGAGCTACTCGACCTGCGAACCGCTGCTCACCCAGACAGATGTGAACAGCATGGAAGGGGTGCTGGCGCAGGCGGCGGCGCAGGGGCAGACGATACTGGCGGCCTCCGGGGATTCAGGGGCCACGGCGTGCTTCTACACGGCCACACCGGGTCCGAATGACTTGCCGCTGTCGACGCAGGAACAGCTGGCCGTTAATTATCCGGCGAGCAGCGCGTACGTGCTGGCCATGGGTGGCACGGAGATTCCGACGGCGGACGGCGTGGACCCTTCCACGGGAGCGCAGGGCGCGAACTACTCGACCTATTGGAGCACCAATGGCAGCAACGATCTGACCAACTCAGTGAAGCAGTATATTCCCGAGGTCGCGTGGAACGACGATGCGGCGAACTGTGCAACAGTGAAGGACTGCCTCAGCTCGAGTGGCGGGGGCGTCAGCGTGCGCGTCACGCAGCCGAAGTGGCAGACAGGTGTGCCCGGCATTACATCGGGAGGTCGGCTGGTACCCGACATCTCGCTCTATTCTTCTCCCGGTTTGCCCGGATACTTGTATTGCACCAGCGACACCAGCGCGTGGGTGACCGCGAGCAGTAGCGGACCGGCGCAACAGGGCAGCTGCAGTAGCGGCTTCCGCGATGCCTCGACTGGATATCTCACGGTTGCCGGCGGCACGAGCTTTGCCACGCCCATCTTTGCGGGTATGGTGGCGATTCTCAACCAGAGCCTCGGCTACACGACGGGGCAGGGCCTGATCAATGGCAACTTGTACTCACTGGCGGCGAATAGCTCGATCTATGCGTCGGCCTTTCATGACGTGACCAGCGGGGATAACGATTGCAAAGCCGGCCCAACCTATTGCGCCAACACCAATGGCTTTACGGCAGGTCCGGGCTATGACGAAGTGACCGGTCTGGGCTCAGTGGATCTTGCCAATCTGGCTGCGGCGTGGCCAGTGAATACAAACCCCTCCGCAACCTTGATCGGGAGTACGACGACGGTTGCTGTTTCGAACTCGGCACCGGCGGCGGGGACCTCGGTGACGTTTACGGTCACGGTGGTGGCCAACACGGGTTCGGGGACTCCCACAGGAACCGTGAACTTCTCCATCGACGGCTCAGGGACGGCCTATGGAGCTTCAGGCTCCTCAGTCACTCCGGTGATGCTGGCGTCCAACGGGACGGCGACGTATCCCATCACGTTCTCGACGTCCGGTCCGCATGAGGTTGTGGTGCAGTACACGGGCGATAGCACCTATGCTGGGTCTTCGGGTTCCGCGATCGTCACCGTTCCCATCACCAGTACGGGCAAGGGGACCTTCGCGCTGGCGGCTACACCGGCCACGCTGACGGTGAGCCAGGGGTCGACCGGCACGGAGACTGTGGCTGCCACTCCCGCGAGCGGGTATACGGGCAGCGTCGGCTTGAGCCTGGACTTCGGCACCTCCGGCGACAACGCTCTGCAGAACCTGTGCGGCGGCTTTGGCACCAGCTACACCGCGCAAGGCACCATCGCCGTGTCAGGAACAGCAGCAGCTTCGACCACCTTGACGCTGGATACCAATGCGGCGGATTGTGCCACAACCGCGGCAGTACAGCGCACCGGGCTGCATCCGCTGAAGGTGATGATGAAAGGCAGAACGACAGCGCGCAACGAGAGCTCGCCAAAGGGCAGCGTTCCTGCGGGGATGGCTCTGGCGGGACTGGTGCTGATGGGCTGCCTGGGCAGGCGCTCGCGCAAACTGCGCAATCTGGCTGCGGTGCTGGTGGTGGTGGCTGCGGGCCTGGCGCTGTCGGCGTGCAGCAGTACGGTGACCACCTCCTACTCGAATCCTCACAAGGGCACCTACACGGGCACGATCACGGGCACGGACTCGACCAACTCCTCCATCACGGGAAGCACGACGTTCACCTTCGTCATCAATTAGCCATGGCCGGCCTCACAGGGGCGGACGTCTCCGGACGTCTGCCCTTTCTTTTTTGGGGTTGCAAGCTGCCAAGGTACAGGCAGCAAAGCCAGCAGTGGCGCGGGTTTGGTACACTCCGAAGCCGGAGGCTCGATTCTTGATTTCATCATTTGCTCATGCTGCTCCGCTGACCCAGCTCAGTGAAGACGAATCGTTGTTCTATTCCACAGTCAAGCAGTTCGCTGAAGAGGTGATTGCGCCAGCAGTGCGCACCATGGACGACGAGCAGCAGTTTGCGCCGGGCTTGGTGACGAAGTTGTTTGAGCTGGGCTTGATGGGGATTGAAGTTGCGGAGCAGCATGGCGGAGCCGGAGGCAGCTTCTTCGACGCGGTGCTGGCCATCGAAGCCATCTCTACTGTTGATCCTGCGGTGGCGGTCCTTGTGGATGTGCACAACACGCTGGTGGTGAACGCGCTGCGGCGGTGGGGTACCGATGCCCAGAAGCAGCATTGGCTGAAGCGGCTGGCGAGCGACACGGTGGGCGCCTATGCGCTGAGCGAATCGGGTTCGGGGTCGGATGCGTTTGCATTGCAGATGCGCGCCGATGAGGTCGAGGAGGGCTATCGCCTGAACGGCCGCAAGATGTGGATCAGTAATGCGCGCGAGGCGGGGCTCTTCATCGTATTTGCGAACATCGATCCCGCTGCGGGCTATCGCGGGATCACTGCCTTTCTGGTGGAGCGCGGGATGGAAGGCTTTAGCGTGGGGCGCAAGGAAGACAAGCTGGGCATTCGCGCCAGCAGCACCTGCGAGCTGATCCTGGACGACTGCTGGGTGCCTAAGCAGAACGTGTTGGGCGAGCCGGGCAAAGGCTACAAGATCGCCATTGAAACGTTGAATGAAGGGCGCATCGGCATTGGCGCGCAGATGCTGGGCCTGGCCGAAGGCGCATGGAAGCACGCGGCGCAGTATGCCAAAGAACGGCGCCAGTTTGGCAAGCCGATCGCGGAGTTCCAGGCTGTGCAGTTTGCGCTGGCGGAGATGGCTACGCAAATCGAAGCTGCCAAGCTGCTGGTCTACAACGCCGCGCGGCTGAAGGATGCGGGGCAGTCCTATGTGCGCGAAGCGGCGATGACCAAGTACTTTGCTTCGCAGGTGGCGGAGAGCGTGGCCAGTCAATGCGTGGAGGTCTTTGGCGGCAACGGCTTTGTGCGCGACTATCCCGCGGAAAAGTTCTTCCGCGACGCGAAGGTGGGCAAGATCTACGAAGGCACATCGAACATGCAGTTGATGACCATCGCCAAGCAGATACTCTGAACGCGCAGGCGTCGCGTTGATGTCGCTGGTGTGCGCGTGGCGTCGGAGCAGATGGTGTGCCCATCGCCTTCGCGTGAGATCAAACGCTTGAGTGAATTAGTTCAGTCAATGGATGGTACCCGCTCATGAGGACGCGGAGCCGTCCTGGAGCGGTGTTGTCCGCACCGGATCAGTTCCAAAGTCAATTCCTCTCGCCTGTCTAGAATCGTTTGCACGGAGGGCGGACTTCTCTTGCGACCGCATGCGCGCATCGAGCGCTGGTTGCGGCCCTTTCTACTTCTGTACCGAGGGGAACACGATGAATGCGATTGCGTCTGTTGCGCTAGCGCGCCGAACGAGCCTGCTGAAACCTATCCTGATGGGCGGAGCCATCGCCGGAACGCTGGACGAGATCTCGGCTTTCATCACCATGGGGTGGAATGTGCCGCGCGTGGATGCCGCGGGCCTGCTGGGGCCGCAGGTCATTCACGGCACCAGCCCGGCAGTGTGGACGCTGGGCCTGGGGCTGCATTTCCTGATTGCGTTCTCAGCCGCGGCGATCTACTGTCTGGCCAGCCGCAAGCTGGAGTTTCTCCGGCAGCACTTTGTGGTCTCCGGAATGTTTTATGGGATAGCGGTATTCCTGGTGATGTACCTGATCGTGATGCCGCTGTGCGCCTTCCACTACAAAGGGCCGTACACGCTGGCCACGCTGATTCAGGGCACGGTGGCGCATATGGTGCTGGTGGGTCTGCCCATCGGATTCAGCTTGTGGAAGTGGGCGGAGTGAGACGGCAGGGGCCATCGCAGCGGCTAGATGGCCCAGGCAAGACGTTACCAGAGAATCGCCTCTAGCGTTCGCGATCATCAAAGGCAAGGGACCGAAGCGCCCGGCCAGGGGTAAGATAGCACCTACTAGGGGAAGCTGCGAGATGAAAGAGATCGTGTTTGAAGTGATGCAGGAAGCCGATGGTGGGTACACGGCCGAGGCTCTGGGCGAGAGCATCTTCACGCAAGCCGATAGCTGGGAAGAACTGCGCGCCAACGTACGAGAGGCTGTGCAGGCGTTCTACTTCGATTCTCCGCCGCCGGCTTCGATCCGCCTGCGCATGGTGCGGGATGAGGTACTTGCGGTCGCATGAAGCTGCCGCGCGATTGAGTGGTGAAGAACTCATCCGCCACTTGTGCAAGCATTGGAACTATCAGCGCGTGCACCAGGGGGGCAGCCATGTCATCCTGCAAACTGAGCAGTCCGGGCATCATCGCGTGGCTGTTCCTGCCCACACTCCCCTGCGCATCGTGACGCTGAACGCAATTCTTGCTTCCATCGCGGCGCATAAGAGCGTGAGTAAAGACGAGATTCTTAGAGGCATCTAGCTTTCATCCCAGGCCTCCAACATCGGGAGACCTGGGCGCCCGCCGCTCAGGCACTCAGAGGTGGCCTATTATGGTGGTCACATGCCATCAGCAACTATTAAGCTATTTCTCCCTCGCGGTGACGCGAAAAGTCTGCGGACTGCGGAAATTTCCAATTGGTCGGGGAAAGCTGTTGCCGCGCCTCGAACGGAGCTAGATGAGCTTCTGGCACGCGAAGAACTCCAAAAGGCTGGCGTCTACATCCTTAT
>CBJOJD010000253.1:0-8165 GCA_966443485.1 uncultured bacterium | reverse complement strand
AGGGCCCGCTTTGTCACCGCTTCCATGAGTAGCACCTTGAATTGATTACCTGGGCGTGGGCCAGCGCCTTTGACGGCCAGCCGGGCAGATTGCGAAAACACTTCCGGGCCAGCGTCCTTTCCTGTGAGGAACCGCTCTGCGTCGAAGGCTCGCCAAGGCTTGTGAGCAACGCCGCCAAAGACAAGGCGCACATCTCGAATTCGCGTTCCTTTAAGGTCTAATGCTGCGGCACACGAAACCAGGGCAAATGCGAAGCTCTGCCTGTCGCGCACCTTTACGTACTCCCATCGCGCTCCCCAGCGAGAGGGAGGCAGATCGACTGAAATGATGATCTCGTCGTGCGCCAGATTGGTGTCGATATGAGGTGTATCGCCGGGGAGACGATGAAAGCTGCCGATCGCAATTGAGCGCTGGCCACGAGGCCCTCGCACTTGAATCACCGCATCGAGCGCAGAGAGTGCGACGCACATATCGGAAGGATGGGCGGCAATGCAGGACTCGCTCGCTCCAAAGATTGCATGGATGCGATTGATTCCATCCAGAGCAGCGCATCCGCTTCCAGGAACACGTTTGTTGCAGGCGGGAAAAGCCGGATCCATAAAGTAGTAGCACCGGGTACGCTGCATTAGATTTCCGCCTGTGGTCGCCATATTTCGAATCTGTGGCGACGCACCGGAGAGGAGAGCCTTTGACAACAGTGGAAACTGCTTACGAATAATTGGATGGTTCGCGATGTCCGTATTTTTGACGCCTGCGCCAATCCGTACTCCTCCATTGGGCAATTCTTCGATGGAGTTCATCGGAAGGCGCTGGACGTCCACAAGGTGATCCGGCTGCTCGATGCCCAGACGCATCAAATCGATCAGATTGGTACCCCCTCCCAACAGACGTGAGCCAGAGGAGCTCTTTAGCGTGACCAGCGCATTCTCGAGGTTCTCTGCTCTCGTATAACGAAAGGGCCTCATGCGGTCCCCTCCCGGTTATGGGCGTCCTCCACTGCGACGACTATATTCGCGTACGCGCTGCACCGGCATAGGTTTCCGCTCATCCTTTCTCGAATCTCCTCACGCGATAGACGCGCATTCTCATCTGGCGCGATATTGAATACGCTTCCTTCCCGGTGCCGCCACTCATTCAGCAGCGCGATTGCAGAGCAGATCTGTCCGGGAGTGCAGTAGCCGCATTGGAACCCATCATGATCGAGGAAGGCGATCTGAACCGGGTGAAGCTTGTCTCCGCCGCCAACACCCTCAATAGTGGTTACCGAGTCTCGATCATGAGTGATCGCGAGAGATAAGCAACTTTTGATTCGACGTCCGTTCACAAGAACCGTGCATGCGCCACATTGTCCGCGATCGCAGCCTTTTTTGGTTCCGGTCAACCCGAGTTGCTCTCGGAGCAGGTCGAGCAAGCTTGTCCTGGAATCGACAGTAAGATCCCGCGTCTCTCCGTTCACCTTCAGCGATAGAGGGACCAACACCGGCTGCCCCATGGCGGGCGAGGAACTGCCCGAGTCCTGCGCTAATGAAGGAAGCGGCAGCATCAAGGCGCAGCCCGTGATTGCCGAAGTCTTCACGAAATCCCGCCGTGTGATCTCGAAGTTCGTCTGCCCAAGTGCGTCCGATTTCGGCCCAGAGGTGGTCATGGCATCACTAATCTGGTTCATTCCCTTACGATCTATCCACCGAAAATGGGCGAACAACACTTGCCCTCGGGCGAACCGTCATGGAGGGCGGGCGAACACGCTGGCAAATCGGATCTGGCGCTGATACAAACGGTCGGATTGGGCGTGGCCCCACCCACAACCCTCGCCCCTGACGCAATCGCTCGCGCTTGGAGCTGTACCGAAATTCCCGCAGCCTGCGAAAATGATGGGAGTCAACACGGGGCGCCGCATGACAGTTACTCGTTCAGAACCCGAGCAGGTCATCCGCTCTCCACGATTTTTTACGCTATTCCTCGTCTGGACAGCGATTGGCATCATTTCATACGCGCGGTACCTGATTGAGGCCCGCTTGCAAATGCGACCCTCAGGCCAGTTCCTCGAGCAACTCATTGAGTGGCTCACTTGCTTCTATCCCTGGCTGCTCTCCACTCCCCCTCTTTTTTGGGCCGGACAACGATTTCCAGCGCTGGGCCCCCAGTGGAAGAGGGGAACCAGTCTATTTTTAGCTCTAAGCTTCGTGGTGCCAGGTCTCGCATACGAATTGACCAATGTGATGGATGCCGCGGTTCGATTGGCATTCGGGGAGCGCCCGGTTCTGGCAAGGAGTTGGTGGCCGATACCGATGGGCGAGATGGTACTAGAGCAGGCGATCTATTGGCCAACCGTGATCGCGTGCTCCCTGGCACGCCGGTTCATCGAACTGCGAGAGAAGGAGCGCCTTTCCGCACGACTCGCCGTCGAAAGATCGGAGATCGAAGCGGAATTGCGCCGGTCTGAACTTGAACTCCTGCGTAGTCGTCTTAACCCTCATTTCCTGTTCAATAGCCTGCAGAATGTCGCTGTTCTAGCACGGCAAAATCCGGAAGCTGCCAGCCAAATGCTGACGCAGTTGGGCGCGCTCCTACGAGCCGCCCTGCGAAAAGATGCCCAGGCACAAACCACGCTCACCGCGGAAATCGAGCTAACGAAAGCGTATGTAGCCGTGGAGCAAATACGCTTCGATGGAAGGCTATCCGTTCACTATGAAATCGATCCGGCCACAGAACGCGCTATTGTACCGAGCTTTCTTCTGCAGCCGCTTGTCGAGAACGCGATGAATCATGGTCTGAAGGGTGGGGCCCTCGGTGAGATACAGATTCGAAGCGCTATCCAGGAAGGCGCATTGATGCTATCGGTGGTCGATAATGGATCAGGGCCACCCAGGCAAGGGATCGGAGCTCTCGACATGGGCATTGGGCTGGGTTCAACCTGCGAGCGTCTTGAACGCTTGTACCCGCACCGGCACACCGTTTCGATATGCGCCGCTCCGCAGGGCGGAACTGATGTTCGGATTACACTGCCTCTCGAGTGGGAGCATCGAACCGAGAAATAGAACTATGAAGTCGCTCCAGGTACTCATCGCTGAGGACGAGCCTCTAATACGCGCGGGGATCCGCGACGCGCTTCGTAAGATAGACGGCATCGAACTCGTCGTCGAGTGCGGATCATGCGCCGAGGCGGTGTCTGCCTTGACGGCGAGAAAAGTCGATCTTGCCTTGCTCGATGTGCAGATGCCTGATGGAAGCGGCCTCGAAATCATCGAACGCATCGGCGCACGGGACATGCCTGCCGTCGTTTTCGTCACTGCCTATGACGAGTATGCCGTTAAGGCTTTCGAGTTGAACGCGGTCGATTACCTACTGAAACCGTTCGATGATGCGCGGCTATATCGGAGCATCGAACGGGCGCGCGATCGCATTCGCACGCAAATCAGTACGCAAATGGCAGATCAGCTCCAGGCCCTCCTTGACGCTCGCGCCCGCAGATGGCCGGAACGCATCGTGGTCCGTAATGGTGACCGGTTCGATCTTGTCCCCACAAATTCGATCGAATGGATCGAATCGGCGGATAATTACGTTCAACTACATTGTGGTCCCAAGCTGTTTCTTCTGGCCGAGACTCTGAGCGGGCTTGAGGCTCGGCTCAATCCCCAGAAGTTCATTCGTATTCATCGTCGGCGCATTGTGAACTTGGCCCATGTTGCGGCGATCCACCCGATTCTGGGCGGAGCCTTTGAGTTGGAGTTGAAGAACGGCCAGCGGCTGGGGTCGGGAAGACAATATAGGGACAGAATCCAAGCAATCCTCTCCCACTGAAGAAATCCGCGAGCTGGTGGGCATGGCGCTGATCGATGGGAGAGAGTTCCGATCGACGGACGATAAAACTCGGGTTCATTCTTACTAAACTGTGAATAGCTATGCGTCGCATATTGTGCTATTCGGGTTTGAATCCGACAATCTCCCACAGAGGTTTAGGGTCATAACAAACGCCGTTCGCCGGCACTAACCGCACACTCCGGATGTTGTGGATGTTTTCTAAAGGTTTGCTGTCGAGCACGTCGAGATCGGCGCGCCTACCGCGCTCCACGGTCCCGCTTTCCCGATCGAGGTGCATCACGCGAGCTGGAACGAGCGTTCGCCCACCTATATCAGGGTTCGTAGACGATGCGGCCGACATGCACCTTTGTAACCGGTCAGCCAATCAACTTCTGGACGGCCGCGGTAAGCTGATCGGCATTGAATGGCTTCACAATCCAGCCTGTCGCGCCAGCTTTGCGGGAAGGTGGGCATGCGAATTTCTTCCACGGGCGAGTTCAACGACGTGTCGGACGAGAATCCTATCGAAACCTTCTTCTTGTGGTTACGGGATACAACGGCTACGGGCTCTGGTACCTCCGTTTCGTTGAAACGGCGCAGAACAGCAAAGGGAGCAGCGCAGAGGATCCCGCATGTCTGCTCACTTGAGAACACTTTGGAAAGGTTTCTACGTGTTAATGGCGGATATGACGGGCGCTGGGGAGAGGAAGCCTTGCGGAGCGGGCATGCTGACGCTGTCGCATACGGCCGAGCGTTTCTCGCCAACCCAGATCTTCCGCGGCGGCTACAAATCGGAGCCGCTCTCAATGAGCCGGCTCAAAGTCTTTCTAGGGAGCAGGCGCTGCCGGATACGTCAACTGCCTCCCCGCTCTCCTGAGTGGTTCCGCGTAGGTGCTAGTGCGATCACTCTCCCCTTACGACATGGCTGTTCACTGGGCTACAGAAAGCAACTCATTACGCCGGCGATAACGAAATGCGCTGCAAGCACCATGTGGAAGCCTACAAAGCGAAGTCAGTGTTGTTGAGGGATTCGGGCTTCGATCGTTGCCAACAAGCTAATGCGCGTTTCACCGGGCGGTGCGCTCCACAATGTAGGCGGAACTCCCAACGTAAAGTGCAGTGTTTCCGATAACTCAGATGCGCCGCGGCAGGAGAACCAACTTGGCCGCTTCCTCAGCAGCTTTGGGGAGCGTCTTACGCGGAATGCCTATGTGCGCACGCATGGTCAGCCCACGCGCTAAATCCGTGACGTGGGTTGCGCGCTCGGCTACGGGAAAGTCAAATGGGATTTCTCCTGCGTCCCGTAAACGGCGCTCCACCAACGCCGCACCGCCCCCGGCCCGCGCTCTGCAGGGACCGCCTTCATCTCTTTTCGAGGACGCCCATGCCCTAGAAGAAAACGGTGTACACGGCGGCAAAGGTGAGTGCGTCATCGACTCGCGGCTTAATCGCCGGCCCGTGAACGTAGCTGAGTCCCACGCTCAGATAGTTCCCGGGAGCCACATGAAAGTTGTAGCTGGCAGTCAGTGATGCGCTGTTTCGCCACACGCGGGAACCGTTCGCAACGAGCGAGTCGGTGAGGCTCTTGCTGAATCCGGTATATGTGGAGACCAAGGAAGCAACGTCATAAGGGCGGGATGCAAAGGGCGCGAATTTGTATAATCGCGCCTCATAATAACGATCGTACGCATTAAAGTGGGATGCCGCCGTCATGGCTGAAGCGCCGATGTAGAGACCGCCCTCCGGATGCTCAACGCTGGACCTGGTAAGTTGGGCATCCATCAGCGCAAATGCGGCGTGATTCCCGGATTCGTGTCTGCCGTTGGCAAAATTCAGATACCGGGTACTGTTGTGCATATAGCCAGCTCGGAACCATATGGGTGCGCATTGAATCGGTGGATGCACGACGATAGCCAGCCTCTTCGATTGTGAGCAGCTTGTCACCCCTTGGCGCGAAGCGCAGTCCAGTGTGATTACGGGCCTCGGTCGCTGGCCCACCCGCGGCATCGAGGCTGCGTTGGAGACCGGTTTTCAGATAGGTGCGCCTCGGCGCATTGAGCTTCAGATTGAATTGAGGGGCCGCTAATGGGAAGAAAGCCATTCCTACCTCGTATGGCAAAACCGCATAGACTCCCTGCACGCCGCTGGCTGTAGAGCCTCCCACCTGCATGCCTACGAATTCGATGTCGTTCGAATTGTAGCCGGCCTTGATTTCGACTCGGTCCCGGCCGAATTCCTTGTAAAGGTAAAGCGTCCAGAGACCAAACACCTTCGGTCCTGCGGGCTCCCAGCTCACCCACTGCCACACGCCGCTCAAGTCCAATTGCGCATGCTTGAGACCGGCTTGACGAAGATCCCAGGTGAGGATCGGGTTGATGATCTCACCCTCAAAAGGATGTTGACCGACGTAGACCTGTTGATCCGCAGGGACCGGGGTGCGAAGAGAGTTCTGACCATAGCGCACGGTGTTGATTAGCCGAAGCGCGGCCCCGTGACTCCATAGCGCCTGGCGAAACGGGGAGTTCGCGTTGATGGCACTGTCGGAGAGCGGGGGGAGCGCCGCGTCTCCGCCCGGGATATTCAGGCTTTCGATCGATCGCACTATTGGATTGGGCAAACCCGCGGAAGCCTTCTGTTCCTGCGCATGCGTAGACGGACGTCCCGCTGCGATCACGGTAATTGAGATCGCCATTTTGATCAGTTTGCGTAGAGTGTTCATCGTATGGTGCCAAACGCCAACCTGAAAGACTGTTTCCACGTCGGGATTCGCAAGCATCAAAATGCGAAATCGGGTGGCATGTTATACGTCCAATACCCCTCTTCGACCAAACGGGAGATCTTCCAACCCTCATGCGTGCGCACGATTGAATGGCGATACCACAATCCCTGGAAGAACACATGCTTGTCCGCCTCTCCGGCTTTCACCACCTGGGGCAGAAGCAATGCGCCCGTACTTCCGCTACATCGCCGTTCAAATCGATACGAACTGTTGAGAGCGCGTGTTGCGAAAAGACGACTTTGGAGAGTGCTCTACTCAGATACTCGATGTGTTCTTCGATGCCGCTCTCAATCCCTCCCGTCACACGATCATCAATGACAGCATCAGGCGTAAAAAGGCCTCGGTATACATCCCATTCACGATCGTCCACTGCGTAGCAGTACCGCGTCAGAACTTCCTCGATTTCGATGTGGTCTGAGATCTGATCGTGTGTCAGAGCGATGCGCATGTTCCTCATCCTCAGGTCCTGGCCGTCCTAGTGACACTACGACCTTTGCCGGAACATTTGCATGCTCCTCAGGCCGATTTCTTGCTGATATTTTTGGGGGAGAGGTCGCCAGACCGCCGCTAGAGGAAGGCAGATCGTGTCTTCCAGGAACTGGAAGAGCATCACACAGACCCTTCAGTCGAAGCACTACACAAATCTCAACCTAACTGACTGCAACCAACTGAGCCTATTCGACTTTTAACCGGACACCAGTGAATGCTGTGAGGAGTCCCCTTTTTGTTTCGGTCAACAGGAGTTTCGAGACTTGTCCAGTGGATCGCAGGACCAGACGGCGTTTGCCAGTACTAATGCTCGGGTCGCCTAAGATGAGAGCTTGTCGTTCTGACTGAGCTGTAATCGGACATCGTGACAGACCGCGAGTATCTGCCCGAAGGTTTTGAGGGTTTGCGCAAAATTGATCAGAATGTTCCTACGAAAGGCCCTAATCTCAGATGCAGGTCGGAAACCTTTCTTTCGAAGTGAGCGAGGATAGGAGCTTTTATAGCGCGGTCCAATCAGAATTGTGCTCCTACAGATCAAGCAATTCCGCGTCTCCGCTATTGATAGCGAGATTCTCGAGGTTCGGCTCTCACCGATGAGAGAAACCCGGGATTATTAGCGTGGATTGACAAATAAACTTCCATTGGGAAGATGGATTGTCGTAGGCAAGATTAGTTTAGTGGAAGGCGAGGGGCATTCGATGATCGACTACCTTCATGAAATGGTTGCACTTGACGCTTTTACTGCGAAGCTGTCCGCGACTTTGTTCACTGATGTTGCGAGCAGGAACGCGCAAAAGCAGACGTTGGATGATCTGAATAGCGAAACTGGCAGCGCGTTGCTAGGTACTCTTTTACAACATCTGATCGCCCATAGCGCATCCAACGGCCTCGAGATTACGCTTCTGCAAAGGGCTTCGCGTTTGTGGGCTGGCGGTCGGGACCTGTGCACGGAACTGGGTAAGGTTCGCGCTGATTTTGAAAACGCTTTGGAGTCCCCGGGAGATCCTTTGGCGGCCGATCGATTCAACAATGCGGCTATCACGATACATGGCGTGTCGAACACAGCTACTGCGATGTTGGCCGAGATCGATTCCCT
>CBJOJD010000252.1:0-8193 GCA_966443485.1 uncultured bacterium | reverse complement strand
TTGCGCTCGCCCTTCACAGTGAGGGTGTTGTTCTCCACGCGGATGTCGAGGTCTTTCTCTTCGATGCCGGGGACTTCCAGCTTGAGCACCACCTTCTTGGCGTCTTCATAGATGTCGACCGCAGGCACAAAGTTGGCGGTCGTCAGTGGGCTGTCGTTCTCTGTCATTTCGCGGAACAGGTTGTTCATGCGGTTTTGCAGGGAGACGACTTCACGGAAGGGATCCCAACGAGTGATGGCCATAACGATGTTCCTCCAGATGTGATCAGTAGATTCTCGGGCTCGGGAGGGTGACTCCCAGCCGCTCAATTGATCTGATGGAGACTATAGCACAATGGATGCACAAAATGTGAGTGTATTTTGCTCATGTTGTGCGGTATGGGGATAAGTCGTTAATAAATAGTGGCTTATTAGGAGGGCGGTTCCTGGCGCGAGTAGATTCGTGCCCTTTCAAGGCCAGGACTGCGGGTTTAAAAGCAAACGCAGGTCCTTCGCTGCGCTCAGGATGACAGCGAGTGGGGTGGGGGCACACAGCTAAAGTGGGAATTTTTCGGCGGATGCAACTGTTCCAGAGAAGAGCAAACGCGGGTCCTTCGCTGCGCTCAGGATGACAGCGCGTGGGTGGGGTGAGGGCACCGCAGACGCGGGATCTGCCTGGGCTGGCGCGGCTGCTCCGGGGAAGAGCAAACGCGGGTTCTTCCCTGCGGTCAGGATGACAATCCGTGGGCGCGGCGGCATGCGGGACGGCGGAGAGGGTCCGGTTAGGCCGAAGCGAACGCCGGGGTGTCCAGCTCCGATTCGCGACGGGGCGTAGAGCTGAGCCGAGTCAGGGTGAGGACGGTGATGTCGTCGTCCTGGCCGAAGTCCACGGCCACCTGGGTGGCTTCGGAGGCCTGGGGGCGGCGGGCGATGAGGCTCTCCAAGCGTTCGAAGCTGAAGAGTTCTCCGTTCGAGCCGCGGGCCTCGAGGAGGCCATCGGTGTAGAGCACCAGGTGATCGTTGGGCTGGAGAGTCAGGAACTCCTCGGTGTATTGAGCGCTGGGCAGCATGCCCAGAGGGAGTGCTCCAGGCAGCTCGACGGCGCGGTGATTTAGGTATGGACCGGGGTGGCCTGCACTGGCCAGAGTGCAGTGTCCGTCGGCGTCGATCCAGAGCGCCAGGCAAGTGACGAAGCCGCCGTCGAGGCGCCCGCTCAGGTGCTGGTTGAGGGAGGTGAGGAAGTCGGCGGGTCCGGTGGTGAAGCGGGCCAGGGTGCGCACGGTGCCCACGATCAGGGAGACGGTCATGGCCGCCTTCAGGCCTTTGCCGCTGACGTCGCCCAGGACCACGAGGGTAGGCGCGTCGGGGCGGTCGTCGAGGGGAAGGATCTGGAAGAAGTCGCCGCCCACTTCACGGGCCGGGCGATAGGCGCTGGTGATGGTGAAGCCACGGAGCTGAGGAAGCGTGGTGGGGATGAGGACCTGCTGTAGCTCGCGGGCGCTGTTCAGTTCCTGCTCGAGTTGTCCCTGGCGCACCGCGGATTCCCGGGTGAAGCGATAAACGGCGTAGACGATGGACACCAACAGGATCACGTTGGCGATCATCTGCGCGGTGACGGGGCTGCCGTTGATGTGAAAGAGCGGAGCACCGATGGCTTGGTCGAGGGTCCAGTGCGTGAAGCGACTGCCTTGTTTCACCGCGATGTGCACTTCGGCGAGCAGCTTGGTGAGGAAGGCGGCGATAGCCACGGTCCAGCGCACGGCATCGAGCTTCTTGCGCATGGCCAGGGCGATCATCACGAAGGGATACAGCTCGATGAGAGTGAAGACGGCGGTGAGGATGCCGTCGCCGACCTGCAGGCTGGTGGTGAGCCGCGGGTTGGCCCAGTCGAAGTTGACCAGGATGCCGTCGAGGGAGCTGGCGATCATGCCGATCCAGGCCATGATGCGAGTGAGGCGGGCCAGCCCGGGATTTTCATTCAGCTTGAGCAGGTAGAGCAGGACGAACCACAGGCCGAGGTCGGCGGCGCAGAGGGTGGGCTGCATCAGGCCGAGGGAGAGGTTGTAGTCCCAGGGCAGGCGCATGCCGTCGAGCAGGAAGACCACCAGGGGCATGCCACTGTAGACGGCCATCCACAGGAGCAGCCGCTGCGAGCGGTTGCGGAACCAGGCCAGGAGGCTGAGGCAGGTGAGCAGGGCATTGAGCGAAGCCAGGCGGAAGACGTTCTGCTGGCGGCGCAGCCACTGGTAGTCGAGGTTGATCTTGTAGGCGGCGATGGCGGCGGGGCTGCCGATGACGGGAGGAGCGTGGAATCCGCCGAGACGATCGTTCTGGAAGGAGAGGAGCGGCTGCTTCCAGATGCGGAAAGCGAGAACGCCGTCCTGGATTTTGCCGAGGGGGTAGATGCGGGCGGGCTGTTCGCTGCAGGTGAAGGAGGGCTTGGGCGGCAGCAGGCCACTGCGCGCCACCAGCGCACCGTTCCAGTAGATCTCGTACACGTCGTCGACCTGCTGGAGCAGGAGATCGAAGTCCGGACTGGCGCCGGAGGCGGCGGAGAGGTGAATGTGCTTGCGATACCAGGCGTAGCCCACGTAGGAGGGGTGGCCCTGCGCGCCCCAGGTGTCGCCGGCGTCGATCTGCTCCCATCCGCTGGTGCCGGCGGCGTCAGGAGTGGAGGGCGAGGCCCAGGCGAGATCGTCGCCGAGATGAAACTGCCAGGAGCCATCCAGGGGCACGGCGCCTCTGCCCAGGCCCTCGATGCGCTGAGTGGGAGCATCGGCCGGCGCGGCGGTGCAAAGCCGGCCCGCCAGAGCGGCCAGAGCGACGAGGAGGCAGAAGCGAGCGAGACGCCGGGGAAGCAGACGCATGGCTAGAAGGATACTCCCGGCCGGGGTCAGGCGGTGTCATATTTGTGGATCCGGAGAGGTGAAACGGGCAGGCTCTAGAATGGAGAAAGATGCTCTTATCCCTAAGCGGCTCAACTCCTCCCCAGTGGTATTGGCTGTGGCTGGCAGCGGCCGCCTTTATTGCCGGTACGCTGAACGCGGTGGCCGGAGGCGGCTCATTTCTGTCCTTTCCGGCGCTCTTGGGCACGGGGATTCTGCCGGTGCAGGCCAACGCAACCAACACGGTGGCCCTGTGGCCGGGGCAGCTGACCTCGATTGCGGCCTACTGGCCGGATATTCGCAAGAACAGGCGCCTGGCGGTTCCTATGGGGTTGGCCGGGTTTCTAGGGGGAACCGCGGGAGCCGTGGTGCTGCTGAATACCCCGCAGAAGACTTTTATGGCGCTGGTGCCGTGGCTGCTGCTGGTGGCGGCGACCATCTTCGCGTTGAGCGGGCCGGTATCGCGCTGGATCGAGCGCCGGAAGCAGAGCGTGGTGCATCGCGGAGCACCGCCGCGCGGGGTGATTTTTGTGTTCACCGCGGTGGTCTGCTTTTATATCGGCTACTTCGGGGCGGGAGCGGGATTCCTGATCATCACGCTGCTGGCGCTGTTCGGATTCCAGGACCTGAACGAGATCAATGCATTAAAGGTGGTGTCGACCACGATGGCCAACGGAGTGGCGTGCGTGATCTTCGTGGTGAATGGGCAGGTGGAGTGGCGGTACTGCCTGCTGGCGATGTTGGCCTGCGCGATCGGCGGGTACAGCTCGGCGCGGCTGGCACGAAAGGTTCCGCAGCCGGTATTGCGAGGGCTGGTGATCGTGATCGGGTTTTCCATGGCGGCATGGTTCTTTTGGAAGGGGCACTAGGTTGATGGCTGGCTCGTTGACACTGATCTCCCCGGCGGCGCTGAATGCGATTGGTTCAGTGGCGGCGGTTTGCACCACTATCTCCTTCCTGCCCCAGCTGATCCGGGTATGGAAGCGCAAGAGCGCCCACGACATCTCGCTGACCATGTTCCTGCTGTTCAGCTTTGGGGTGGCGTGCTGGCTGGTGTACGGGATCGGCATGCACGCGCCCCCGATTATTGCCGCCAATGCGCTGACGCTGGCTTTGGCAGTGGCCATCCTGGTGCTGAAGCTGAAGTACGACCGGGGACATCTGCGGGACTAGTCCCTGCTCTCTGTGTCCCTTAAAATAGAGCTATGAGTCACGAGGGTATCCGCTTCTCCACACGCGAAGAGATGGAACGCGAAGGCACGGAACAGCGTCCGTTGTCGCGCATTGAAATGACACCGGAGAAGGTGCGGGTGCTGATCAGCGAAGGCAAGGGGCTGGAGATCGACTGGAGCGACGGGCATCGCAGCGCCTGGAGCTTCGCCTGGCTACGCAATGCGTGTCCCTGCGCGACCTGCAACGACGAGCGCAAGCAACAGGGGCGGAAGCCCGGGCAGGGGAAGGCCAGGGCGGCAGAGTTGTTGCCCATGTACACGCCTCCCGCCAAGCCGGCCAGCGCGCACGGCGTGGGCCGGTATGCGATCCAGTTCAACTGGCAAGACGGGCACTCCGGCGGGATCTACTCGTGGGAGTACTTGCGCCGCCACTGCCAATGCCAGGAGTGCCAGTTCGCGGCGGCGGAGACCAGCGGCACGCCGAACTGAGCGCCAGGCCGAGTGCGATAGATCGGAAGTCCGCCGCATCGCGTGGCGTTCCGAAGCGCAGGTCCGCGGATCCGCTTGGTTACTGAATCTTCTGAGTTGGACGGAGGAACATGCCCGCTTGCTCAGCGCGAGTGGGCGGTGGGCACTCCGAAGCAGTGGGAGAAGCCGTCGTCATCGGTGAGGAAGAACTCGGTCTGGCCGTAGGCGCGCTCCTGCAGCTCTGACACGGCGTATCCCATGCTCTTCAAGTGATCTCGGATTTGATGGATATCGGTGGGGGTCCAATAGAGCCGGATGCCTTCGTAGTTCTCGGGCTTGAGCGGAGAGCCGGCGCGCCGGTTGAGCATGAACCACAGGTCGTCGTTGCGCAGCATGCAGAAGATCAGCTTGCCGTCTTCGCGCATCTCGGAGGTCATGGAAAAGCCCAGGCCGTCGCCCCAGAGGCGCAGGCTCTTCTCGAGATCTTGGCTGGGGATGACGGGGATGCAGGTCCGGATGGACATGGGCGCTCCTTTGGTTGGTCGAGGAGCCGGCGTCTTGGAAGTCTGGTCTCGTCGGACTGGCGAGGTGAGAGCCTGGCAGAGGTGGATTCTTCACTCGATCTTGTCTTCGGGCTTGGGTGGTTCGCCGCCCTTGCGATTGAGGATTCGGCGAAACGCCTTGCGATCGACGCGCCCCTTTCTCTCCGCGAAGAAACGCTCCGTCTCCATTGCGGCGATCTTCTCCGCCGCGGCGATGACCAGGAACTGGTTCAGGCTGGTTCCGTCGCGCTTGCTGATCTCTTCCAGCGCGGCCTTCATGGATACCGGCAGGCGTAGGGGAAATGTAGAAACTCGCGTGGTCATTTTTTGATCCTCCTCAGGGCTTCGCCAGGGCGAATGACTTCAACACCGAAATTGCGTGCTTCGCGCAGACGGCTTTCGTTGAAGGTAACGATGGCATCGGATTGCCCATTGACGGCAGCCTCAAGCACGAGTTCGTCGCTGGGATCCCGGAGTTGCGGACGCCAGCGGAAGAAGGTCTTCACCGGTTCCGCCATTGCGATCAGGCCGTCTACATACATGGCGGTTTCAGCTGCGCTGAGCCCGGATGCCAACCGATGCTCAGCCAGCGTGCAGATGGCCTCATACTCGAGGGCCAGCGCAACGCTCAGCAACATGACAGCATCACCGTGATCAATACGGCGCAGCAACTCGGCAGACGCACCGCTGGGACTACGCATCGCCGCGACCACCACATCGGTGTCAAGGACGAGCATCACACTATAATGATATCACATCGTATGTGATATCATTGAAAGCGCGCTTTTCGCAGTAGAGCGGCAGGTGTTCTGGTCAGCAGCCGCCGGCTTTGGAGGCGGCGTCTTTGAGGCCGGCCATGCTGATGCGGGTGGAGGCTTCGGGGGTGCCGCCGCCGCGCCAGTGGGTTTCCAGGCTTACGGCGTAGCGATAGCCATCGCGCTTGAGGGCGCTGAGCTGGCCTGTCCAGTCGACCACCCCTTTGCCCACGGGCGCCCACTCCCATTTGCCGTCGGGCTTGCGGATCACGCTTTTGGCGTGGCAGTGGCCGATGCGGCGCTTGGGCAGAAGCTCGTAACCCTTGGGGTAGGGCACGGTGTCGGGGAAGGTGGCGGCGTTGCCGGGATCCCAGTTGAGCATGAAGTTGATCTCGGGGATGGCGGCCAGGGTGGCGGCGGCCTCCGCGCCGGTGGCGGTGTTGCAGGACATCTCGTTTTCGAGGACCAGGAGCATGCCGTCCTTGGCGCAACGGCGGGCGGCCTGGCGCAGCTTGTCGTTGATTGCCGCGCGATAGGGATTTACGTCGTCCAGGCGCCAGAAGTCGAAGCAGCGAATGCGGTCGGTGTGGAAGGCTTTGGCGAGTTCGATGCAATGGTCGAGGAGCGCGTCTTGGGCCTTGAAGTCGGGGTCCGCATGGAACTGATCGCGGCGTTCGCTCTGTTTGGAGAGGGGGGCGCCGGGCCAGTCCACCTTGAAGAGAGGGCTGGCGATGTCGGTGACGCGCAGGTTGTATTTGGCCAGGATCTTGCGCGCCTGTTCGATCTCGTCGGAGTTGAGGGTGGTGATGTTCTTGTTCCACATGCTGCGCAGTTCGATCCACTGCAGTCCGAAGTCATGGGCAGCGACGAAGCAGGCGTGATCGAAGTCGGCGGAGATCTCGTCGTTGATGACGGCGAGGTGGAAGGGGCAGGTGGCGGCGAGGGCGCGCACCGCCGAGGCGTTGAGGGCGAGAGCGCCGAGGGCGGCGGTTCCAGCGAGGAATTGGCGGCGGGATGAGGGCATGCGGAACTCGCTTAAGTGGTCTCCCACCCAATTGATCCGTTGCCGCGGATCAATGGGATGGGGCACGGGCATCCTGAACCTCCGGTCCATCAGGGGTTCAGGATGCCAGATACCGATGGGCACGCAGGTACATACGAGCTACTTACGCGGGTAGTCCTTGGTTTTGCCGGTGCGGGTGTTGGTCACGCTGAAGCTGCCGTCGGCGTTGGCCACGACCTTGAAGTAGGCTCCGTCGGTAGGGGTGCCTTTGGGATTGGAGATGAGGGCCTCGGGGCTGTTGTGAGCGGCATCGGAGTCCTCGGCGGTGTGGGCCATGTAGAGGTCCTCGAGGCCAGGGCTGTCGTGCACGGTCTGCCAGGCTTCGGGGCTGCCGGCCTTGTGCGCGCCGTTGTTCATGATCGCCACGCGGGGATGGATGGCGTCCACGATGGCCTTCGAGTTGGACAGATTGAAGCCGTGGTGCGTGACCAGGTAGAGGTCGATGGGGGGGATGGGATTGTTGGGACAGACCAGCGCGATCTCCTTGGCCTTGGTGAGGTCACCCAGGTCGAGGAAGCGGAACTTGCCATAGGTGAGCAGGAAGCCGGTGGAGCGCGCGTTCTCCGTGGGATCGGCCTCAGCCTTGGGCTCGCTGGCGCAGTAGGAGTTGGGCTTGGGCGTGATGCCGGGGACAGCCTTGATGTGCTCGCCGTCGGCGGTGAGGATCACGGCAGTGAGGCCGCCGAGATCAATGGTGTCGCCAGGGTGCACGATGCGGCGGGGTTTGCCGGCGATGGCCTTCACGTAGGCAGCGTAGTCGTGGCGGGTGATGTCGGAGTCTTCGCGGTTCTCGCCGTGGTCGATGAACTCGCCCACTTGCACATGCTGGACCAGGTTGGGCACGCCGCCCACGTGGTCGACATGGAAGTGGGTGATGAGCACGTGGTCGAGACGGGTGATGCCGGCGTCCTTCATGGCGGTCTCGATACGCTGGGCATCGCGGCCGTTGTTGCCGGGCCAGCCGGTATCCACCAGCATGGAGGCGCCGGAGGGGGCGACGAGAAGGGTGGCCTGTCCGCCTTCAACATCGATGGAGTAGATGAGCAGGTGGCCGGATTTGGCTTGAGCGCGGGCCGGCAGGGCAACGGACACGGTCAGCAGAGCGCCTGCGGCCGAGGCCAGCAGCGTGCGCCGGAGTGCGCTAGAGAAGAGGGAAGACAAGGCAATTCGCATCGCCCGCCAGTGTACTGGACACGGGTCGCCTTCAGAAACATCAAGTGAGGTCGAAGGTAGGAGGTGGGGAGGAGGATGGATGGGATCCTCCCCGCCCAAGCAGAGCTTGGACGGGGCACCCCGAGTACCCGTGGCGTAGTGATGACCAACTGGATCT
>CBJOJD010000251.1:0-8213 GCA_966443485.1 uncultured bacterium | reverse complement strand
CCCACCATCTCCGTGAGCGAGCGGTGCCCCTCCCGCGGGCGTGCCGGGGCATCGAGCGCCGGCCCGGCGCTGATGTTGTGCCCGCGACGGTTGTAGTGGACCAGGGGCATGCAAGGGTCATGCTCACCAGAGACGGCGAGAGAGAGAACTTGGGCATATGATCCTCCGTGCGTGCGGCGTTGTGCAGGTCGCTCGGTAAGCGAGGGGAGATTGCTGGAGTGAGTTCCGCTCAGAGGGGCCCTGAATTTGCAACGCGGCAGAGTTCGCCGCCCCGCCGCGAACGCGATTATAAGGGAAAGCTCGAAGCCGGATTGAATTGAACTCGGCTAGGCGGCCGCCAAGGGAGCGACCAGCAAGGGTAAGCCCGAAAGGACGCGGTCTCGTGGGCGAGGGTCCCTGGGATTGTTAAATTGAGGGCACTGCAATACTATTGCCCCTCCGATGAAATTTGCCAGTGATCTTGACGGACTGACGCTCGCCACATCCGCTGTGGTCGTTTTGGCCAATCTGCTGGGCTTGGGTTTGACCTGGAGGGCGTGGAAGGAGAAACGCCCGATTAAATTCAATCGGGCGTTTGGAATCCCGCTCGGTCTGTCCCTATACTGCTTTCCGCTAGCGTACGATGCCTACTGTCCAGACGCCGATCAGCCCCACATCCGTTACTCAGGACCTGTCTATCCAATCAGTAGATACACGTACCATGCAGGGAAGAGCTCTCATGAAGGCATCATATGCTGGATCGGGGCAGGGAGCGGAACCGGTACCTATCTAGAATTTGACGAACATGCAGTGACCCGAGTGTCCAGAGCGCACGCGCTCGGACCATTGTCCGTGGTTTATCTCGGTCGCGCCGAACTTGCACAAGTTAAAACTGGGTCTTCACCAGCCGCCCATCCCGTAGTTGAAATCGACGATTCCGTTGATGGCAGGCGACTCTTCTACAGGGACACGACTCGCCATTGGCCACGGGTCATTGTTTTGCTCACTGACGCTCTCCTGGGCATCCTATCTTTGGTTCTGTGCCTTAGGATGTGCGGTGCTTCCACTGCCCAAGATGACAGCGTCTCGGAGCTCACGACCGACTCAGAAAACGAGCTGACGGGGCTGGGCTTGAGTACCCGCGAATAGGATTCCCGAGCGCTCATCACCTCTCACTCAGGTTGAAACTTGTTGGCCAACTTGCCCAAGCCAGCCATCGAGATCTCGACCTGATCGCCTGGCGCGAGCGGTGCCACGCCCGCGGGCGTGCCGGTCAGCACCAGGTCGCCGGCTTCCAAGGTGATGGCGGAGGTGATGTAGGCCAGCAACTCGGGGATGGTGAAGATGAAGTCCGCGGTGGAGCCATGCTGGCGAAGTTCGCCGTTGACCCGGGTCTCGAGGATCAGGCCGGAGGCTGGATCGACTTCATTGCTGACGAAGGGCCCGAGCGGGCAGAAGGTATCGAAGCCCTTGGCGCGGGTCCATTGGCCGTCTTTCTTTTGCAGGTCGCGGGCGGTGACGTCATTGGCCAGGGCGTATCCGCGGATATAGCTGGACCAATCGGTATCGGCTGGGAGTCGGGAGGCCCGCCGGGCGAGGACCAGAGCCAGCTCTCCTTCGAAATCCACGCGCTGTGAGGCGGCGGGCATGCGCACCACACCTCCGGGAGCAAGCAGGGCCGACGGCGGCTTGAAGAAGAGCAGCGGCTCGGCGGGAACCTCATTGCCAAGCTCCTTGGCGTGGTCGCGATAGTTGCGGCCGACGCAGATGATCTTGGAGGGCGTGACGGGAGCGAGAAGCTGAGCGGCGCGGAGAGGCAGCGGCTCGAAGTCCAGTCCCGCAGGATCGGGCACGAGCTTGGATGTCTTGGCGCGAGCGAGATGGAAGGCGAGGTCTTCCTCGGGCGCATCGATCAGGTCCACGATCCAGGCTTCGCCGGCGCGATCTTCGACGGAGCCATAGTGGATTCGGTCTTCAAATAAGAAGCGGCAGTAGCGCATATTTAGTCCACACCATGGTAGCGGACGCGGTCGCCGGACCTTCGTTCCGGCTCCTTGTTCTGGCTCCCGGGCAGGAGCGCCGGACCGGTGCGGAGGGGCAAAAGGAAGCGGTCCTTATCTCTCGGGAAGATGCCAGAACTGTCCCTCACATCGGGCGGTCGAGGAGGTTCAGCTGTTTGCCTGATTGGGAAGCAGCTGGGGTCAGGAGGGCGGGCGGTTTTAGAGGACGGACGCCATCTGCCGATAAAGAGAACCAGAACCATGTCCTGGTCTGCCCGCATGAACGTCGCTTGTCTCTGGACAGCACTGGCGCTGAGTTCAGTAGGGCATGCCTTCGCCCAGCGGTACACCTTCCGCCAGTACGGGTCGGCGGAGGGGCTGTCGAACCTGGCGATCAACTGCCTTCTGCAAGATTCCACTGGATTTATCTGGGCAGGAACCGACAACGGGCTCTTTCGCTACGACGGCAGCGAGTTTCGTCATTTTGGCCGCGCTGAGGGCCTGCCGAACACCGAGGTCCGGAGCCTGGCCACCTCGCCGGACGGCGTGCTCTGGGTAGCGACGCAGAACGGGATTGCGCGCCAGGTTGGCTCGGTATTCAAGACCGTGGACGTGGGAACGCAAGGGCAGTTCCACCGCGTGGCCTTTGACCAATTTGGACGGATGTACCTGGTCCACAGCACCGGAATCTTCGTCGGCATGCCCGATGCCGCTGGGTCTTACCACTATCGCAAAGTGGTCAGCGGCAACATTGAAGGTTTCTGGGCAAGCAGCACCGATGTGTGGTTTGGAAAAGGCGGCGAAGTTTGGAGCCTAAAGGCCGGCCGCGCAGAGCCGGTTGGATCTTCGGCAGGCTTGCCGACCGACGCCTGGACGGCTTTCGCGCAGGATAGCGAGGGGAATTTTTGGGCGCGAAGCTCGACCCGCCTGTATGAACGCCTTCACGGGCAAGCGCGATTTGTGGATCGCTCGACCGGTATTCCCCATGCGCCGAGCAGCTACCTCTACGCCGATCAACACGGGCGGCTCTATGTCTCGAGCGATTCCGGGATTGTGGTTCTAGAGGGAGCCAAGCGGATGCTCATCGACTCCGAGCATGGGCTGCCGGTAGACGCGGTCGGTCCGGTGCTCGTGGATCGCGAAGAGACGCTGTGGCTGGGAACCTTCGGGGGCGGCCTGGTCCGACGCCTGGGCCATGGGGAGTGGCTCTCCTGGAAGAAGGAAGATGGCCTGCTCGATAACGCGATCTGGTCGGTGTTGCGCAACGACGCAGGACAGACGTGGGTGGGAACCAGCGGTGGAATCAGCATTCTGGATCGGGATGACCGGCCAGAGCGCCAGCTGGCAGGCAAGTTTGAGAAGGATGCCGGCAGAATCCTGAGCTTGGTGGAGGCGCCTGACGGGGACATCTTCGTCGGGAGTCATACCGGGGGAATCAGCCGTTTCAGCGCAGATGGTCGCCTGCTGCAGACTTACGGACCTCGGTCGGGCCTGAAGATCACACACGCTGCACGCATAGCATTCGATCGCGAAGGACGCCTGTGGGGTGTAGGGGCAGGAGGCTGTTTTCGCAGCCGCGGACCGGCCCAGGCTGCCGGCGAACTGCGATTCGAGAACGTGGATATTCCCGGGATCAGCGCCGAGGCGCGTTTTCGCGACATCCTGGTCGACCAACGCGGTGTGGTGTGGATCGCCAGCTCCGTGGGTCTGGCCCGTTTCGATGGCAAGCAATGGCGCGTTTTTACCTCGAGGGACGGGCTCAAGTCGGGGACGTTGAACGCGATTGCGTCAGGTCAGGGCGCTATCTGGGTCACCTACCGCGACGCCCTCGGAGTCACACGCCTCCAGGTCGATGGGGGTCGGACCCGCGCAACCCACTTCTCACAGCAGGACGGGCTCTCCTCCGACCTGGTGTACGCCCTGACATTCGACAGGGAGGAGCAGCTTTGGGCCCTGACCGACAACGGCGTGAGCGTTTTGAGCAACGGACAGTGGGTTCACTACGGCACCGAAGAAGGCTTGATCTGGGATGACGGAAACGATCGCGCTTTGTATGTCGACGGGCAAGACAACGTCTGGGTCGGAACGTCGCGAGGCCTGTCCCGCTTCACCCGCCTGCCGAATGCGATCCCGAATTCTCCTCCGACGGCCGTTCTGACGGCGATCACAGGAGACGCGCAGGAGTTTCGCTTAGAGGACAAGCCGAAGCTATCGCACCATCAGAGCGGCCTTCTGTTTCGCTTCAGCGCCTTGAGCTATGCCTCCGAAAGCCACATGCGCTTTCGGTACCGACTGCAGGGGTATGAAAAGAGTTGGAACGAGACCCGCCAGCGGGATGTTCACTATGCCGGACTTCCAGCGGGTCACTACGTTTTTGAGGTGATTGCTGCCGGACCGACCGGCGCGTGGAGTCCGGTTCCGGCGCGTTTCGCCTTCTCCATCCGGCCTCCCTGGTGGGAATCCTGGTGGTTCATCGCCTGTTGTCTCGCGATTGCTTTGGCAGGAGGACGGGCACTGTGGCGTTATCGAGTGCGCGTGCTGGTGGCCCAGAAGGAACTGTTGGAGCGCCAGGTGGCGGAACGCACAGCCGAACTGGTGGAGAGCCATCACCATCTGGAGGAGATCGCTTACCAGGACATGCTGACGAGTCTGCCCAACCGGCGCATGTTCACCGAGCAGTTCCGCGCGCAGTTGGCGTTGGCTCGGCGCGAAGGAAGCTCCTTTGGCCTGCTTTTGGTCGACCTTGACCGCTTCAAGCAGATTAATGACGAGTTTGGTCATGACGCCGGAGACGCGGTGCTGACGGAGACTGCGCGCCGCTTGCGGGCGGCGGTGCGGGAATCGGACTGCGCGGCGCGCCTGGGTGGCGATGAGTTCGGGGTGCTGGTGGTCTCGACCGCGGACAAGGCTGGAATCGAGGCGGTTTGCCGCAGGATCGCCGCGAGCTTTAGCGCGCCTGTCCCGTATGGCGATGTCATGTTGGCGGTGGGATGCAGCATCGGAGCGGCCATGTATCCCGAGGACAGCCTGACGCAGGAAGGGCTCTACAAAGTGGCGGATCTGGCGCTGTACGCCGCCAAGCGAAACGAGCCCAACGCCTTCCGCTGGAGCTGTGTGCACAGCGTCGAGGAGTCCTGATCCGAGTAACAAAGACTTCGCTACTCGGTGGGCACGGTCTCCGCGGCTGGAGTTGAGCGGCCGCTCTCGTGTCCTGCCTGGTCGACAGCACTGACAGCATATTGATAGCTCTGGCCAGGCTGCACCCGGGCATCGTGAAATGCGGGCGCGGTAACGGGCTGCGCCGGAGAGACGCGCTGCCATGCATCCCCAGCGGTTTGGCGGCGGTAGACGATGTAGCCGGCCAGGTTGGCTTCTAGGTTGGGCTCCCAGTTGAGATCGACGGCCGCGGGGGTGCCATCCGCCGGGGCAGTGGCTACGGCAGCGAGTCCGGTGGGCGGCTCTGGAGGAAACACATCCAGCGCCTCGACGCGGATCGGATCGGAGACCGGGCCAGGGAGTTCCACGGTTCTGCCATCGATATCGATCTGGGCGATCTGCTGGGCTCGGTACTCGTAGGCGTTGCCGAAGACGATGTCCTTGTCGAGGGCGCGTCCACCCGCGGAGTTGACGATGAGGTTTTGCTCTTCTGGCGGCGCCGGCGCAGCAAGAGGGCCAGCATCCTTCTTGGCGGGTTGCGCAGTGAGGAGCTTGCGATGGAGGCGGATCTTGGTGCCGGGGCTGGTGCTACCCCAATGAAGGACGATGCCGGCTTTGCGCACTTGAGCGAATAGTTCAGTCACCGCGCCGGGAGCTTGCCCGGCCAGCACGACCGCTGGATTGGAGAGACCCGCGGAACGGCCGCGGCGGTTGTTCAACTCGATCAGATACGTGAGCGGGCGCGGAGCACCTTGGCGGAGGGAACCGGTTAGCGTGTCGGTGTACGAGCCGGGAGCACCCGGCGTAACCGTCACGTCAGCCACCGCGGCGCAGGAACCGTCCCCTTCGCGGCGACAGATGTGCGCGGCGACGCTGGTTTTGAGGACGATTTTGTCGGTGTTGCGACGGGGTGTGACCCAGGTGAGGACCACCTGATCGCCGGCGCGGCTGGCGGCGAGGTCGCTGATCTTTTCGGGCAGGTTCAGCGAGGGAGGCTCGGGTGCTCCCGGAGTGCCGCAGCCGGATAAGGCCGTGAGCAACAGAGCAAGCCCTAGACCACCGCATCGTCTTGCGAAGTTCATGCTTGGTTCAGTCTACTGGAAGGGGTTTGGGATCAGCGTTGTCCAGCTCGAGGCGACCGGCGCCAGGCCAAGCGAAATAGGGAATCCTGGAGTGGAAGGCGCGAATCCAAGCTGATGCAGTTTCCCCAAAGATTGGCATAGGAGCAGATCGCATGAGTCTCACCGCAACGGAAGTGAACCAACTCAAACAGGCGCCGGCAACGGAAGACATCTTGCCCGTGGTGCGCCATCGCTGGAGCCCTCGCTCCTTCTCAGACCGCGAGGTGAGCGGACAGGATTTGCGCACCATCTTCGAGGCGGTGCGCTGGACGGCTTCTTCGTATAACGAGCAGCCTTGGCGATTTTTTGTCGGACATCGTGGATCGGACACGTATCAGAAGATCTTCGATTCGCTGGGAGAGTTCAATCAGGTGTGGGCCAAGTCCGCGCCGGTGTTGATCATGGGCGTGACCAAGACGAAGTTCTCTCACAATGGAAGCGACAACAGCGTGGCCCTGTTCGATCTGGGAGCGGCGTCGATTACGCTCTGCTATCAGGCGATGGCGCTCGGCCTGCATACGCACCAGATGGCTGGATTCAGCCGCGAAAAGGCACGCCAGTTATTCGGCTTTCCGGAGGACTTTCTGCCTGGGTCGGTGATTGCCCTGGGATATCAGGGAGAACCCTCTGCCCTGAAGAGCGAACAGATGCTGCAGCAGGAGATCGCACCGAGGGAACGCAAAGCTCTGGGTGAGATTGTGTTGAGCGCGTGGGGTAAGGCCGCACAACTCTCGTAAGAAATGGTTGCGATGGATCGCGGGCCATGACGCAGGCCAGCGATCCATCCAGATCGAGATACCGATCGGCTGGCTGCCGCTAGATGACGCGCAGTAACAGCAGGATCAGCACGATGGTGAGAATCAGGCTAACTCCACCGCCGCCGTAATATCCCCAACCCGGCCCCACTCGATATCCGCCATAGCCAAAGCCCAAGATCAGCAGAATAAGAAGAATCGCCAGAAGCATTTTTTGTCTCCTTTCGTGGCGTGTGGACGTGCGCGATGACGCTGCGATGCGCCATCGCAAGCTGAACGTCTTGTTGTATTTGGATGCACAGTTTGCGGGTCGCAGCAGAGCGGGGAAGAAAGCTTGCGCAAATAAATCGCTAGGCGTTCGTTTCCAGATTGAGGAACAACCTTGTCACGAGGGCAGTGCGTCCAAAGCTGATGTTGTAAGTCGAGGTGCAATTCATGCCTCGGGAGGTAAAGGATGCTTTGGACAATTTTTGTAATCCTCCTCGTCTTGTGGTTGGTGGGCTTGGTGAGTAGTTACACCCTGGGAGGATTCATTCATCTGCTGCTGGTCGCTGCGGTGATTGTGCTGATCTTGCAGTTGATCTCCGGCCGGCGACCCGTAGTGTAAGTGAGCCGGCGAGCACGTGCTGGAGACGCAATGAGCGTTTCATGATTTGACCGACACGAACCCACGGAGGTGGACAAATGAACAAAGATAACGTGAAGGGCACAATTGACGACGCAGCGGGCCGCGCAAAACGGCAAGTTGGCGAGTGGACCGGCGACACCAAAACCCAAGTGGACGGTGCGACTCAGCAGGTGAAGGGCAAGGTCGAAAAGGCCTGGGGCAACGTGAAGGACGCGGCCCGAAACATGGACAACAGCACCGAGCGCAGCAATCGCGATCGGGAGAACACGACTTACGACAGCGATCGTCCGTAGAACAGCGGACCAGCGCGCGATGGACGGAGGGCAAGGAGCGCCGTCCATCGCGCCCCAACCTATTTCCAGGTCAGTTGAAGCTGGGTGCCAATTCCTCTCCATCGATTCCCATCCACATTTCAGGCAAAATCAGGAAAAAAGCAGGGGAAATTTAGCTGATTTCGGAGAGACGACTTGCCTCGGCCCTGAGAAACGGGTAAACATATGAGGTAAGAGCGACGGCTCTGGCGAAAGAGGTGCGTCTTCCGCAGGGACTTCGGTTCACTGACGAGCGACGTTCC
>CBJOJD010000250.1:0-8225 GCA_966443485.1 uncultured bacterium | reverse complement strand
CTCTTTTGATGACCGGCCTTGCGCTCTTCCGG
Organism: uncultured bacterium; assembly: GCA_966443485.1. Taxonomy (GTDB): domain Bacteria; phylum Acidobacteriota; class Terriglobia; order Terriglobales; family Acidobacteriaceae; genus Telmatobacter. Next base: position 8,193 of record CBJOJD010000250.1, on the reverse strand, counting down.
AGTGGCTGGAATGTAGTCCGCCAGAACGTCGAAATTTACGCGGTTCGAAAGGCTGACGGGAGCCAGCCGCTCTCCGGGACCTCCCGTGACCTCAGCGCTCTCACCCACAATGCGCGGCTGCCGGAAGCGCCGCGAATGCTCCAGATTCGCCACCAGCTTGATGGCCAGATCTCGCGGTCCGATCACCCGCAGATGCAAAGTGATGTCTCCCGTCTTGCTGTCTCGGATCGGCTCCAGGGTGGTGGCCATCACTCCGCCCGGCAGCACCGTCTCCAGATCTTCCATAGCCAGCGTCCAGGAGAAGGACTTCTCGTCGAGAAGCTTGTTCAGTGCCTCCGACTGGGCCAGCACCTGGGCGTTGTCCGGCTGGCGCATCATGTTCTGGTAGCCCTGGCGCTCCTGATTCACGCGGCCGATGGCTCCGTCCAGCGAGTGCTCTCGGGCGCGCGCGGCCTCGGCCTTGCTGTGGAGAGAGTGCAGCCCGAACCCCAGCGCAATCGCCACCGCCGCCATGACCCCCATGGCAATGCGCAGGCGCTTGAGCGCCGGGCCAAGATCGGCAAAAGGTCGCGATGCTAAATTAACCGATATCCGCATCACGCCACCCCCGCCAGAGCGCCCGTTACACCCGCGAATCCAACCGGGCCGACGGCCGTGGCAAGGCCCACTGCCGGCGTCGGCGCGATCTCCACCACGGGGAGCTCTGCATCCGCGATCGCTCGGCTAAACTCCCGCACATCCACGGCTCCCGCATAATGCAGCCGCTGCGGACGGCCCATCAATTTGTCCTCGTAGTAGGCAGCCGCGACTGCAATACCGCGTTGTACCTCTGCCACCCGGCTAGCGGGATCATTGGGAAGATCGATGGTGCGGTACAGCAGCAGATCCTGACCGCTGGTGATGGAAGTAGTTAATGCCCCGCTACTCAGGTTCGCCGCCAGTACCGGCTCCAGCGAATCCAGCGCTGCCAGTGAGGCCAGGCTCGAAGGCAAAACTGCGCCCGCTTCGTAACCTGCCGCCCGTACGGCCGCTTCATACTCGGCCAGAATCGGCCCCGGCATAACGGTCGCCAGTACCTTCATGGTGCCGTCCGCGTCGTCCCGGTGCGACAGCACCTGGTAGCTCAGCGCGGAGTGCTCCACATCGAAGGGCACCATCTTGCGCAGCCGGAACCGCAGCACCGGAATTGCCTCCGCAGCCTTGGGGGGCAGGGAATCGAAGTCCAGCACAAACACCCGCGCCGATGTGTCCGGCACGATCAGCGTCACCGAATGCAGGCGGGGCGATACTTGGTCGAGCGTGCTGCGGATGGCCTCCGATACTGCCTCCGCAGACCGCAGGTTGGACTCGGCGATCCCCGCCACGAGCGCTCCGGGCGGCAGAGACGCAAAGGCATACACGGGCGCCTGACCCTTTCCCGGAAGGGCCGCCGCTAGCACTCCTTCCGGGGCGACCTCAATGGCCGCGGGCGGACGGTGCGCAGGCTGATTTGCCGGCGAATGGTTCTTTCCTAACAGTGCCACTATCGCGACGCCTCGATGAACGTAACCTTGTTGATCTCTTTCAGCGTGGTCAACCCGCGCTTCACACGATCGATCGCCGACTCGCGCAGGAAGCTCATGCCTTCCTTCTGCGCCAGCTTGCGAATCTCCGATGTCGGCTTCTTCTCCAGAATCAACTCACGGATGGGGTCGGTCAAGTCCAGAAGTTCGTGAATGGCAGTACGACCTCGATACCCCGTCCCGCCACACTCAATGCACCCTGCTCCCTCGCGAAAACCGAAGTCCCGCCACTCGGCAGGATCCAGCCCCGAGGTCCACAGTACATCGTCCCCGTGGTGAACCGTGCGCGCGCAGTAATCGCAGATCGTACGCACCAGCCGTTGCGCCAAGATGCAGTTCAGTGCTGAAACGAAGTTGTAAGCCTCCACGCCCATGTTCAGGAAGCGGCCCAGCACGTCCACCACGTTATTGGCGTGGACCGTGGTGAACACCAGGTGGCCCGTAAGTGCCGAGTTGATGGCGATCTGCGCCGTCTCCTGGTCGCGGATTTCGCCTACCAGGATCTTGTCCGGATCGTGACGCAAAATCGAGCGCAGTCCTCGCGCAAAGGTCAGACCCTTCTTTTCGTTCACCGGGATCTGCGTGATGCCGCGAATCTGGTACTCGACAGGATCTTCAATGGTGATGATCTTGTCTTCGTCGCTCTTGATCTCGTTCAACGCGGCATACAGCGTGGTGGTCTTGCCGGAACCCGTCGGCCCGGTCACCAGCACCATCCCGTAAGGCTCGCGGATGTAGCGGCGGAAGCGTTTCAGATCGGAGTCCGCGAAGCCCACCACATCCAGGGTGAGGTTGCGGAACTTCTCGCTCATCGACTCCTTGTCGAGCACGCGCAGCACCGCATTCTCGCCGTGAACCGTCGGCATGATCGAGACACGGAAGTCGATGAGTCGCCCCTTATAGCGAACCCGGAATCGCCCGTCCTGGGGCACGCGCCGCTCCGCAATATCCAGCTCGCTCATGATCTTGATACGCGACAGGATGGTGGAGTGATGCTCGCGCGCGATCGGCGCCATCGCCATCTGCAGCACGCCGTCGATACGGTACTTCACGATCACGGAATCATCGTTGGTCTCGATGTGAATATCCGATGCGCGGCGTTCCAGCGCCGTGAAGATGGTGGTATCCACCAGGCGGATAATCGGGCTGATGTCCTCTTCGCGGGTGAGCTTCTCAATCGAGATGTTCTCGTCCGCGTTCTCATCCCCGGTAACCACATCGAAGGTGAGTCCCTCGCTGGCTTCCTCCAGCACGCGCTGCGACTGCTCCGTCTTCTTCAGCAGATCGGTGATCTGCGAGAGCGTCGCCACGCGGGCGATGATGCGATGACCCAGCAGCCCCGATATCTCATCCAGCACCATCAGCTGAGATGGATCGGAGACCGCAATCACCAGCGCATCGCCTTGCTGCTCGATAGGGACAAAGTTGTAGCGGAACATCAGCTCGACCGGCACCGTGCGCAACAGGTCGTGCTGAATCCTGAAATTCTTCAGGTCGACGAATTCGGCGCGATAACGCCGCGCCAGCAACTCCGCCGTGGCCCGCTCGTCCTGGGCACTGGGAAGGGGAATGGAGAGTGTCTCAGCCATAAAGCCTTATACCTGACCCGCCGCCCCCGATCCCATCGAAAAGATGGGCAGGTAAAGCGAGATGAGAATGATGACCACCACGATGCCCATGATGATCAGGATGATCGGCTCAATCAGTGCTAGAGCCGCCGTCAACGCCGTGGAAACGTCCTCTTCGAAGAACTCGGCTACGGAGTTGAGCATCGCCGGCAACGCGCCCGTCTGCTCACCCACGCCGATCATCTCCGTAGCCAGGTCCGGAAAAACCCCCGTCTTGGTCAGCGAGTCCGCAAGGCTCTTGCCCTCGCGCACCGTCTCGATCGACGACATGACCGCCTTCGAGACCCGGGGCGATGAGATGGAGCGCGCCGCCGTCTCCAGCGAAGGCACCAGCGGCAGGCCGCCGGTTAGCAGCGTCGACAATGTGCGCGCAAAGAGGGCTACCTGATACTTGAGCCAGATCTTGCCCATTACCGGTAATCCCACCCGGATACCGTCCACGGTGTCCCGCCCGCGATCCGTCGCGGCAAAGCGCCATCCTGCAATCACGGCCACTATAAGACCCAGCAGGATGTACACGATACTGTGCTGCAGCCATTTCCCGAAGTTCAGCAGGTAGAGCGTGATCGCTGGAAGCTTGCTGCCCAATTGGTCGAACAGTTGCGAAAACTGCGGGATGACGAAGGTGAACATGAACGTCATCAACCCAAACACCAGGGCCAGCAGCACGCTGGGATAAATCAGCGAGGTGATCAGTTTCTTGCGAAAGGTCAGGGTGATCCGCTGAAAGCTGACGTACCGGTCCAGAACCTCCTGCAGATTGCCGGAGCGCTCGCCGGCCAGCAGGGTTGTCGTGTACATCAGTGGAAAGCCGCTCTGCGCCTCGAATGCGGCCGAGAGCGATTCTCCCGTCTTCACCCGCGTGGACACGTCGTCCAGCTGCGCCGCGAAATAGCGGTTCTTCTGCGTTTTGCCCAGCATCTGGAGCGATCCCAGGATGGGCAGCCCGGCACGAATCAAGGTCAGGAATTGCTGGTTAAAGATCAGGAAGGGTTCCAGCTTTACCTTGCGCCGGGACACTCCGGGCAGTCCCCCTCGAGCCTTTACCGAGAAGACGTGATAGCCGGCGTGGGTAAAGCGGGCGCGCAGTTCCTCCGCCGTCGCAGCCGTCTGCACCTGCTCCTGTATGCGGCCGCGCTCATCGGCCATCTTGATGACGAACTCTGCCATATCCCATTCGCCGGTTCGTACGCTACACCGGCCTGATCTCCAACATCACTCCAAGAGTAGCAGTGCTTTCTGATTCATAGACGTGGAGCGAGTGGGAAGCGTTCGTTCCGTCCCGAGACCGGACTAGACCAGCAGGGGAACGGAATAGGACCGCGCCGCCGCCCGAAGCTGATCAATACCCGTTGGCTACGAGCCATCCCTCGGTGAGCTCAAATTCGGTCTTCTTCTGCTCCTGCATCTGCGCATACGCCAGTTTCACCAGCACGTCCGCCTCGATATTGATCGGAGCTCCGGGGGACAGGACATGCAGATTGGTCCGCCAGTAGGTCAGGGGCAGAATAGCCACCGTAACAAGCTCCCCATCGAAGTCGGCGATCGTTAGACTGATGCCTTCCAGGGCCACAGACCCCTTTGGAACCATCCACTTACGGAGGTTCTCGGGGATCCGGACTTTGAGCGTCCAGTCGGTCGTCTGGCGGTCGAACCCGGGGTCGCTGGGCGAGATCACTGGTTCCAGCGAGACAAGGCTTCCGGTTCCATCTACGTGACCCTGCACGACATGCCCGCCCAATGGCGTGCCAGCGGCCGTCGGCAGCTCCAAGTTCACCTTGGCTCCCGCCTGCAGCGCTCCCAGAGAGGTCCGGTCGAGCGTCTCATGAGCCAGATCCGCATGAAAATACGTAGGATTTACGTCCAACGCGGTCAGGCACACTCCGGAGACGCCCAGCGAATCGCCCTCCCGCAAGCGCCCCGCCAACCCAGGCGCCTCCACCGTAATCCGGCGCACTCCGCCCCTGCTCGCCAAGCCGATCAGTGTTCCCGTTTGCTCGATAATCCCCGTAAACATGCTCTTAGTTTAGCGGCGTGACCGCACTGTCCCAATTCGCTACACTCCGCGCCTCGTCCAATGCACCTAAGTAATCCGATTCACTGGAATTCCGGTTACTCAAGCCTTGACACCGATTCGGACCCGGAGTAACGTTTGAGGCAACGGTTGGTTCTTTTCTTCGCTCGTAAGTCGAAAGATTGCGGCACAACCTGATCTGGTTTCCGCATCTTTTTTTAGTCGATCAGATATCTCTCTCTCACTGATCGGCATCAAAGTTTGAAGACAAACTCGAAGAATCTCGATAGCCCTCAGCAGGAAGAGCTGCCTGCGACCCGTATTCTGCCTTGTTTCTATAGAACATCCTTTCGTCTGGAGCGAGCACGTTCGTCCAGTCGAGCACCGTTGTCTTAGTAAGCAAACCCAACGAAAGGACTAGTATGGCCCCCCAACTCCAGCGCGATGTCATCTCCCGCAAGTCGATGAAGCCCTCCACGGCGACCGTTTCCAATCCGCTCGGTCTCAAATTGAAGTTAGACCAGCCCACTAAGTTAAGCTTCGGCCAGGATTTTGTGTTTGAACACTGCATGCCCGTTCCGACGGTGACGTCTGCCCTGGCCAATGGAGAGGCGGTCAACCCCTTCGGTGACCTCCAGAATTCGCCTCAGTCCTTCGGCTTCCCCTGCTAAGGACCCCTGCGGCGTCGCGCTGAAAGCGGGGTGCAATGCCCCGCTTTTCTCAGCCCCAGGGGTTTAGTTAGCCTGCGGCCACGGATCCTTCAACAACGAGCACAGCCCCAGATCATTCTCGTAGCGCTCCACTTCCACGGCATTCATCCGGATGGGCGGAGCTATGCCCCGAAACGCCGGCACCGCGTCTGAACCCATAATCTGCGGACTCACGAAGAGATGCACCCGGTCCACTAATCCGCCGGCCAGCAGGGCTGTATTCAGTCGGGTTCCTGTCTCAGTCAGCAGCGTCAGTATCCCCGCAGCTCCTAGATGGTCCAATACCCGACCGAGCGGCACGCGCCCGCTCTCTGCCGGCAATACTTCGACTTGCACGCCTCGCTCCAAGAGCTGCTCGATGCGCTTCTCGTCCTTCGATACGGTGTAGATCAGCAGGTCATGATCCGCGGTCTCCACCATCTTGCAGTCCAGAGGCATGCGCAGTGCTGAATCCAGCACGACCCGCAGCAAGGGCCTTCGCCGCCGCAGCCCGCTTCGATCGGTGAGCAGGGGATCGTCGGCTAGAACCGTGTCAACTCCCGTCAATGCCGCATCGGCCTGCCAGCGCAAGGGCTGTACCGCCCGCCGTGCCGCTTCGCTCGTGATCCAGAAGGGCGAATGCGCTGTGTGCACGCCCGGTGGAGGAGCAATCCGGCCGTCCAGGGTCATGGCCACCTTCATCAGCACCAGCGGACGCTTGTACTGGATCCAGTGCGCAAATCCCTCATTGATGCGCCGCGCCTCCATTTGGCATACGCCCAAGAGAGTCTCGATGCCCGCCGCTTGCAGCCGCTCCATGCCATGACCGGCCACGTGGGGATTAGGATCCGCAGTCGCCGCCACTACTCGCTTAACGCCTGACTCAATCAGCGCCTGAGTGCAGGGCCCGGTCCGCCCGGTGTGGTTGCAGGGCTCCAGCGTTACGTAAGCCGTGCCGCCCTTGAGTCGCTCGGCTGCGTGCTCCCTGGCGATCTTCAGCGCTGCAACTTCGGCATGATCCAGCAGGTCGTATTCGTGCCAGCCTTCGCCGATGACCTGCCCAGCGCGGTCGAGAATGACACAGCCCACCGCAGGGTTGGGAGACGTAACTCCGATCCCGCGCCGCGCCAACTCCAGCGCCCGCTGCATCCAGTAGACATCGCGCTCGGACTGATTCACGTTCTAGTCCCTGCTCCCAAGTTTCTGCCTTATCCAAGCAGCGAATCTACAAAGGCCTCGGGGGAGAACTCCAGCAAGTCCTCCATCTTTTCGCCGACCCCGACAAATCGCACCGGCAGATTGAGCTCCCGTGCGATGGCGACCGCGATCCCACCCTTAGCCGTCCCATCCAGCTTGGTGAGGACAATACCCGTTACGCCCGCAGATTGCGTGAACAGCCGGGCCTGCTGCAGTCCGTTCTGCCCCGTGGTCGCGTCCATCACCAGAAGAACCTCATGCGGCGCATCGGGAATCAGTCGCTTGGCCGTGCGGCGCATCTTCTCCAGCTCGTCCATCAATCCACTTTTGGTGTGTAACCGTCCAGCCGTATCGACATACAAGTCCGCTATGTTGCGGGCCTTGGCGGCAGTCATGGCGTCGTAAAGAACTGCCGCTGGATCTCCCCCGTGGCGCGTTTTGATCATCTCCACGCCGGATCGTCCCGCCCACACCTCAAGCTGCTCGATCGCAGCGGCGCGAAACGTATCTGCCGCGCACAGCAGCACACTCCGGCCCTGCGATCTGGACCAGTTCGCCAGCTTTCCGCTCGTAGTCGTCTTGCCGGTGCCATTTACGCCCACCAGGAAGGTGACCTTGGGAGGATCGGCAGGATTCGGAATCGGCTTTACCGGCGCCTCCAGAATGGCCCGAATCTGCGTCTTGAGGAGAGCGCGGAGCTCGGCGCCACCTTCGATCGCTTGCCGCCTGGCCCGCTCTCGCAATGCGTCCAGAATCTCGGTGGTCGTCTGGACGCCCAAATCGCTGGTGAGCAGCGCGGCCTCCAGATCTTCCAGGTCCCGCTCGTCGACCATGCGGGTCATGGCCACGATGCCTTCGATCTTTTCCGTGAAGGACTCGCGGGTGCGGGTTACCGCCTGTTTCATCCGGCTGAAAAAGCCGGACTTCTTCTCCGCTGCCTCTTCGGGCTCCTGCGGCGATTCGGGTTTTTCGGGCTCGTACTGATTGCCAAAGATGCTGATAAAAGACATAGCGCAACTTCAGTCTAGAGCATCCTCGACCCTCAGCTGTCGGCCTGCTCCCGCCGGACATTGGGACGCGGGCTTCCGGGCAGGGAAGCGGAG
>CBJOJD010000249.1:0-8227 GCA_966443485.1 uncultured bacterium | reverse complement strand
CACGTCCTCCTCCGACGCCGGTATATGCATCACGCCCGTATAGCCGCCCGGTCCTCCCGTGGACGACTTGTGCGTGCGCTTGCGCGGCTCGGGGCTCGCTGACGCCGGCGGAACCGCATTCGGCGTAGCGCCCTGCGGCGCCACGCTCGGGCCAGGGATCGGGATCTCCGTAGTGGCCGGCGCGTTGACCTCGGGTTGAGTCGCCGGCTGCGCTGCAGGCACTACCGGCGCCGTGCCGTTGTAGGGATCGAAGCCATACGAAGGCAGAGGCGGCAGCTTGGCCGTCTTGGGAAACGGCTCGTTGTTCGGATTCAGCAGATCCTGCAGTTCGGCCGCGGTTCTGACCTTGTGTGGACGCGTATCCTGATCGGGATAGGCCAGCTCGTGCGCGAGTTTGTCCGTTGCGGAAACCTTGGGCGTCGCCGCCAGCGCCGCTCGCCAGTAATCCGCCGCGCGCTGATTGTCCCCGCGAGCCTGCTCATACCGTGCCGCCATGCCCAGAACCCGATAATCGTTCGGGAACCGGTCGAGCGCCAGGCGCAGCCACTGCTCTGCCTGATTCCGATCCTTGGCTCCCAATGCCGCTCCGATCGCCGTCTGAAAATCCGCTGGCGTGGCATCCTCCATCGGAACGCTCTTGAAGATCGCCAGAGCCTCTCTTGGTCTGCCCGTCTGCAGATAGCCGCCGGCCAGCACCTTGCGCACCGTCAGGTTATCGGGAAACGCCGCGGACGCTGCTTCCAGAATCGCCACCGCGCGCTCGCCGTTATTGTTCTCCATTGCGGCCGACGCGCGCTTCACGCTCCAATTGGCCCAGATCGTCTGTACCGTCTCCCGCTGCGGCGCAGTCAGATCCTGCCGCGATCCCAGCCGCATTAGCGCCCCGTACAGGCTTCGGTCGTTCCCGGTGTTGTACAGCAGCCATGCATTCTGGATCGCCACATTGGGAGGCTCCGGCGTGTGCAGCCGGGCATAGTAGCTCTGCACCCGGTTCATGCAGGAGAAAGCCTGTGCCGTTTCCCCCGTGGCGGCATATACGCTCGCCTCGGTCTGCACAAACTCCACGTCCGCCTCCAGCTGCTTCCGTACCGCTGGCGGGATCAGCCCAATCTGCTGCAGAGCCTCATTCGAGTGGTTCGTAGCCTGCAGCGAGGCGATTAGTCCCTTCCATGCGTCGAGCCGGTCGGGATGCGCGCTGAGTACCTGCCGATAAATCGCGTACGCTTCGTGGGTCTTGCCGTTGTGCAGGTCAACCGCCGCAATCTGCAGTTGCAGCTGCACGCTCGGCTTTCTGCCGTTGGCCGTCTCCAGCTTGACCGCGCGATCCAGCAGGCTCTGCGCGACGTCGAAGCGATTCGCTTGCTGATAGATCCCCGCCAGCATCGTCAAGAACCCGGTATCCGCCAGCGATGCCTCGTAGGTGGCGGGCGGCATGCGCTCCACATCGGCAATCGCCGCGTTGTCCAGGTTCATCTGATGATGCGCGCTCACCAGTCCCATCCACGCCGACACATTGCTGGGATCGTCCGTAAGAATCTGCGTGTACATCTCCGCCGCCTGATCGAAGCGCTGCGCCTCCATCAGGATCCCCGCATACTGCAGCTTCGTGTCCGCCTTCAGATGGGCGCCATTCTCCGGGAAGGGAAGTGACAGCGCCTGCATCAGTACCCGCTGTGCCTCATCGGGCCGGTTGATCGCGCGATACACGGTGGCCAGCGTGCGCAGATACTCCGGATCGCGTCCCAGCGTGTCTCTCACCGCCGCCGGAAAGCGGTTTGCCGTCTCCAGCGCTCGTTGATTCTGTCCGTCGCGCGCATAGGCCAGAAACAGCCCCCGCCACGCATCCGCATTGCGTGGCTGCATCTTCAGGATCTCGTCATAGGTGGCGGCGGCCTGCGTGTATTGCTGCTGCTTCGTGTACACCCCTGCCAGACCGTTCAGTGCTTCAGGACTCCGCGGCCGCATCGCCAGCGCGTCCCTGTACTTCGCAGCGGCCACATCCAGCTGATCCTGATCGAACGCCTGCGCAGCCTCCGAGAGCGAGTTAAAGAAGCGCGCCGACTCTAGCGCATTCTGAATGATGGTCGCGCGGTAGCCGTACTCCTCGGCCTGGGCAAAGTAGCTAATCGCCGCGCTAAAGTTCTTCTGCTGCATGCGCACAAAACCCATGCCTGCGGCGGCCCGGCTGTTGCGCGGCTCTTTGTTCAAGATCGCCATGAAGCGCGACTGCGCAAGATCCAGCCGATGGGCATTCAACGCCGCGAACGCGGCCTGCTCCGCGGCCGTACGCGCCAAACCGGAGTTGATCTGTGCCAGCTTCGCTTCGTCTTCCTTCAGATGACGTGCAATCTCCGTATCCTGCGGATGCTCCTTCGCATACTGGCGCAGCTCCGATGCCGAGTTCGGATTGGCCGCATCCCAGATCAGCGCCTGCCGAAGAGCATCGCGCGCTTCCTGGCTTTGCGCGTGCGCCTGCAGAATCCGAATGCCCTCCGCCCGCGTCCGCGCCTCATACGTGAGCATCCTTCCCAGCGCCACGGCGTACTGAGGGTTCCCCGGATTGCGGGTTGAAAGCGCGCGCAATCCAGCGATTGCCTGCTCCTTGCCGCGCAGCGTGCCATAGAGCGTCTGGTAATAGGCCAGCGCGATGTCGCCCTCCGGAGGATGCTCCCCGTAAAGCTGGCGATAGATGCTCATCGCCTCGTCGTTGCGTCCCTGCCGCGCGAGCTCGCCTGCCTGGCGCAGCTGATCGCTCTGCGCATTGGTACTGGCCAGCGCTTCAATCTTCGCGATGTTGGGATCACCCGGGTGGACCGAGCGCAGCCGCTCCAGCGTGTCTTGCGATTCCTTCAGGTGTCCGCTTAGCTTGTAATCCCGCGCCAGCCCCACCAGTGCTTCCACGTTGTTCGGATCGGAGAGCAGAACCTGCTGCCAGATCTGCACCGCCATGTCGGGACGCCCCCGCGACTCCAGCGCATGCGCATTGCCGATCAGTACCTGGCGGGTTTTTTCCGCGGAGGCCGGAGCATGCGGCTTTTGAGCAGCGATCGGCCACGCAGCCAGAAAGGCCGCTAACATTCCGCCGATCGCCCACCCCCGCGTTGCTTCGTTCATCCGCGCTTCCACCGTACTTTCAACTCCCCTTGAGGTCCGAAGTGATATCGCCCATCAAGGAACCCAGTCGCAAACAGTACCAAGTTCTGGTCGTAATATGCCGGAGACTTGCCGTACAAGCCCGTGGTTGGGTCAAGTTGCGTCTGCAACCGCGCCTTCTGGCGTGCGAATGCCTTCTCCGTACCCGGAATTCCGCGAAGACAAGGTAGTACTCCAGCGGAAAACCCGATGGGTCCATCTTGCGCCAACGGAGTGCCTTGTTCACTGACCTTTTCAGGGGGTGAACCATGTTCGCCAAGATACGTGGCCATTCCGGAAACTGCTTGCAACACATGACCCTTAGCCGGGTCCGACGGGGCCAGCATCCCCGCCCATACATACACCCGAATCGCGTCGTAGCTCCCCACCGGATCGGGCTGCTTTTCTCCCGGCTTCAGGGGATTCGGACCGGACGCGGGCACGAAGCCCTTCCCCGGCGTGTAGTCGGCCCAGTCCATCGCAAACTTGCCCCGCGAGCTCTGCGCCAGCAGCCGCGGAATACTCGCTGCAATCGCCTTCCATGGCCCCCCTGGATCGGTCCCCGCAAAGCGCTCGAACAGGAACAGCGGCAGGTAGCTGGGATTCACCGTCCACGTTTGCCCGTGCTGGAAGGCCGCCCCAGGCCCCGGCAGCAGCATGAGACCGAACCCTGGCAGCTCCCCGACCTCTTCTTTTGCGATCTGCGCTAGAACGGCGTGGCCCAACTTGCCATAGCCCGCATCCCCCCACAGACGCCCCGCCTCCAACAACGTGTATGCGATCCAACAATCGGCGTCCGCGGCGGGATTGATGTCCAGCGGCTTCCATTGGCCATCGTCAGCTTTGCCCCACAGCCATCCCGCCAGGCGTTCGGCCAGGTTTCCAGAGGACATGTTGTCCTGCGTCCACGCCAGAATGCGTTCGAACCGCGGCCGGTCGTTATCCACCAGCGCGAAGAACAATGCGTACGCCTGCCCCTCCGAGGTAGTGCGGTCTCCGGCTTGGTGATCGATGACCCGGCCCTGCGTATCCACAAAACGAGCTGCATAGGCGTTCCAGAGCGGCCACGGAACAGGCGCGCAAAAGCTCTCGGCCTCCATCAACAGGAAGCACAGCCCCAGCAGCAGACCGGAACGCATCAATTTGCAACCCATGAATAGGGGAACTCCTTCGCCCTGCGGGCCTCTGGGTGCGAGCGACAGAAAGGCGTTAGTTTTCGACAGCTCTCAGCCGGGCGCGCGCACGATAGCGCAACCATTGCCGCGTCCAAATCGCCAGCAGACCAGCCAGCGCGAAGATGACGATGGCCACCATCCACGAAAACTCCGTCAACCAGATCGTCAGGCGCTTCCACCAGGGCAGCAGTCCCACGTGATAGACCTGCGACCCGATCCGGAACGACTGAAACCGCGTGCCCAGCAGTAGCGACACCGATCCTTGGATATCGCTGGCCTGCTGCACGTAGAGAAAGGTGCTCATGAACGGCTCAAACGTCGCCGGGTCCTTCAGCCGGATCGCCACCAAGCTCTTTCCATCGCCGGTATCGTACGGATTCTCAATCCCCTCGATCACCCCATCCGGAGCGCCCGTGGCCACCAGGTCGCCCGACTCCGCATGCTCGTCGCTGCGCAGCTTCCACCACGCATGGTGCAGGGCAGCGAAGTAGCCCGCCGTATCGTGTACCTGAATCTTTGCGCCCTGCAACGTCACCGGCAAACGACCGGCTAGCTTATCGAAAGCCGGCTGGTCGTCTCCGATGCCGAGCACCAGAAAATCCGCCTTCGCGCCGGATGCGAGGCTGTCTGGACCAGCGACTGTCACCCGCAGCGCCGGATATCCCGTCTGCCGCGAGAAGTGCCCCATCAGCGTAAGGAACAGCTCGATCTCCGCGGTCGATGGCGTCGGTGGCAAAACCACCGTGGTCTCGCTCAAATCCGCAAAGCGCGTGAACGGAAACCCTGCATTGGCAAATGTCTCGAGGTTCGGTAGCGCCGCGTAGTGCGAGTAGCCGCTCAGATTGAGATACGAATCGTTCAAGATCGAGCCCTGCAGGTTGAGCGGCGTCGTGTCCGCGCAGGCCGACTTCCGGGCCAGCTGAAAGGTGAAATCGAACGAAAGCGAGTTCGAGAACGGCCGCAGATTTACCACCGGAACCGGCAGGTTCACCTGCGCCGTACGGGACGTTTCCTGAGCGGGAGGCAAAGGCACCGAGCCCAGGAAGGCGTTGTTCACCCGGACCTGCATGCTCGAAATCGGGCCGATCGGCATTGAGTTATACCGGTACCCGAAGTGCAGAATCGCGTTCGGCCGGTCTCCGTAGTACATGTCTGGAGCCACCCGAAAATACACGTTGAGCGGGATCGAGCCATCGCCCTGCAATTGTCCGGTGGAGGCATAGTCCCCGAGCACAATAGGATGCTCCGGTCCTGCCCAGCGCGGAGCTGCGTCGGCCTGCTGCTTGTCCGGAAGCGTCAGCCGATCGATGTTGGTCTGCGCTCCCTGAAGCAGGTTCGTATGCAGCGCGACAGCCTGAGCCGCCTGGATCAGCTGGTCCAGATTTCCGCCGCTGACGATCAGGATCTTGCCGTAGGGGTCATTGGGATTGGCACGGATCGCAACCGTTGGCGAACTCAGACTCCCCATCCCCAGTCCAGCGGGAAGATCCCCCGGGTTCTCGGCGACCACCACCGCATTCCCGGCTGGGATATCGCCGACGTGCACAGGGAAGCGCACCGGGCGGCTCTCTGAGATCATGCCGAAGTAGCTGGTCACAATACCCGCCGCTTGGATGGCCTTGTTGGACGGCTGGGTAGGGAACACGACGGGGAGGACGAGCGGCTGCACCACGGCTGGATCGAGAAAAGGCTGCGGCAGCTGCTTCAGATCGTCTGCCACCGGCAGCACGTCACCCTCGATACTAAAGGCGCTGCTCGGCTGAACTCGTGCCCAGATGGCAGAGTTCACCGGGTCCTCGCAATTCAGCGTGTAATGCCCGATCAGCTGCATCGTCAGGGCATTGTTGTGCAGCAAGAGCTCCGGCGGTACCGGAAAATCTGTTTCCGCGGGTTGCCCGGATGAGCCACCCGAACCATTCGGCGTCGGCTGAATCGTGGCAAACAGCGTCCCATTCAGCAGTAATTTGATCTGACTCAGTTGCGGCAGAAGAGCAGGGGAGAAGGCGTACGCCACATGAACTTTCGCTGTGCGCGGCACGTGCGTGAGCGGCAGCGTGAAGTACATGGTGTGCGTGTTATCCATGCCGTGCAATTCGATCTGCTGCACTCCGGCATCGCTGAGCGTGAAGGTGTCGCGGAATTGACCCGGACCGAGAGGAGCCGGTGCTGCAGCCTTGGCTGGTTTTGCCGCGGGCGCCACCTGCCCCCGCAGGGGCAACGTGCTCCCTAGCAGCAGGGCCAGCAAAAGCATACTTGCCGAACTGGTCACAGGTATCTGCCGCTGCGGCTCTTCCTTGGTCCCCGAACTAAACAGGCTTTTGAACGTGCTCTTCAGACCGGAGATCGATAGTTGGAAGATGCGGCCGAGGCTGTTCAGCACGTTATCACTCTCGCGCGCTTCGCCCCATCCCAGCCAGGAGTCCGCTCGCGAATACAGCACGCGCGTGATCACCTCTTGCTCGGCAAGCGTCAGCTCGTCGAAGCGCACGCGCAAAATCGTTCCTGAGCTGTTCACTACCGCCGCCCGCACCGAATGATCGCCTCCCGGCAACGCGAAGATCAGGTCCACCGGTTCTTGCATTACGACGCCGGGAACCTCCTTAAGGCTGATGCTGGTTCCCCCCGTGGACATGTCGATCGTCTCTCCCGCGACGGTCTCCCCGTTGGGCAGCTTCACTGTGACCGGCGCCTTCGTGGCGATACGCACCGTCGTTCGCGTCTGCTTCATCTCCCGCGCAACTGCGGTCACCACGCCCAAGATCATGACGTTGAAAGCGCACCACACCACGTTCATCAGCACGGTGCCGGGCCGGTCGCGATCGAGCCAGAAGAAGCGCGGAATCGCCGCCAACAGGCCGAGCATATTGAAGATCAGCATGATCAAGAACGGCTGCGCTATGCGAGCGTCGAAAAACGTCCGCTTCACCACCCCGCCCTTTGCCGTGACATTGAACTTGCCCAGCTTGGGATTGATCAGCGCCATCGTGGTGGGCAGCAAAATATAGGGTGAAAGCACCGTCTCGTAGATCTCGTTCCAGAAAGAATGCCGATGCTCCCCTTGAATGCGCGAATTGGCGACATTCGATAGCACCAGGTGGGGAAGTGCATAAGCCAGAATTGCGGCCCAGTACCCCGGCACATTGGTATGCGACAACAGGAGATAGATCAGCGGAGCACTCAAAAAGATCAGCCGCGGCACGGCGTACATGAAGTGCATCATCGCGTTGAAATAGCACAGTCGCTGCGGCAGCTTCAGCCCGGGGGCGAACAGAGGGTTGTCCACGCGCAAGATCTGGATCATGCCCCGTGCCCAGCGAATCCGCTGTCCCACGTGGGCCGATAGCCGCTCCGTAGCCAGCCCCGCTGCTTGCGGAATATTAATGTAGGCCGTGTTCCAGCCCTTCATCTGAATTCGCAACGAGGTGTGAGCGTCCTCCGTCACCGTCTCCACCGCGATGCCGCCGACTTCATCGAGCGCCTTGCGGCGAATCACCGCGCACGAGCCGCAGAAGAACGTCGCATTCCAGAAGTCGTTCCCGTCCTGAACGATCCCATAGAACAGCTCGCCTTCGTTCGGAATCACCCGGAATTGCTCGAGGTTGCGTTCGAAAGGATCGGGCGAGTAGAAGTGGTGCGGCGTCTGCAGCATACCCAGCTTCTTGTCGCGCAAGAACCACCCCATCGTCAGCTGCAGGAAGCTCCGCGTCGGTACGTGATCGCAATCGAAGATCGCCACAAAGGGTGAATCGATGGTCTTCAGCGCGGCATTGATGTTCCCCGCCTTGGCGTGCTGGTTATTGTTCCTGGTGCGGTACCCAACCCCCGCCTCCCGGGCAAACTGCTCAAACTCCTTGCGGCGCCCGTCATCCAGAATGTAGACGTGCAGCTTATTCACGGGCCAGTCGATGTTGAGGGCTCCC
>CBJOJD010000248.1:0-8239 GCA_966443485.1 uncultured bacterium | reverse complement strand
AACGCACGAAAAGAGGAAAGAGAGATGAGTCGACTTGTTGGTGTGGCTCTCTGGCCCCACTACACTAAAGGGTAATTTCTCTTTTTTCTCCCACATAACTCAGCGGAGGCCCATTGTCTCAGGAGAGTGGTTCGTCGACCCAATCCCGGTCCACCAGGAGACGATCCTCGTCCGCCTTCCTCTCCCGTTTGCTGGGCTGTTTTCTCAGCGTCACCCTCTCCGTGGCCCTGGTGGGATTCTTCGCCAAGGATCAATACGGCCACAACGTCATCTGGATCGCCAACGGGCTGCTGCTGGCCTACCTGCTCCTGGTCCCGCGCTGGCGCTGGCCGGCCTATATCGCCGCCGGAGCCGGCGCCCTGCTGGTGGGCAGCATCCTGATCGGCGAATCCTGGCAGATCAACCTCCTCTACAACTTCCTCAATCTCTTTGAGATCGTGCTGGGCGCGCTTTTGTTGCGCACCCGCTCCACCCAGCTGCCGCGGTTCACCGACGGTGTCTTTGTCCTGCGCTTCATGGTGTACTCCGTGTTCCTGGGGCCGTTTGTTTCGGGAGTCGTGCTGGCGGTATTTACGCGCCTGGTCTGGCATCAGCCAGGGCTTCCCGCCCTGCTCCACTGGCTCACTTCGGTCGCCCTGGGCGTGGCCGTGACGTCTCCCACCTGCGTGGCTCTGTTACAGCCCCGGCTGCGGCAGAAGCTGATCTGGAAGCGCCACTGGATTCACCTGCTGATTCTGGTCGCCTCCACGCTCGCGGTGTTTCGCTATGCTCCCGCGCCGCTGCTGGTCGTGCTTTACCCGATTCTGGTCATGGTTCTGCTGGAGCTGGGCCTGGGATGGGCGGCGCTGTCCACGCTCTTCGTTGCTCTGGTAGGAGGCTGGTTCACGATCCACGGTCTTGGACCCCTCAGTGGCCCCGCCTACTCCACCCGCGAACCGGCACTCTACCTCCAGCTGCTGCTGGCCGGCGGAGCCTTCATCCTCTACAGCTTCTCGGTGGTGCTGGAACGCGAACGCGAGGCACGCAGACACCTGAACCGCATCGCCTCTCTGCACGAGCTGATGACCGCCAACTCCCGGGACATGATCCTGTTGGCGGACTTTGCCGGCACGCCCAGCTACGTCTCTCCAGCGGCTCAACAGATGGTGGGCATCCGCCCCTCCGAGCTGCTCAGCTGCAGCTTCGTGGAGCTCATCCATCCCGAGGACCAGCCCAAGATGAAGGCCGTCCTACAAAGGCTGCGGGCCGGAGAAGAGGGCGCCATGATCGAGTACCGCTCCCGCCGCGCCTCCGGCGACTACATCTGGATGGAGTCCAGCCTGCGCGCCATCCGGCACGGAGGAGGAGCCTTTCCCTCCGGCATCATGATGCTGGCGCGCGGCATCAACGAACGCAAACACGTGGAACACGAGCTGCGCGAGGCCTACCGGCTGATGGAAACCATGGCCGGTCTCGACGCCTTGACCGGCATCGCCAATCGCCGGCGCTTCGACGAATACCTCGGCAAAGAATGGCGGAGGGGCCTGCGGGACCGCTCGCCCCTCTCCATCATTCTGATCGACGTCGACCTCTTCAAGGAGTTCAACGACGCCTTTGGCCATCTGCGCGGAGACCAGTGTCTGAAAGAGATGGTGGAGGCGGTGCTGGAGGTCGTCACCCGCCCCGGCGACCTGGTCACCCGGTACGGCGGCGAGGAGTTCGCCATCATTCTGCCCAACACGCCCATCGAAGGCGCCGTTACCCTGGCTCATGAGGTGGCAGACGCTGTACGCGGCCGCAAGCTGCCCCATCCTCAGAGCCCCACCGGCTACGTCACCATCTCTGCCGGCTGCGCGGCGGTCGTGCCTTCTCATGGCGCCCAGCCCTGTGTTTTGATCGAACTGGCAGACGGGGCGCTCTATCAAGCCAAGCGCGCCGGACGCAACCAGGTTTGTTCCTGCAGCTAGATCTGGGCCGCCGCGCCCGCCCCGGGCCGATCTTGTGCCACCGCCGGCCTGGGCGCTGCGTCTAAGCTAAGGAATGGTCCGGCAGACCGCCGCCGGACTGCCGCGAGAGCTTCTTCGGGGGTACGTCCGGGTGAGGTCAATTCGAGTTATTGCAAGCATCATGCTGCTGGCCGCGCTGAGCGCCGTCCCTTCTCGCGCCCAGGATAAGGACACCTTCACCCCCATGCCGTTGGATAGCGGCTTCGGCAAGATGGACCTTACCCCTCCCCCCATTGCTCCCGAAGAGATCATCAAGCAGTTTGCAGCGAAGGAAAGCGAGTTCCAGGACGCGCTGAACCACTACACCTACCGCCGCATGGCCCGAGTGCAAACGCTGGATGACGACAACAAGGTAGACGGCGAGTGGTATCAGGTTGACGACGTCATCTTCGACCCCGACGGCCGGCGCACCGAAAAGACGGTGTTTGCGCCGGAGAGTTCCCTCAAGCGCGTCATGATGTCGGTCTCCGACATGCAGGACATCCAACACGGCTACCCCTTCGTGCTCACCACCCAGGAGGTGCCCGCCTACGACATCAAGTACGTGGGCCGGCAAAAGGTGGACGAGGTGGATTGCTATGTCTTCGACGTTAGCCCGAAGCAGATCCTGAAGAACAAGCGCTACCTGCTGGGCCGCATCTGGGTGGACTCCACCGCCCTGCAAATCGTGGTGACCAACGGCCGCATGGTCCCGGACGACACCCGCAAGGGCAGTGAGGACCTGCACCCGCCGTTCATGACCTGGAGACAGCAGGTCGACGGCCACTACTGGTTCCCCGTCTACACCAAGGGAGAAGGCATTCTGCACTTTGCCGGCGGCCACGGCTACCTGGCCGATGACGTTCACATCCGCGACATCATCAAGTACACGGATTACAAGCGCTTCGGCTCGACCATGAAGATCGTCTCCGTGGACGGCGAGGCGCCTGCCGACAATCAGAATCACGAGCCGCAGAAGGCGCCGAAGCACTAGCGCTCGGTTGTCGAGTCCAGCTTGCCCGGGCGTTACTTCACCGATCGCACCAGGCGCATCAGGGCTGGCTCCTGCCGCTCCATGGACTGAATCAACTTGAACTGGGCCCGGCAGCGGTCTAGATTATGGGCCTCGCGATGCACCGTGTAGTAGGTATCGCCGTTCAGGTAATCGGCCAGGAAGCGGATGCCCATCTCGAAGGTGATCAGCTTTCCAGAAAAGACCAGGTACTCTCTCTCCGCCGCAGTCAGTAAGTTGCCGGCCGCCTCCAGATAGCCACGCAGAAGAGCTTCGAACAGCTCGGGCCGCAGCTCGATCCGGGATAAGTCGGGTTCGTCTTCGCGCTCACCGGTCGTGGCGGTGCGCACCATATCGCCGAAATCGAACAGCGCCAGGCCGGGCATCACTGTATCCAAGTCGATCACGCACAAGGCTTCGCCGGTCTTCTCATCCAGCAGTACGTTGTCGATCTTGGTGTCGTTGTGAGTGATACGCTCGGGCAGGCCTGCCTGCGGCAAGACGCCCACCAGGGATTTGCGGGCCAACGCAAAGGCGATCTCCGGCTTGGCCAGCACGGCGCGATTCGCCGTATCGGCTCCGATGGCACGCTCCAGCGCGGCGAAGCGCATGGCCGTGTCGTGAAAGCCCGGTATCGTCTCATGCAGCCGCGGCGGGGGCAGGGTGGCCATCTGCTGCTGGAACACGCCAAAGGCTCTTCCCGCCTGAAATGCCTCACCGGGAGCATCGACCAGCGTGCAGGCGCGGGTCCCGGCGATGTAGGGAAACATGCGCCAGTATCGGCCGTGCTCGTCGCAGTGCCAGCTCTGGCCCTGGTGAGTACGGATCAGCCGCAGCGCACGCCGCTCCGGGTCCGGCTGCCCCGCGACCGAGGCGGCCAGATGCGCCGTCACCCGCTCCATGTTCTCCATGAGTTCGATGGGGCGGGTAAAGACGCCGGTATTCAATTGCTGCAAGATGAAGCGCGCTTCTCCGCCCGGGCTTGCGCAAACCACAAGCCAGGTGCGATGAATGTGCCCCATGCCGGTTGGCTCGGCCATGCGGAGTTCGCCAGAGACCTTGAACTGGCGAACTACCGCACCGAAATCCTGGACGTGCTCTACGACCACAGGTTCTTGGGGTAAGCGCCCGATGCGATCAGCTTCCCGATGCTGTCCACCACGCGCGGCCGGTCTTCACGGTAGGTGACGCCGAACCAGGGATCGCGCGAACGCAACACCTTCACCTTGGCCGCATTCTGTCCCAGCAGCTCGTTGACCGCGGTGGGCACAAAGCTCTCCGACTTCAGCTCCGCCCCGCTGCGCTCCAGGAAGCGGTGAAACACCTGGCGGAATTGCGGGAAGACGGCTGGGGTGAAGCCCCAGAAGTTCATGGAGACCGGCTCGTCGCCGCTGAGCTGGGTGACCTTGCCGGCCGGATCGGTGTTCTTGGCCCCGCCACCGTCCGGAACGATGTTGGTAAGCTCCTGCACTCCGGTCAGATAGCCGCTGCCGTCCACCTGGCAGACCCCGCGCGCCACCGAACCGAACTCCGACAGCGTGTTGCGCAGCACGAAGCCGACCATGGAGTAGTCGGGTGAGCCGGACTGCAGATGCTGGGACAGCACGCGATAGGCCTCCGCCCCATAGAAGTCGTCCGCATTGATCACGGCAAAGGGCTCCTTGATCAGGTCCTCAGCCATGAGCACAGCCTGGGTGGTTCCCCAGGGCTTGGTGCGGCCCTCCGGGATGGAGAAGCCCGCCGGAATCTTGTCCAGCTCCTGGTAGGCATATTCCACGGGAATGCGCTTCTCAAAGCGGGCTCCCACGGTTTCTTTGAAGGGCTCCTCGATGTCCTTGCGAATGATGAACACCAGCTTGCCGAAGCCGGCGCGCATAGCGTCATAGATCGAGTAATCGATGATGGTCTCGCCGTTGGGCCCGACCGGGTCAATCTGTTTCAAACCACCGTAGCGGCTGCCCATACCGGCCGCCATGACAAGAAGAGTAGGAGATGGCATCGCGTTCATCCAATCAGTGTTTTTAGGTCGTTTCGGTTCGAATGGTAACCGGCGTCGTCGACGTCGAGCGCTGCCGGCACCGAGCCTGCGGTGGAAATGCCAGTGTATCGTCCGCGGTTGGGCTGCCCATCACCCCCGAATCAACTTGTGTGATCGAGCACGATCTTCCAGCCCTGCGAACCCTTGTGGAACACCAGCGAAAACACCCCGTCGTCTTTGGTCGATTCGCCTCGCGCAGTGCGCTGCAGGTGAAAGCGGCCCGTCACGAGCGCGAACTCGGGCTTGCCGCAGTCGCTGGGCATCACCCGCACGTCGATGTCCTGGAAGTCGAGGTGGCCCATCTGCTCGCGCGTGCTGTAATTCTTCCGGTAGCGCTCCAGAATCTGCTGAAATCCCTTGCGCACCGTCTGCCCGATGAACGTGGTCTCCGGCGAATCCTCGTAGCCCGACATGAATGCGGTCACGTCGCCCCGGTTCCAGGCGCTTAGCTGGGCATCCAGGACGCCGCGGACGGCGGAGACATCTCCACTGCCCGTCTGTGCCCACGCCAGACTGCTTGAGATCAAAATCAGCAGACACATCATCTTTCGATGCATGATGTCCTCCGGACAGAAGTGAAATCCAGATCAGCTTACAATGACAGCATGTCCCCGGCCGCAGCTGGATCTCCGTTCCGCATCGTGCATACGGTCTGTTCGCACGATTGCCCGGACTCCTGCGGGGTGCTGGTCACGGTAGATACCGAGGGCCGCGCGGTGAAGGTGCAAGGCGATCCCTCCCATCCCGTCACCCAGGGCTTTCTGTGCGGCAAGGTGGCCAAATATCTTGACCGGGTCTACTCGCCGGAGCGGGTGCTGTATCCGCTCAAGCGCAAGCCCGGGGTAGCCAAAGGGCCGCTGCGCAAGGGCTTCGAACATCGTGCCTACAATCGCATCAGCTGGGACGAAGCGCTCGACGCCATCGCCGGACGCCTGCAACAGATCGCCTCGGAGTACGGACCCGAGTCGATCCTGCCCTACAGCTATGCCGGCACCATGGGCCTGCTCGGCTACGGCTCCATGGACCGCCGCTTCTTCCACCGCCTGGGCGCCAGCCAGCTGGACCGCACCATCTGCGCCGAGGCCGGAGGGGTGGGCTGGAACCTGGTCTACGGCAAGAAGCTCGCTACCCCCACCGAGGACTTCCGCCTCGCCAAGCTGATCATCGCCTGGGGCGCCAACATCCACGGCAACAATGTCCACCTGTGGCCGATGGTGGAGCAGGCCCGGCGCAGCGGCGCGCGGCTGATCGTCATCGACCCGTACCGCACCCGGACCGCCGCGCTGGCCGACTGGCACATCGCTATCCGTCCTGGCACCGACGTAGCCTTGGCCCTGGGCATGATGCACGTAATCCTGCGCGAGGGCCTGGAGGACCGTGCCTACATCGCGGAGATGACCCACGGGGTGGAGCGCCTGGCGGAACGCGTTCAGGCATACACTCCGGAGCGCGTCGCCCACTGGACCGGCATGAGCGCTGCCGAGGTCGAGCAGCTCGCCCGCGAATACGCCACCACGCGTCCCGCCGTCATCCGCATGAACTACGGCGTGCAGCGCTCGGAGAATGGCGGAGCCGCTACCCGCGCCATCGCCATGCTGCCCGCGCTTACCGGCGCCTGGAAGCACCGTGGCGGCGGGGGTCAGCTCTCTACCTCCGGAGCCTTCGCCTGGGATCGAAATGCGCTGGAGCGGCCCGACCTGGCCCTGGCCTCGCCGCTGAAACGGCTGGCGCGGGTGGTAAACATGTCTACCCTCGGAAAGGCGCTGACGGAACTGGGCCAGGAAGCCGCAAACGGCGAGCTCAATGCCGGCGAGCTCAGTGCCGGCGAGTCTGGGCAGAGCATCAACCATGGTCCGGCGGTGCACGCGCTCTTCGTCTACAACTCGAATCCGGCGGCGATAGCTCCCAACCACAACACGGTGGTGCGCGGGCTGATGCGGACCGACCTGTTCACTGTGGTGCACGAGCAATTCTTCACCGACACCACCGACTACGCCGACTACATTCTGCCCGCCACAACCTTCCTGGAGCACACAGACGCCCAGGGCGCCTACGGGCATTACTTCGTCCAGCTCTCCCAGCAGGCCATCGATCCCCCGGGTGAGGCCCGCTCCAACGTGTGGCTGTTCAGCCAGCTGGCGCAGCGCATAGGCTTCCAGGAGGAGTGCTTCCGCGACACGCCCGAGCAGATGATCGAGCAGGCCCTGGCGATCGGTCCCGATGGCCGGTCCCGGAACTCCGGCATGGAACACATCACCCTTGCCGACCTGAAGGAGCACGGGCACGTTCCCCTCGCATTCCAGCGCCAGCCGGACACTCAGCCCTTTCAGCCCTATATCGCCGGACCGCTGCCCACCCCATCGGGAAAGGTCGAGTTCTACTCCGAAACGCTGGCCGGCCAGGGACTGGACCCTCTACCCGCCTTCCTGCCTCCCACTGAGTCCCGCTGGGGCAAGGATGCAGCGCGCTATCCGCTGGAGTTTCTCTCCCGCAAGAACGACAACTACATGAACTCCACCTTTGCCAACCTGGAAGGCCACCGCAAGATGGAGGCTCGCACCCGGCGCGCCTTGGAGATCCATCCCGACGATGCCCGGGAGCGCGGCATCGCGCAGGGAGACGAAGTGCGCATCTTCAACGATCGCGGTGAGATTACCCTGAACGCTCTGCTCACACCCAGCCTGCCCCGGGGAGTGGTGGCGGGACGCCTGGATTGGGCCAAGCTGCACCCCGAAGGCGCCAACGTCAACGCTCTCACCAGCGAGCGCCTGACCGACCTCGGCGCCGCCCCGACGTTCTACTCCACGCTGGTGCAAGTCGAGCGGGTGTAGGATGATTCTCGCTATAGATCCAGCTTCTTGGCCAGGGATGTGAAAGAGTTGCTTCGGTGCAGCTTCTTTCCTTGATTTTCTAAAGTCGGCGGGAGTTCCCCTAAACGGCTCGGCGCTTCCTTCGTCTGTTCCTTGCGAGCTTCCGTAGAAGGCAGAGCTTGTCGATTAGGCAAAGTCGGTTCCTTGTCTGCGTTTGCCTTGCGAACAATCAACACCAGCGCTTTGGCAAGTTGTCGCCATTGCAGGTGGGAAGATTTGCCCAACGAGCGAACTTCTAGGGGTAGACCCGCGCCTTTGGATTCGCCCACGGGTTCTAAGCCGAAGCTCTTGCCCGTTTGCGTCTTGGTCGGAGAGCCGAACCCCCACGAGATCGAGTCCGATTCCCTATCTGCCA
>CBJOJD010000247.1:0-8273 GCA_966443485.1 uncultured bacterium | reverse complement strand
GTCTACGCCGGCGGAAGCAACGCCAACCACGCCATCTTCCGCGCCGCCCCCAACGGCTCCAGCTCCGTCGTGCAGGCTCCCGACCTCGCCGCGAACGCAGGCCGCAACTGCCTGCAAGTCGATACCTCCGGCTACATCACCAACACCGGCTCCCCCTGCAACAGCGGCGCCATCAACTCCGGCAGCGCTGGACAGCTCGCTTACTACGCCTCCAATGGAGCAGCACTCTCGCCCTTGACCACCGTGCCCATCTCCGCCGGCGGCACCGGCGCCGCCACTGCCTCCGCCGCGCTCAGTGCCCTCGGCGCCGCCTCGGTCTCTTCCTCCAGCGCGCAGTCCTTCGCTGGACCCCTCGCCGCGCCCTCGCTCAACGCCAGCGTCAACAAGACCATCCTGGTCACCGCGCCGCCCTACAATGCCCTCTGCGACGCCACCATTGCGCCCTGGAACGCCGCGCCCATCAGCGTCTCGCCCTCCGGCACCACCAGCGGCTATACCTTTGCTGCTGCCGACGTGGGCAAGACCATCAACTTCGGCTACTTCCTCAACAGCCGCATCTACTCCTTCTCCACCACCGTCCAGTCCGTCAACGCAGGCAACGCCACTCTCGCCACCGCGCCCGCTACCGCCTTCACCACCACCACCTGGACCTACGGACACCTCGACACCGCCGCGATTCAGTCCGCCTTCAACGACGCCCAGTCCAAGAACCAGGCCGTGCAATTTCCCCCAGGCAGCTGCCTCTTCGCCACCATCGTCTACAAAGGCCAGACCTTCTTCGGCGCTGGCGAAAATCTCACCACCCTTATCGGGCTGCCCGGACAAGATCTCTTCCAGGGACCCGACAGCGCCATCTCCTACCCGCAGCAAGCCTTCATCCACGACCTCACCTTCGCCATCGACAGCAGCCTCAACGCTGCAGCCACCGCCGGCGGCGGCAACAACACCTTCCCCAATCGCATCACCGGCACCCTCGGTGGAACCACACCCATCGCGCCCGCGCTCAACGTCGGCCCGGTCACCTGGACAGCGGGCGCAGCCTGCGGCGCCGCCATCTCCGCTGGTTCCACCACCGCCACCGTTCCCTGCGGCTACTTCAATACCGCGCCGCTCCCCACCATCGTTGGCCAGCCCATCACCCTCTACGGTGCCGGACCCAACGGTGCCAACCTCAGCACCTCCATCGCCGCCTACCTCAGCGCCACTCAGGTCACGCTCAACGCCGCCGCCTCCACCACCGTGAGCAGCGCCGCCGGCCAGTGGGGACCCAGCCTCAATCCGCCCTGGTACATCGGCAACTGCGGACTCGCCATCCCTCACTCCGACTGGAACGTCACCATCAACAACAACATTGGCTGGACCTTCAAGAACCTCCTCTTCCAGGCCATCAACAACCCGCAGATCCGCGCCAGCTCCACCTGCGGACTTTTCTTCCAGAACGCGCCCTACGAGCACCACTTCGAAAAGATCGATTTCAACTACCTCTACGCCGGCTACGTTGAAGCCCTGCCCGCGCACAACTTCACCGCCAACCAGAGCTACTGGACCCCCGACACCACCTCTTACAAAGACATCAACTCCCGCCAGACCTTCCTGCCCATGCTCTGGTACAACGGCACTCACCGCGTCCTCGACGGCCTGAGCATCTATGGCTCGGTGACCGCCTACGGCCTCGGCCTCCTCCAGTTCGCCACCGCCGGCGGCTACCCCAACGCCACCCTGCTGCACTACTACCACGAGTGCGGCGTCAACAATACCGGCGAAGTCTTCCGCTCCACCGGCAGCAACAACGTCTTCCTCTCCGGAGCATTCACGCAGTGCCAGGGCCAGCAGTACGTCAACTGGCTCGGCTCCAACGGCACCGCCGACGGCGCCATGCTCGCGCTGCAAGTCGCCGGACACGACAACGTCTTCCGCCACACCGGCCTCGCCGCCGCCAGCCTCACCGACACCGGCGTCGACAATGAGATCGAGACCGGCTACGGCTCCGATGCCTGGAACTTCGTCAAGCGCCGCTCTTATCTCAACCGCACTCGCCAGCCCCTCAACCGCCTCGATCCCGGCTTCCTCTGGACCGGCAACAGCACCACCCCTTACACCAGCGGCGCCGACCTGCTCATCACCTGCGCGGAGTTCAACTTCGCCTTCCAGAACGGCACCAGCAACGCCAACGGCTGCAGCTCCGACCCCACCGGCACCGAGATCACCCAGAGCTACTTCCACGCTGATTCCGTGAACTACGCCACCGGCTGGTCCTTCGCATCACTCGCTCCACCCGCCGTCGGTCCTCAAGGACTCGGCCCCTACGGCAAGCTGCTCATCGTCGGCGACCGCCTTCCGCAGACCACCACCAACCTGCTCATCCAGGCCCGCTGCAGCGCCGCCTGCACGCATGCCTACACCGTCAAAGACATCACCAGTTCCACGACGCTCGCCACGGCCACCGTCAGCTTCGGAACCTCATGGACCACGCAGTCCATTCCCGTGAATCTCTCCACCGTGCCCATCGGCGACATCCTCTCCATCGCCACCACCGGCACCCTCTGGTCCGGCTACACCAGTGAAGACATCGCCTACTTCGCCTTCGCGCCCCTGAACAACGATGCCGTGAACGCCGCCACCGCCGCCGCTACCAGCGCCGCCAGCAACGCCGCCAGCAACGCCGCTAAAGCGCAGGCCACGGCCACCGTGGTCAGCGGCGTCGGTGTCTTTCCCACCATCACCGCCGCCAACTGGATCTGGGGTGGCGTGCCCGGCAGCGCCGATCCCACCTCGCCCACCGGCTACTCCACCAACGTCCCCAACTTCACCGCGCTGCAATCGGTGAACGGCAGCACCAACCTCGCCGGCGGCGCGCTCTTTCCCGCGCTCTACGGACAAGTCGGCGTCACCACCCGCGCTCCCTCCGTGTGGACCGACACCCTCTCCACGGCGCAAAACTCCAGCCAGACCACCCTCGCCATCGCCACTCCCACCACCTCCATCTGGGAGTCCGGCGGCTGCCTCATGGTCGACCAGGAGATCGAGTGCTGGAGCGGCGCCCTCACCCTCGGCGCCACCTCCTTCACCGTCTCGCGCGGACAATACGGCACCACCGCCCGCGCCCATGCCCTCGGCGCCACCTACTCTCTCATTGGGATCGCCAGCTTCTATCTGCAGTGCCCCTCCGGCACCAACCAGGCCGCGCCCCTGCTCGTCTTCACCAACAACTGGACCACCACCTACGGCGCCTTCAACGGCCAAAATTGCAGCGGCCAGCAAGCCAACTTCGCCATCTCCTTCGAGACCGGCCCCGTCGGTATGCAGTTCCTGGTCGCCTCCATCAACATCAATCCCTTCGCCGGCATCGCGCAGGCCCCCGCCGCCAACTACGCCATGGTCTCCGCGCTCGGCAACGGCAGCATTCCCAACTGGACCAGCTCCAAAGCCCTGGCCGGCAGCGGTGCCGGCATCGTGACCGGACCCACCAGCACCACCGCCGGCCACCTGCTTACCTATACCGGCACCGCGGGCCAGACGCAGGACAGCGGCGTCGCCCTCACCTCGATTCAGCCGCTCTCCGCCACCACCGGCAGCCTCGGCGGAACCGCCCTCAACCCCGGCTGCACCAACCAGGCCACCGTCACGGTCACTGGCGCCTCCACCAGCATGGCCTGCATCATGAGCGGCGCCGGCGGCACCCAACCCGCCAATATCCTGCCCCGCTGCTTTGTCAGTGCCGCCAACACCGTCACTCCGCAACTCTGCACCGCGGTCGCCACCACCCCCGCCGCGCAGACCTACAACATCCGCGTAATCCCTTAGCCACACCTACCGAAGCTGACTTCACCATCCAAGGCTGTCATTCTGAGCGACCGAAGCGAAGCGCAGGGAGTCGAAGAACCCGCATTTCGCAGCGCCATCGAACTGGGTGCCCCATCCAAGCCGCGTCTTTGGCGGCTTGGGTGGGATAGCACTCCTCTCGTCCTGAACCCATCGCTAACCCGCTAACTCGCTAACCCAGCTAACCTGCTACTCCGTTAACCCGCGCTCACGCCCAAACCCCCATGCCCCTCGAGGAGAACCACACATGCTCGCTCAACCCGCCCTGTCTCTCGATGACCTCGACCGCCCCGAGCTCATCCGCCTCGGCGCTCTGCTCGACAAGCGTCCTGTCTCTCTCGGCGGACGCACCGTGGGCATGGTTCTCTCTCCCCAGCTCCTCAACATCCGCACTCGCAACGGCAGCCTGGCCCCGCTGCGCGCCAATCCCGTGCAGCGTCTCTTCGAACGCCGCCGTGGTCCGCGCAACATCGTCCTCAAAGCCCGCCAGCTCGGCCTCACCACCTGGACCGCCGGACGCTTCTTCCTCAAAACCATCACCCGCCCCGGCACCCTCACCCTGCAGGTCGCCCACACCCAGGAATCCGCCGAGGAGATCTTCCGCATCGTGCATCGTTTTCTCGAATGCCTGCCTGAGCCTCTGCGCAATGGACCCCTCGCCACCTCGCGCCTCAACGTCCGCCAAATCGTCTTCCCCTCGCTCGACTCCCAGTACCGCGTCGTCTCTGCCGGAGATCGCAACGCCGGCCGCGGCCTCACCGTGCAGAACCTGCACTGCAGCGAGCTGGCCCGCTGGCCTGGCGATCCCGCCGACATCCTCGCCGGCCTGCGCGCCGCTCTCGCTCCCGACGCCGAAGAGATCCTCGAATCCACCCCCAACGGCGTGGGCGGCTGCTTCTACGAGGAGTGGCAGAAGGCCCCCGAAACCGGCGCCGTGCGCCACTTCTTTCCCTGGTGGACCGAGCGCAGCTACCGCACCGCCGCCGTCCGCGAATGCTCTCTCAGCGAAGAAGAGCTCGACCTTATCGCCCGCCACGGTCTGGACCTGCAGCAGATCGGCTTCCGCCGTCAGCTTCGCTCCAGCTTCGGTGGCCTCACCTCGCAGGAGTACGCCGAGGATCCCGAAAGCTGCTTCCTCTCCAGTGGCGACTCGGTCTTCGATCTCTCCGCCATCGACCAGCGCCTGCCTGAACTTCCCCCCGCCGCGCAAACCCGCTACAACGGCGCGCTTGAAATCTGGCTTCCTCCCGTGCCCGGCAAGCGCTACCTGGTCGCGGTCGATCCCGCCGGTGGCGGCAGCGATGGCGACTACTCCGCCGCCCAGGTCATCGACCTCGAAACCGCCCTCCAGTGCGCCGAGTTCGCCGGCCACGTCGGCGGCCTGGAGCTCGCCCGCCTCATCACCGGCCTCGCCCGCGAGTACAACCGCGCCCTCCTGGTCGTCGAGCGCAACAACCACGGCAGCGGCATCCTCGCCCTGGCCGAGACCGTCTGCGCTTACCCGCGCATCTTCCACCACCAGGGACAGCCCGGCTGGCTCACCACTTCCATCACTCGCCCCGCCATGCTGGCCCGCCTCAACGCCGCCCTGATCGAGCATCCGGAGCTCTTCCTGAGCCAACGCCTCCTCGCCGAGTGCCGCAGCTTCGTCCGCCACCCCGACGGCAGCACCGCCGCCCAATCCGGCGCCCACGACGACCGCGTCCTGGCCATGGCCATCGCCCTCGCCGCCCGGGAGCGGGAAGGGAAAGGGTGAAAGAGTGAAGAAGGGAAAGAGTGAAACAGGGAAAGAGTGAAAAAGTGAAACAGAGAAACAGTGAAGAAGGGAAAGAGGGAAGAAGTGAAACAGTGAATAAGTGAAACAGTGAAGAAGGGAAACAGTGAAGAAGGGAATTAGTGAATCAGTGCAGGAGTGACGGAGTGAAGGAGTGAAGGAGTGAATACGTGAACCAGTGAAGGACCGGGATTCACCCCTTGGGACAGCGGAGAAGCAGCGGTCCTGTTTTTCGGTTTCGCTGCTTCTCTTCTTCTCTGTTTCTCTGCTCCTCGTTTTTCACCTCTTCACTCTTTCACTTTTTCGCTCCTTCACTCTTTCCCTTCTTCACTCCTTCACTCCTTCACCTCTTCTCTCAAGCTCGCAGCTAGAGGCTAGCGCCTCTCATCTGTGAGCTGACACACATTCGCCCCTCTGGCCCACGTACTACAATTGCCCCTTCAATTCACAAAAGGCGGACAAGCGGGCTTGGCGGTTCTGGCGGTGCAACATATCCGGCGGATGCGCGGGGGAGCGCAGGGGCACTTGATGTTGTGCGCCGACGGGCACCTCTACGTCGTCAAGTTTCAAAACAATCCCCAGCACCTGCGCGTGCTGGCCAACGAGCTCATCGCCACCCGCCTGGCCGCGGCTGCCGGACTCACCGTTCCACCCATCGAGGTGGTCGAAGTCACCCCCTGGCTCATCGAGAACACCCCCGAGCTGCAGATCGATCTCGGCAAGTCCCGCATCGCCTGCCGCTCCGGACTGCAGTTCGGCTCCCGCTTCGCCGGCGGCCTCATGCCCGGCCAGGTCATCGACTACCTGCCCGAGGAGCAGCTCGGCCAAGTGCGCAACATCGGCGAATTCGCCGGCATCCTGGCCCTCGATAAATGGACCGGCAACGCCAACGGCCGCCAGGCAGTCTTCGTGCGCAGCCAGCGCGAGCGCTACTACCGGGCCGTCTTCATCGACTTCGGCTACTGCTTCCACGCCGGGGAATGGCGCTTCGACGACCATCCCCTGCGCGGCGTCTACTTTCGCAATGAGGTCTACCGTGGCATCCGCGGCTGGAGCTCCTTCCAGCCCTGGCTGTCCAAAATCGAAACCATGCCCGACGACACCATCTGGTCCATCGCCAACAGCGTGCCGGCCGAGTGGTATGACAAGGATCTTAGCGCTATGGAAACCCTGATCCGCGCCTTGTTAACGCGCAGGGAACGAGTTCGTGAATGGGTCGAAAGCTTCCGCATCTCGGAGCGCAACCCCTTTCCCAATTGGGGCTTAGCCCCTCCTCCTCCCGCCCGGCAGAGCTGGACCCCCTCCCCTCTTCCGGCTAGCATCGTAGGACGGGTCAACTGATGCAGACACCTGGGCAAGCGGGCACAACCAGATCCGTAGGGCCTCTGCGGCAACTCACCGCATCCGGTCCACAACCCCTTGCCTCCCAGCTCTGCGCGAAAGGCAGGCGCCGCTCATGACAGAACCTGGCGGTCGAGTCCATTGTGCCTTTCAACTGCTTCGCTACGTCCCCGATCCCGTGCGCAACGAGTTCGTCACCATCGGCACCATCGTGCGCGAGGAGGGCAGCGGAGCCGTCGAAGTCCGCTTCACCCGCGACTGGCGCCGGGTCCGCTGTATCGACCCCGACGTCAACACCGAACTGCTGGAAGCCCTGGAAGGCGAGCTGCGCGAGCGGCTGCAAGCCGACCGCGAAGGCAAGCTCAAACGCATCCTCGACGAGTCCATGTCTCTGGGCGTGCAACTGACCGAGCCCAAGGCCTACCTGGCGGAGAGCCTCGAATCCGGCCTCTCCGAGCTGATGCGCATCTACGTCGATGCTCCGCCCCGCTTGCGCCGTCCCGCGCAGCTGCAAGGCCGGGCGGCGATCCGCGCCACCCTGCGCCAGACCTTTGAGAACGCGCAGGTGTGGCAGCTCATGTGGAAGCAGATTCCTGCCTCGCGCTACACCCATGCCGGCGATCCGCTGCACCTCGACGCCGGCTACCGGCCCAACGGGATCATTCGCATCTTTCACGCGGTGCACCTCGACACCAGCCTGGAGTCCGCCAAGGTTCTTGCCTCCTCGTCGGCCTCTCTGCACGCCGGGGTGCGCCGCGTGGATCAAGCCGACCTGGAGTTGACCGCCATCGTGCAGCCCTTCTCCGAAGCCGGCGCCACCGAAGCCCAACCCGAGCTGCCCGAAGCCTATCGCTTCGGCGTCAGCGTCCTCGAAGAACACCGCATCCGTGTCCTGACCACCGCCGACCTGCCCCGCCTCGCGGCCACCGCCCGCCGTGAGCTGCGCGTGGAGTGAGCGGTGGAGCAGAAAAACAGTGAAGGAGTGAAGAAGAGAAACAGTGAAGAAGTGAAGGAGTGAAACAGTGAAGAAGTGAAAGTGAAATAGAGAAACAGAGAATAAGTGAAGTAGTGAAAGAGTGAAGTGGTGAAAAAAGCAAAGCAGTGAAGTAGACCAATCGGTGACCCAGGTCCGGGCCCCCCCGAACGGGTCTTTGATCGGAGGTGAAGATCTCCTGGTTTTGCAGACCTGGGTTCCCACCCCCATCTAATCACCGTCTACCTAAGTCCGACTCGCTACCCAGTTCTCTCGAGTTCACCGTTCACCCCTTCACTCATTCACTTTTTTCACTTCTTCTCTGTCTCTCTATTTCTCTCTCCTCGGTCACTGTTTCTCTTC
>CBJOJD010000246.1:0-8290 GCA_966443485.1 uncultured bacterium | reverse complement strand
CACGGCTCGGGCATTCCGCAAGAGGTGCTGCCGCGCATCTTCGAACCGTTTTTTACCACCAAGCCGCAGGGAGCGGGCACGGGCCTGGGGCTGGAGATTGTGCATCGCATTGTGACGCAGAAGTTCGGAGGCACGATCGAGGTGCAGTCCAAGCCTGGCGAGACGCAGTTTATTGTGCGACTGCCGCGCAAACCGGGAAGCTCCTCTGTCCCATCTCAGCCGGCGGAGACCAAGGCTTCGGTCTGAGGAGCGCGCCTTCGCCGAGGCGATCTGATGCTGATGGAGACTGGCCCCGCCGCAGTAGCGAGCGGGCGCGGACGCATCGCTTTTCCCGCATCTTCCATTAAGAAAAACAAATAGAGGACGGAGTGCCTGGACGGCATGAAGTTGCCCCGCCGCTTGCCGATGTAGGGAGTGGAGGCGTGCATGGCCGATCGTGCTGAACTGGTGGAGGCTGCACTCGAGGTATATCCGGAAGGGCTTGCCCTGCTTGATACCCAGGATCGCGTTGTCTTCTGGAATCGAGCTGCGGAAACCATCACCGGCTACTCGAATGTCAACCTGCTGGGCAGACCGATTCCGGGATCGCTCCAGCCATTGTTGGTTCCATCTGGAGATGACCCCTATCAACAACGCCACGGGGGGATGTTTGTTCCGGGGAAGATGGTGCACGCGCAGCATCAGGGAGGACATGATTTGCCCTCGGTGGCGCGCACCGTTGTGTTGCGCGATGGCCTGGGGGCGCGGATTGGAACCGCTCTGGTGTTTCATCCCGCCGAGGAGAAGCATGCGCTGCCTCACGGCGAGACCAGCGAGGGCGTGGAGGTCAAGCAGAGCCAGGCAGAGCTGCGCGAGCGGCTGGAGATGGAATTTGAGAGCTTTGCGCAGCAGCACGCGCCACTGGGCATTCTCTGGATCGCGGTGGATCAGGGCGTGGATCTGCGCAAGACCCATGGAGCGCGGGCCTCTGAGGTGATGCTGGAGAACGCAGAACGCACGCTGGCCAACGCGCTGCGCGCCGAAGAAGGAATCGGCCGCTGGGGCGACGACGAATTTCTGGTGCTGTTGCATGAGCCGAGCGTGGACAAGCTGGTGGAGCGGGCCAATTCGATTGTCGGAATCGCGAGAACGGTAGATTTTCGCTGGTGGGGCGACCGCCTCTCGTTGACCGTGAGCATCGGTGCCGCGCAAGCGGAGAACGGTGAAGCCCTGCCGCAGTTTCTGGAGCGGGCGCAGGCCGCAATGTTGGAGAGTATGAGGGCAGGAGGCAATCACGTGTCGGTAGCCCCATGGAGGATGGAATGTTCGCGATCATAGGAATCTTGTTGGTTTTTGGAGCGGTGATCGGCGGGTTCTTGATGGAGAAGGGCCATATCGCCGTGCTGGTGCAGCCGGCGGAATTGCTCATCATTGCGGGAGCCGCCACGGGCACGCTGCTTACCGCGAACCCGGTGCACATCCTGAAAGACATCGCCTCTGGCGTGCTGGGTGTCTTCAAGGGCTCGAGCATCAGCAAGGACCGCTACTTGAAGACCCTCAAGATGATGTACCAGTTTCTCAATAAGGTGCGCAAAGAGGGTCTGCTCAGCGTGGAGAACGATGTGGAGAAGCCCGATGCCAGCTCCATTTTCAAGAACTATCCCGAGTTTTTGAACGACCACCACGCGCGCGATTTTGTGTGTGACACCTTGCGCATGGCCATCACCGGTGGCGTGGAACCGTTCGACATGGACCAGATGATGGAGTTGGACATGGAGGTGCATCACCATGCGGCTTCGCAGCCGGTGAATGCGCTATCAAGCGCAGCGGATGCGCTGCCTGGCCTGGGAATTGTGGCGGCGGTGCTGGGTGTGGTGATCACCATGGGCGCGCTGGGTGGACCTCCCGAAGAGATCGGGCACAAGGTGGCGGCGGCTCTGGTGGGAACCTTCCTGGGCATTTTGCTTTGCTACGGCGTGGTGGGGCCGCTGAGCTCCAACATGACCAAGACGGCCGACGAACACAACGGCTATCTGCATGTGTTGCGCGTACTGCTGCTGTCGTTTCTGAAGGGTTCGGCGCCCATGATTGCCATCGAAATCGCGCGGCGCGCGATTCCTGCGCACGTGCGGCCCAGCTTCGACGAGATGGAAAAGACCTGCAAGGGACAGTCCGCTAACTCTGCCGCTGCAGCCTGATGCGCGATCGGCTTAGAAGGAGATTTTTGAGATGCTAGCGAGCAAGCCGCAGCCGATTATCGTCATCAAGAAGAAGGTCTCCCACGGCGGCCATCATGGCGGAGCGTGGAAGGTGGCGTACGCCGACTTCGTGACGGCGATGATGTCGTTGTTCATCGTGCTGTGGCTGATGAACTCCAGCGAGAAGATCAAGCAGGCGGTGGCTGGCTACTTCAATGATCCCAAGGGCACGTCCACGCTGCTGGGCACTACCATGACCGGCACGGGCAACGTGGTGATTGCGAAGGCTGACGATCAGGCGCTGAAGCAGCTCAAGGAGAAGCTGGAGCAAGAGATCCAGCGTAAGCCGGAACTGAAGAATCTTTCCAAGCAGATTGAGATCACGATTACTCCGGAAGGACTGCGCATTGAGCTGATCGAGGACAAGAACGGCACCTTCTACCAGAGTGGCAGCCCGCACTTGAGCGATCGAGGGCAGGAACTGCTGGCGCTGCTAGCCGGAGAGTTGAAGACGATTCCCAATCCTCTGTTGATCGAGGGACACACGGACGCGGCGCAGTACTCGAGCGACGTGAACTACAGCAACTGGGAGCTCTCTGCGGACCGCGCCAACTCCGCGCGGCGCCTGCTGCAGCAGGACGGCGTACGTTCCAATCAGGTTACCCAGGTGCGCGGCTATGCGGATCAGCTGCTGCGGGTGAAGGCAAATCCCTACGATCCGTCGAATCGGCGGATCTCTATCCTGGTGAAGAACGGGAACGAGCCGATGCCGGCGCTCTCCAGCAAGACAGTAAGCCAGCAGCCAGTAAAACCGGAGGCTGGGCCGAAGAGCGGGGCTCCTGCAGCGTCGGCGGAGACCGCCACGGCGAAGCCTGCAGGTGCCACGGCGCCAGCGGCTGCACCAAAGCCCTCAGCGGCTGCGCCTGCGAATAGCAGCTGGATGGCGAAGTTGCAGGACCTGATGCCGGGCAAGAAGAAGTAGTAGCTGCTGGTCTTCAGAGTTGCAAAAGAAAAGGGCGGAGCCGCTAAGCGACTCCGCCCTTGCTGTTTTCTGCTGCGCTTAGAAGAACAGCTTGGCAGAGAGTTGGAGTTGGCGTGGACCGTAGAGTGCGTTGTTCGAACCGCTCATCATGCCGAACGCGCTGGCGCCCGTGGCCGGGTTAGGCGAGATGCAGCCCTGGAGGGCCGATCCCGTGGGAACCGTGGCGCCGGTGTTGCAGGTGGAAGAGGCGGAAGTGGCCGACGTGTACAGCGAGTGAGTGCTGTTCACGCTGGTGATGATGGTGCGGTTCAGCAGGTTGAAGGCTTCGCCGACGATCTGCATGGAGAAGCGGTCGTGGATTGGGATCTGGCGGGTTACGCGGAAATCCACGTTGTTGAAGCCGGGCGCGTAGATGCTGTTGCGTCCGATCTGCGGGGGGCGGCCGGTGGTGGGCAATCCGCTGCCCGAGCTGATTGCGCCGCCGTAGATGCCGCCGTCCGCGCCGTAGCTGGTGGCCTTGGTGGAGCCCGCATAGACGGTTCCGCTCATGCCCAGGAAGATAGGCTGACCTCCGGAGGCGATCTCGCTTCCTGAGAAGGTGAAGTCATCGAGGAGATACTTCACGGTCTTGTTGCCCATGAGAATGTGCGGCTGATAGACGAAGCTCAGGGTGAAGCGATTGCGGATGTCCGTATCTGACGGGCCGTTTTCGAGGCGAAGGTTGTTGGGATCGAGCGGGACATCGCCTCCAAAGAAGGTACCATTGGCGCCACCCACCTGATCGGTGTCGGTGGCCTTCGACCAGGTGTAGTTGGCCAGAACTTCGAGGCCGTTCTGGAATGGACGGCGTACGGTGGTGGCCAGCGAGTTGTACCAGGTATTCGCAATGCTGAAACCGGTGTTGTAAGTGGCCAACGCGGTATTGCGCCGGTCAGCCGGGCGGTACACGGGAACGGTGAGCTGCTTGACGACGTTGTTTTTGGCGTCGAGAACGTTATAGCTGCGAATGCCGCTGGGCTTCTGGCCGCGCAGATTTGCATCCAGGAAGACGGGCAGGTGCAAACCACGGGTTCCTACATAGCCGATGCTGAGCGACAACTTGCCCGGCATGGCCTGCTCGACTGAAAGCTCTGCTTCGTGAGACAACGGCGGAACAAAGTTGGGATCGAGGCCGTGGAAGCTTTGCGGTCCCACAGTGGTTGGGCCGTTGACAGTGGGGGCTGCGCCACCGTTGGGATAGAGCGCCTGCGAGAGCGAGGGGCCGGTGGGCTGGAAGGGAACATTGGGGTATTGCAGCAGGGCGGCAGTGTTGGTGGAGGCCGCGCAGGTCTTGAGGCAGCCGGTGTAGTTGTAGTTGATCTGCACCACACCGTTTTCAACGCGCATGGCGTAGTAGGTGCTGCCCTGGTTCAGGCCGGAGAACATGCCGTAGCCGCCGCGAACCACCGTGCCTTGGTAGGGGCTCCACGAAAAACCAATGCGGGGCTGTACGCGATCGGCTACGTTCTTGATGGTCTTGCTGTAGTAGGTGGAGAGAGGCGCGTAGTTATTGTTGACGAGTCCTGGAGCCGGAGTGAGCTGCAGATCATAGCGAAGGCCCGCGGTCACGGTGAGCTTTGGGGTCACGTGCCACTGATCTTCCGCGAAGCCGTCGAACATCTTCATCCAGAAATCATCTTTGCCCTGTGTGCCGGTCTTGGTGTTGACCACGTCGACGGTCTGCACAAACGAGCTGTAGTGGTAGCCCGCGTAGGGGTCGGTGTTGCCTGCCTGACCCTGAAACGCGTCCTGAATCCAGTCGGCAAAGTTGGCCGCGGGCGTTGACTCGCCGTAGTTGTAGATACCGCCACCCTGGAAGAGGTTGATCATCACCTCGTGCACGATGTTGGCGTCGCCACCGAACTTGAAGTTGTGTTTGCCGTGAACCATGGAGAAGACATCGGTGGCCTGAATGCGGTGCTCGTCCGGTTCAGCGACACGGGGCAAGGCATTGGGCATGCCGAAGGTGACCACGCCAGTGGCTACGCTCGGTCCAGACGCATTTGCACCGGCGGTCTCGAGATCGCGTCCCCACTGCAGGTGCACCTGGTTCACTGAGCTGTTGGAGATCACGGTGGTCAGCCCGCCGACCAGAAAGCGTTCGTGGTAGCTGGTAGGGCCGTTCGTGGAGGGAGAGCTGTTGGTGAACGTAGGTGCCGGGCTGTAGCCGTTGGTGCTGTCGAAGTTGGCGAAGTTGAAATCGACGAAGGCGTCGTTCTTATCGTTGATGTGATAGTCGACGCGCGGGAAGAACAGATTCTGCCGAGCGAAGCGCGTCGGAGGTGCCTCACCCGGTGCGACGTTGGCCACCTTCTGCAAGAATGCGATGCCCTGCTGGCACATGGTCGCAGTAATGGTGGAGGGGCACTGGGTGGGCGAAATGATGGTGCCGCCGGAGTTGCTGGCGGTAGGCGTGGTTGTGATCTGGTTCGAGTCCGCGTAGAGGACGCGTCCGACCTTGCGGAAGCCGTCGAAGGTGAAGAAATAGAAGAGACGGTTCTTGATGAACGGGCCGCCGATAGAGCCGCCGAACTGCTGCTGCTGGTGAATGGGCTGGGTGAGCAGGAAGGGATTGGCGTTCAGGTGGAGTGCCTGGAATTTGCTATACGGATCCAGCGCATTCAGAGACGGGTAGCGCAGGTAGTAGAAGAGATCGCCGTGCAGGTCGTTCGTGCCGCTCTTGGTGATTGCGTTCACCTGTCCGCCAGCGGCCTGGCCGAATTCGACGGAGTAGTTGGAGGTCTCGGCCTGAAATTCCTTGATGGAGTCCAGCGAGTACACATAAGGTGCGCCCGATGAGCGGCCGCGGGCCTCGCTGAAGAGCATCTGGTTATTGTTGGCGCCGTCCACGTAGTTCTGGTTGTAGAGGCCGCTGATGCCGTGGAAGCTGATCAGTCCGGTGCCGCCGTCCTGGGCGACGTTGGGAGTGAGGAGGACGAAGGTGCTCCAGTTACGGGCGTTCACGGGAAGGCTCTGCACCAGCTCCTGGTCCACGACCTGAGAGACTTCGGTGCGATCGGGATCGAGCACCGGCGTGTTGGCGCTTACCTCCACTGAGGTGGTCTCAGACTTTACTGTCATCGACAAATCGATGCTGACCGTTTGACCCACCAAAAGAGTGAGGCCGTTGGCTTCGACGGTCCCGAAGCCTGACGCGGTGGCGGATACCTTGTAGTGGCCGGGCTGCAGGAAGGGAGCCACGTAGATGCCGTCGCTGTTGGTGGTGTAGCTGTGCGAAACGCCGGTGTCGGTATCGATGACGGTCACCGATGCGCCTGCCACCACGGCATGATTGGCGTCAGTGATGGTTCCTGAGATGGTGCCCGCGCCGGCGGTCTGCGCGGGGGCGGGAGCCGCCACGGCGAAGATCCAGATTGCGAGCAAGGACAGGAATGCAATCATTCCTCTAAGGGAACAGAGTCGATACATCATGAGTATGGCTCTCCAAAACTGCTGTGTTCGAGGCGCGTCCAGTGTCGATTCAGCCTTGGAGTGAAATCGATGAGCGAGGCTGATCGCCTGGCTGGGATGCAAGTGTACTGGCCTATGATTTTCTTGCGCCGCCGAACGGGTTAGGTGAACAGGTTGAGAATTCTTCCATCTGGGGCCAATCGGCCAGCGAAATCAGGGAGAGGACTCCCGATCGCGCTTCGTTAGGACCACAAAACCGCATTCATTATGGGGGTTTCTGTAATGTGCTGCTGTCATCAGGATAAGGGATAGCCCGGCTGGAGGTCACGCGTTTCTCCTGGTGAGACGCGGCGGTGGGGGAGCCGATGTTGGCAGCGGCTCCGGATTAATAGGGTATAAAGCCGGACGTTATGCGGCAGATAGGATGCGATACCCTAAACCTCCAGGAGAGTTCATGCAATCATTCCGTTCCCCCTTTGCGATCTGCTGCTTTCTTTCTGCCTTGCTATCTCTGCCGGCTGTTGCACAACGGGCCCCTATCCAGATTGTTGCTGACCTGACCGACACGCCGCGGAAGCTTTACCACGCGGAGGTCGATCTGCCCGTGGCTCCCGGGCCGATCACTTTGATTACGCCGGAGTGGATTCCCGGCAATCACCGTCCCAACGGCCCGGTGGAGGACATTACGGGTGTGGTGTTTACCGCCAACGGCCATACCATTCCGTGGCGACGCGATGACGTGAATCTCTACGAATTTCACCTCACCGTTCCGCAAGGGGTGAGCACGCTTCACGCCCATCTGGACTGCATTGTGACGGCGCGGATCTCGCAGAAGATGGCGGTTCTCGAGTGGGAGAAGCTGCTGTTGTATCCAGCCAATACCCCGGTCCGCGACATTCCGATTCAGCCTTCTCTGAAGGTGCCGGCGGGTTGGGGAGTGGGTACGGCGCTGCAGCCTGAAGGCCCATCGTCATGGCCGGTACCGGCATCGGGCAGCACCACGCGCTTTGCGGTGACGAATGTGGAACAGCTGGAAGATTCGCCCATCATCGCCGGCGCGTACTTTCATGAGTTCACTCTGGCGCCGACCATTTCACCGAAGCACTACATCGATGTAGTGTCCGATCAGCCTGAGGATTCTAACCTTCGCCCCTCGGTGGTCGCGGAGGTTGGCAACCTGGTGCGCGAGGGGGATGCGCTTTACGGCTCCCATCACTACAACGTGTACCACTTTCTGCTTACGCTCTCTGACGTGGCGGGGGGAGAAGGACTGGAGCACGGGCAATCTTCGGACAATGGCGTAGGGGAGAAGGGGTTCGCCGACGATGCGCATCAACTGGCCGAATCGGATCTGCTGTCGCACGAGTTTACGCACTCGTGGAACGGCAAGTATCGCCGTCCCGTGGGCCTGTATCAGCCAGACTTCGCAACGCCTCAGCAGGGCGCGCTTTTGTGGGTGTATGAGGGCATGACTCAGTATCTGGGTAATGTGCTTGCGGCGCGCTCCGGACTTCGCTCGCCGGCTCAGTATCGCGACATGCTGGCGATGAGCGCGGCATTGCTGGATTATCGAGTGGGGCGTGAATGGCGGCCCACCGAGGACACCGCAGTGGCGGCCAGCATTCTGCGTAGCGGATCTCCTGCCTGGTTCAATTGGCGGCGCGGACAAGACTACTACGAC
>CBJOJD010000245.1:0-8301 GCA_966443485.1 uncultured bacterium | reverse complement strand
CGCCCTGCCCCCAATCTCGGAGGTGGCTCGGAATTGTGCTTGCGCCTCCGCCGCCAAGTACGCCATCCTCACCCAGCCCGAGGCCATCCCCGCCGCCGCCAAAGAGCGCCTGAAGCTCCTCTTCGGCAAATACATGGGTTAGCCAAGATACCCAGATCTCATCTCCGGCGCGGCACAACCTCGCCGAAATCCGATTCGCACCATGCAAGAGAAAACACCGCACGATGCCTGCAGAACACGTTCCGCCGCGTGCGTACTGAAGAATCAAAGCTCCCGAAGGGAGCGCCCGACAATAGCCCAGGATGAAGTCCGCGCCAAGCGGACAAGATCCTGGGATAGCATCGAATTAATCTGTGAGGCCCCGTAGGGGCGCCCGAACCCAAGCTCCAAGGAACCCCATGTCCATTACCGTCGTCGGCAGCGTCGCATTTGACTCCGTAGAAACCCCCGCAGGCCGCTATGAGCGCAAGCTCGCCGGCGCTGCCACTTACTTCTCCCTGGCCGCCAGCTTCTTCACCCAGATCCGCGTGATCGCGGTCGTCGGTGAGGACTTCGGCCCCGCCGAGCAGGCCGTCTTCGACAAGCGCGGCATTGACACCCGCGGCATCGAGCGCGCCGCCGGCAAAAGCTTCTTCTGGGAAGGCTCCTACCTCGAGAACCTCAACGAGGCCAAGACCCACAACACCGAGCTCAACGTCTTCGGCTCCTTCCAGCCCAAGATTCCCGACGCCTATCGCGACTCCGAGTTCCTCTTCCTGGCCAACATCGATCCCGTCCTCCAGCGCCACGTCCGCGAATCCATGCCCGGTGTGCGCCTGGTCGCCGGCGACACCATGAACTACTGGATCAAGGACCATCGCTCCGCCCTGCTCGAAGTCCTCAAAGGCCTCGACATCCTGCTCATCAACGACACCGAGACCAAGATGCTGGCCGGCAACAGCAACCTCGTCCAGGCCGCCCGCACCGTGCTCGGCTACGGACCCCGCATGCTGGTCGTCAAGCACGGCGAGTACGGCGCTACTGCCTTCCACGACCACAGCAAGTCCGGAGTCGGAGCCCGCACCTTCCGCGCTCCCGCTCTGCCCCTCGAAGAGGTGGTCGATCCCACCGGCGCGGGCGACAGCTTTGCTGGCGGCTTCTTCG
This sequence comes from uncultured bacterium, assembly GCA_966443485.1. Lineage (GTDB taxonomy): Bacteria > Acidobacteriota > Terriglobia > Terriglobales > Acidobacteriaceae > Telmatobacter. Next base: position 7,158 of record CBJOJD010000245.1, on the reverse strand, counting down.
GCTATCTCGCCTCCCAGCCCGAGATCACCCCAGCCACCTTCCGCCATGCCATGTTCTACGGCAGCGTCATGGGCTCCTTCGCCGTCGAGCGCTTTGGCACCGAGCGCCTTCAGCAACTTACCCGCGAAGAGATCGACCAGCGCTTCCACCAATTCCGCGAGCTGACCCACCTTGATTGAGGACCGGCAAGCCGCATCGCAGTTGGGCCGCACAGAGAAATGCCTGGTGCTCCTCTGCTGTGCGGCTGCCTCGCTCATCGCTCTCGCCTGGAGCTGGAGCCATCACGCGATGCTCGACTACGGAGATGCCGTCGCGCATCTCCACATCGCCCGCCGCATCTTCGACTCCCACTTCCCGGGCCTGCGCCAGCTGGGATCCGTGTGGCTGCCGCTCCCCCATCTGCTGCTGATCCCCTTCGTCGCCAAGTACTCCTGGTGGGCCAACGGCTTTGCCGCCGTCATTCCCTCCTCCCTGGCTTGGCTCGCCTCCTGCTACGGCCTCTATCGCCTTGCGCGCCATTGGCTCCAGCCCGTCCCGGCCGCCATCGCCCTGGCCTTCTTTGCCGCCAATCCCAACCTGCTCTATCTGCAGACCACGGCCATGACCGAGCCGCTATTTGTCTGCGAGATGATCTGGACCGCCGTCTGGCTGGTCGAATGGCGCGGCATCATGGATACCGACCCGGCGCGCAGCACGGGCCTGCTCTTCCGCATCGCCCTGGTCCTCGCCGCCGCCGTCTACACCCGCTACGACGGCTGGATCATGGCCCTGCTCGCCTGGACCGCCATCGGCATCGTCCTGCTGCGCCGCGGCCGCCTCGCCAATCGGGGATTCTGGCTGGCCAGCCTCATCGTCCTCGCCGCTCCCGTCATCTGGTTCGTCTACAACGCGGCTGTCTTCGGCGACTGGCTCGACTTCATGCGCGGCCCCTACTCCGCCAAAGCCATCGAACTCCGCACCGCGTTGCCCGGCGGCCCGCCCCACCCCGGCTGGCATGACATGCGCACCGCCTTCCTCTTTTTCATGAAGTGCGCCGAGATCGACGCCGCCGCCCGCGGCTGGAACAACCCCATGCTGATTGTCAGCCTCATCGGCGTGGCCTGGGCCGGGCTCATCGCCCGCAAGCAAGCCTTCTACTGGTCCCTGTTGCTCTGGATTCCCGCTCCGTTCTACGCCTACTCCGTCGCCTACGGATCGGTGCCCATCTTCCTGCCGGTGTGGTGGCCGCACTCCTACTACAACCTGCGCTACGGCCTGGAACTGCTGCCAGCTCTCGCGCTGGGCCTCGCCCTCACCGCCAATCTGCTGCTCACTGCCACCGGCGAATTCCTCCCTCGCTGGACCAAGCCTGTGGCCGCCGCCTGCTTCGCCCTCATCGCCATCAACACCGTCCGTATGGTCGCGCAGCAGCCCAAGGTCTACGTGGAAGGAACGAAGAACATCAACTCCCGCCGCCCCTTGGAGCAGGCCATTCCCCCAGCCCTGCGCGCCGCCCTTGCCCCACATCCCGACGCTCCCGTGCTCATGATCACCTCCGTTTATCCAGACATCGTGGCCTTCACCGGCATCCCCTTGCGGCAAACCATCAACGAGGGCGATCAGGACGTCTTCTCCGCCGCCCTCGCCGATCCGGCCACCCACGCCGCTGTGATTCTGGCGTTCGAAGGCGATCCCATCGACCAGGCCGTCAAGGCGCATCCGCAGGGGCTCATCGCCGTAGGCCGCTTCACCGCGCCCACTCAGCCCGTCGGGACCTTGTACGTATCCACTCAGTGGCACCCAGGCGAGGGTTCCGAGTAAAAGGCGCACCCGCCCTGCCCCAAGTAGCCCGCCTCACAAGACCGCCGTTGCGAGCGTCCGTTCCACATCAAGCGCTGCGGCCATTACTCCTTTTATGCGTCACTGAATCCCATTCCCTACGCGGTGATAGCATCGGGCAAGGAACCTTGCATGAGCAGTCTGGTGGCCCATTTCGCGCAGCCTCAGCCCTTCAACTTCGGCTGGTTTCAGCAGGTCCTGGTGGTCAATGGCGCCATCGGACGGCTGCTGTTCGCCTGCCTGCTGGGCGGCACCATCGGCCTGGAGCGCGAGTTCAAACGCAAGGCCGCCGGCCTGCGCACCAACATGCTCATCTGCATGGGCGCGGCCTTCTTCACATTGCTCTCCGCGGTCCTCGCCGGCGAGGCCAATCCCGACAAGGGCCGTGTGGCCTCCAATATCGTGCAGGGCATCGGATTTCTGGGCGCCGGCCTGATCCTTCATAACCGCAATCGCGTCAGCGGGCTCACCAGCGCAGCCAGCGTCTTCGTTGTGGCCTCTATCGGAATGGCCTGCGGTGCCGGACTCTACGGAGGCGCCGCCGTCGCTACCGTCATTGTGGTGCTCTCGCTGACCCTGGTCGGCATCCTGGAGCAGCGCGCCAGCCTCAAACGCTATTCCATGATCTATGAGGCCCGTGGCGACAACCAGACCGCGATGCTCACCTCCATCCTTCACGCGATGGACAAGGCCGGGGAGCGCCTCACCAACATCGACAAGGACGCCATTGGCGAGCTACAGCGCGTGAGCTTCCCGCTCACCGCGACCAAGAAACAGCACGAACGCTTGCGCGCGCAGTTGATCGGCCAGCCTGCCATCGACGTGCTCCATACGTTCCGTGATCCGGAGGAAGATTGATCTCGTTTACCAAGGCGCATGCCTGCGGCAATGATTTTCTCGTCGTGACGGAAGAGGCCGCCGCCGGCCACAACTGGGCCGAACTCACCCGGCGTCTTTGCGAACGCAACACCGGGGTGGGCGCCGATGGCATCGAGTTTTTTGCCTGGACAGGTCCGCGCTCCGGCCGCATCCGCCTCCACAACGCCGACGGCTCCATCGCCGAGATCAGCGGCAACGGCACCCGCTGCGTGGCCGCCTGGATGGCCCAGCAGATCGACGCGAAGCCCGGCGATGAACTGGAGATCACCACCGACGCCGGACTGCGCCTCTGCCGCGTGAATGCAGTGGACGCCTCCATCGGCTACGTCGTCGAAGTAACCACGGGCATGGGCGTTCCCGAGTTCGCGCCGCGCACCGTCACCATCCCGGGCGGCGTACAGGTGCCCGGCACCGTCGTCTCCACCGGCAATCCCCACTTCGTGATCGTGGTCGACAATTCGGAGTTTTCCGTCGATGGCCAGAGATGGCAGAGCATCGGTCAGCAGATCTGCGGGCACCCCGATTTCCCCTATCAAACCAACGTGGAGTTCGTGCGCATCCTCTCTCCAGGTGAGATCGAGATTCGCATCTTCGAGCGCGGCGTAGGCCCCACATCTTCCTCCGGCACCGGCACCTCAGCCTGCGCCACCGCATCCATTGGTCTGCATGGATGCACCTCGCCGCTGCGCGTGGTTGCGCCCGGCGGACCCCAAACCGTCGCTTGGAACGGCCCCGGAACCGAGCTCACGCTGACCGGTCCCGCCGCCCTCATCGCGCGTGGAGAAGCATGGTGAATACCGCAGGGCAGATCCGGCAACTCGCGCCTTTGCGCCCCGTCGCGCAAAACGCCGCCATCAGCGTAGTTGCGTCCGCCTCCTTTGCCCGCCCCGAGCGCATTGAAAGCGGCACAGCTCACCTTCGTCAGCTGGGCTATGCTCCGCGCAACGCTGAACACGCCCTCGCCCGCGGCCCGCTCTTCTTCGCCGGGACTCCTGAACAGCGCCTGGCCGATCTGCGCAGTGCCTTCGCAGATCCCGAGACGCAGCTGGGCAGGAGCCTGCGGGGAGGCTACGGGTCCAACTACCTGCTCGACGGCCTCGATCTCTCGCTCATCGCCGCTCATCCCAAGCCGTTCTTCGCCTACAGCGATCTCACCGGGGCGCAGTTGTTCCTGCTCGACAAGCTCGGGCTCCCGGCGTTTCATGGGCCCATGCTGGCCGCCGACTTCTATTTGCAAGATGGCGTGCACCTGCCCAGCTTCCAATCCGCTCTGGCCGGCAAATCCTACTCCCTCGATGAGAACCAGGGCCTGCGGTGCATCAAGCCCGGCAAAGCCCGTGGCACGCTCTACGGCGGCTGCCTCAGCATTCTCGTCTCTCTGCTCGGCACTCCCTGGGAACCGCACACCGAGGGCAAGCTGCTCTTCCTCGAAGACACCGGGGCCAAGCCCTATCAGATCGATCGCATGCTCTGGCAGCTGCGCCACGCCGGCAAACTCGAGGGCATCACTGGCATCGTCTTCGGTGAAATGCTCGATTGCCAGTCGCCGGGCGCCGAAGCCGAACTGCTCGAACAGGTCATTCGCGCATTCTTCTCCGACTTTCCCGGCCCCATCGCCTACGGGCTGCGCAGCGGCCACGTCTCCCGCCAGAACGTCACCCTCACCTTCGGGGCTCAGGCGAAACTCGAAACCGGAGACAAGGCCCATCTTCATGTGGAGAGCTGGCGATGATCGGCAAACTCCTTAGAAACGTGCGCGCCGGCGATGCCAAGCTGTTGATGAACGCCCCGGAACTGCAGGTTCCGGAATCCATTCAGGTCAGTAGCCTGGCCTTCGACGCCGACGGCGCCATTCCCTTGCGTCACACACCCATGGGCGAGAACTTCTCACCGCCCCTGGCCTGGAAAGGCGCGCCTGCAGCCACACAAAGCGCGGTGCTGGTGATCGAAGATCCGGATGCTCCCTTGCCCTTCCCGGTCGTCCACGCCATTGCCTACAATCTGCCACCCGGCGAATCGCTCGCCGAAAGCGCATTGCCCACAACCCGATCTGCCCCCATTGACGGCTTTCGCATGGGCAAGAACATCATTCACGCCCCGCTCTATCGCGGACCGAATCCCGTGCCGGATCACGGCGTGCATCACTATTACTTCCAGATCTTCGCCATCGACCGGGAGCTGGAGTTCGCTTCACCGCCATCGCGTAAACAGATTCTCGCCGCCATCAGCGGCCACACCTTAGCCAAAGGATTTCTGGTGGGCACGTGCGAAAAGCGCCGCCACGCGTAGCACAATGAGCCAATCGATCAAGCACATTCATCTCAGCGGTATCTGCGGCACAGCCATGGCCTCCCTGGCCGGGCTTCTGCAGCTCCAGGGTCATCGCATCACTGGATCCGACAAGGCAGCTTACCCTCCCATGAGCGATCTCCTCGGCTCGCTCGGCATTCCCATCGACGAGCCCTACGCGGAATCGAACCTCGATTCCAAGCCCGATCTCGTCGTCATCGGCAACGCCCTCTCCCGCGGCAATCCGGAGATCGAGCGCGTGCTCGACGAGCGCATCCCTTTCACCTCCATGGCCGCGCTGCTCCACGACGAGTTCCTCAAGGGGCGCAACTCACTGGTCGTCGCCGGAACTCACGGCAAGACCACCACCACCAGCATGCTCGCGTGGATCTATCAGGTCGCCGCGGAGAAGGATCCTGCCCTCGAGCCGTCCTTCCTCATTGGCGGCGTTGCGGAGAACTTCGGCTCCAGCTTCCAGCTCAAACCCACCCGCACCTTCATCCTCGAAGGCGATGAATACGACACCGCCTTCTTCGACAAAGGACCCAAGTTCCTGCATTACTTCCCCGATGCGCTGATCCTCACCCACGTCGAGTTCGATCACGCCGACATCTACGCCGACCTTGAAGCGGTAAAGATCGCCTTCAAACGGCTCGTGAATCTCGTACCCCGCCGCGGCGTGATCGTCGCCTTCGACGGCAGTCCCAACGTGACCGAGTGTGTCTCCCGCGCCCTGTGCCGCGTCGAGCGTTATGGATTCAGTACCGAAGCCGACTGGCGCATCCAGAATCTGCGCCATGAAGACGGCCTCTCCCGCTGGGAGGTCTGGCACCAAGGCTCTCTCTGGGCTGAACTGGAGATGCGCGTCGCCGGCGAACACAACGCTTTGAATGCCACCGCTGCAGCGGCGTTAGCAGCCAGCCAGGGCGTGAGCAAGGAATCCATTCAAGCCGCGCTGGCCAGCTTCAAGAGCGTTAAGCGCCGTTTGGAAGTGCGCGCACAAATCGACAACATCACCATCATCGACGACTTTGCGCATCACCCCACGGCCATCCGCGAGACCCTGCGTGCCCTGCGCTCCGTCTATCCTCAGGCGCGCCTCTGGGCCGTGCTCGAGCCCCGCTCCAACACCCTCCGCCGCAAAGTGCTGGCCAACGACTTGGTGGACAGCCTGCGCCTCGCCGATCGCGTCATCCTCGCCGGCGTCTACCAGCAGGAGCGCATTCCCAACGACGAGCGCCTCCATCCCGAGGACGTGGTCGCCGCCTTGAACGCCCAAGGCACATCCGCCCAGCTCTGCCCTGATGTGGAGACGATCATCGCCAGGCTCGTACCGGAATTGCACTCCGGCGATGTCGTCGCCCTTCTCTCCAATGGCGGATTCGATGGCATTTATGAGAAACTGCCCGCGCGCTTGCGAGCCAAAGCGTAGGACGTTTCCATGATCGCCTCCCTCCTCCTGCTCGGCACCCTCGTGCTGCTCGGCGTGCCGGCTGCGCTCATCTGGATCCCCTGGGCAATCATCACCAGCAACGTGCGCCCCCTCTACGACGTCTCCCAGTGGATCGTGCGCACCGCCTTCCGCATCGCCGGCATTCGCGTGGTTGTTGAAGGTCGGGAGCGGGTCCCGGCCCAGCGCGCCTGCATCTTCATGTCGAACCACGTCTCCAACCTGGACCCACCGGCGCTCATCCCCAACATCCCGGGACGCACCTCGGCATTCCTCAAACGTTCGCTGATGAAGATCCCCGCGCTGGGTTATGGAATGAAGCTCGCCGAGTTCGTCCCGGTCGATCGCGATGGCCGCGTGGAAAGTGCCAAAGAGAGCGTGGAAGCAGCCCGTCGCGTCCTGGACAAAGGCATCCACATCACCACGTTCGTGGAAGGCACCCGCTCCCTCGATGGACGGCTATTGCCCTTCAAGAAAGGTCCGTTTTACCTGGCCATGGAAGCGGGCGCGCCTTGCATCCCCGTCTCCATCCACGGCACGGAACGCATGATGGCCAAGGGAAGCGTGCGCGTAAAACGCGGCACCGCGCACATCACATTCCATCCGCCGCTCGATCCGCGTGCCTTCGCCTCGCGCGAAGATCTGATGGACGCCGTGCGAGCCGCCATCGCCTCCGGCCTGCCTGAACGGATGCGGCCCTAGCCCCATTTTCAGCTGTCAGC
>CBJOJD010000244.1:0-8429 GCA_966443485.1 uncultured bacterium | reverse complement strand
CCAATCCCATCCTCACCGCCACCACGCTGCTGTGGGGTCTGTGCGCCTGCCTGGTGTTCTTGCGTGCCCGTAATCTCTACGCCCTGGCCATAGCGCACGCCTTGTTCGGCATCTGCATCTCGGTCAGCGTCCCTGGCCCGGCGGTGCACAACATGCGGGTGGGGCGCGGTTATCTGGTGTATCGGGCTCCCCTGGTACACACCGCTCAAGTACCCCCGGAGTCGCCTCCCGGCACCTACGCAGGGCAATAGAGTGTCCGGATTCGAGACGCTCGGCAAAGGCTTGCCGCCGCTCGGCGACTGTGTCCCTTTCAGACCATTGAAGCCGGGAAAGGCCGTGCGGCAAAAATCGCTTTAGTAGGGCATTTCGATGTAAACGTTTCACTAATTTCCTGCCTGAAACGCTAATTGCTTGGAGCCGCATCACTTGCGCCACGAGGCTCGAAAACCTGTTGACAAACCTTTATCTGTGCGCATTTAATGGCCGCGGTTCAAAGGAACCATTTTTAAGGCGTCTTCACTTAAACGTTTGAGCGAGCCGCTACTGAAAACTGTAGATCAAGGTTTTCCGTTCTTCTGTTATGTGGAGAGCTAAAGGTTTCGCAACCTGTCGCGAAACCGGCTTCCCTGGTATTTCGGGGGGAGTAAGCTCGTGGGATTTCGGTCCTGCGGGAATGAACAGGCGCAGGGCTTGCGACCGAGACAGTGCCCAGAGCCGGACCGCTGAAACGCGGCACCTGTCTGGAGCCGGTCACAGAACTGACGTACATATGCCAACACAGGTTCCGGAGTTTCTGAAAGGAAATGCCGGAGAGACAAAGAGCAGGAATGGTGCTAACACACAGCACCAACTCACAAGGAAGGTCAGATGACACATTTCATCACAAGAGCGAGAAACAGGTTCGCCCTGTTGCCGTTGTTCTTGGTGCTGGCATGCGTAAGCGTTTTTGCGCAGGCCAACTCCGAGCTGACCGGTATCATTACCGATCAGACAGGCGCGGTCGTTCCGGGAGCCAAGGTGGTCCTCACGGACCCGGCGACCGGCGTCTCTAAAACCACGGAGAGTGGCGCCACCGGTCTGTACGATCTGCCCGGTCTTAACCCAGCCACCTACAATCTGAAGATCACCGCGAAGGGGTTCCAGACCTATTCGCAAACCGGCGTGGTCATCAACGTCTCCGCCACCGTTCGTTCAGACGTCAAGCTGACGGTCGGCGCGGAGAGCCAGACGGTCACCGTGGAAGCGGATGCTCTGACCGTGCAAACCGACTCCAACGTGGTTAGCTCGCTGATCAGCTCCGAGCAAATCAGCGAAATCGCTACCGAAAACCGCAACTTTGCAGCTCTGGCAGCTCTGGGCTTGGGCGTTAGCTCTGCCCTGCCCGACTCCAACACGCCCACTTCGGTGGCCTCGAACTTCACCATCAGCGTCAACGGACTGCGTCAGAGCCACAACATCTGGCTCATCGACGGTGGCGAAGCGGATGACCGCGGCGGCGCCGGCGGCATGGACATCATGCCCTCGCAGGATGCCATCGCTGAATTCCAGATGATGACCTCGAACTATCCGCCCGATTATGGTATCTCCTCGGGCGCCACGATGAGCTTGTCTCTGAAGAGCGGCACGCAGAAGTTCCACGGCACTCTGTGGGAATTCAACCGTACTCCTGCCTACAACGCCAAGGAACCGATCTCTCGCACCCTTACCAACATCCACTACAACATCTTTGGTGGAAACCTGGGCGGACCGCTGTTCATTCCGCATGTCTACAACCCGAATCACAACAAGACCTTCTTCTTCTGGAATGAAGAGTGGCGCAAGATTCTGTCGGGTGCGGGCACCACGAACTCTCCCACCCTGCCGCTGGCCGATCGTCCGGTCGCTGGCCAGGATCTGACCTACGTCTCGCCCGGTTTCAGCATCACCAGCAAGGATCCCCTCGGTAACGCCGATCAGATGGTGGTTCCCTCGGTCAGCGATCCGAACTACATTGCTACCCTGACCGGTTTGGGCCTCGCCCCTGGTGAGTGCTTCAGCCGCCAGGCCAAGATCGACAACCCGAACAACCCCGGCAACATGATTTGCCCCGGTACACCGGTGATTCCGCATCAGCTGTTTGATGGGAACGCCATCCTGTACCTCAACTCGGGCATCATCCCGAAACCGACCACCAGCGACGACAAGGCCGTTTCCAACGTTGCCAATCCGATCGACGTCCGCGACGATGTCGTCCGTATCGATCACAACGTCAATGACAAGTGGCAGATCCTCGGCCACTACATGCACGACAACGTGAAGCAGGGATATGCTCTGCCGTTCCTGGGCTGGCTCTGGGCTAGCTACAACACCGTCACCAGCAACCTGTCCAACCCCTCCAACAGCGCGGCCATCAAGCTGACGGGCACGATCTCGCCCAGCCTGCTGCTGGAAGCCAGCTTCAACTACGACGGCAACGTCATCAACATCACCAACAGCGCGCTGGCCAACAAGCCCGCGGGCTGGAGCGTTCAGCCCTTCTTCAACAACGGATCCAAGCTGGTTCCGGGTGTTGGCGGAGGCTTTGGCGCCCCCTACTTCACGGCTGAGGATCAAGGCTCCGCGCCCTGGCACAACGCCGCTCAAGACTACGAGCCCAAGGTGGACATCTCGTACACCGAAGGCAAGCACGCCATGAAGTTCGGCTTCAGCTACAACCGCTACACCAAGAACCAGCAGCTGTTCGGCGACACCGAAGGCAACTTTGGTTTTGGTGCAAAGTCGGGCGACGGCATGATGGACATGCTGCTCGGTATCGCTGGCAGCTACTCGCAGTTCCAGACAGCTCCCATCCGCCACTACGTAAACCAGACACCTTCGGTTTACGCCATGGACAACTGGCACGTCACCCCCCGCCTCAGCTTGCAGCTCGGTCTTCGTTACGATGCCCTGCCGCACGCCTGGGAGCGGAGCAACGCGGTTTCCAACTTCAACCCGGCGCTGTACCTGAGCAGCCAGGCACCCATCTTCAACACTGACGGCTCCATGAATCCGAACGGCCCTGGATTCCAGAAGGTCAACGGAACTCCGTTCTACCTCAACGGCATCGGCCTTGCTGGTCAAAACGGCTTCCCGAGAGGACTCGTCACCAACGACTACAGCACTCTGCAGCCCCGCGTTGGCTTCTCTGAAGACATCTTCGGAAACGGCCGCACGGTGCTCCGTGGTGGTATCGGAACGTTCTACGAGCGCATGCAGGGCAACGACATCTACAACGCTGCCACGACCCCGCCATTCGCTTACAACCCGAGCGCTTCCAACGTCTACGTGAGCACGCCCTCGAAGAGCTGGGTCACCGGCGACTCCGCCGCACTGCCCTTCTTCCCGTCGAGCATCACCAACCTTGCCTCAACCTACAAGGCGCCGGCCGTGGCGCAGTTCAGCCTCGGCGTGCAGCATGAGCTGGCTCCCTCGTTGGTTTGGGTGGTCCAGTACGTAGGAAACCTGGCGTGGCATCAGAACATCGAGCGTCACATCAACAACTTCCCGATCAACACCGACCTGAACACTCGTTGCAACGCCGGTGACGGTAACGACAAGTATGCTGGGGATGTCTGCCCGAACGGGAGCGCACCTTCCAGCTTGTCCAACTCGAACGCGTTCCGCACCTTCACTGGCTTTGCCGACATCACCCAGCAGGAAAACACCACCAACGGTAACTACAACGGATTCCAGACCGGTCTCCGTGTGCAGAACCGCTGGGGCCTGAGCGGTGAAGTTGACTACACCTGGTCGCACGAAATCGACCTGACCACCTACGACCTCAACCAGGTCAGCAACCCCTTCAACTTGAAGTACGACAAGGGCTCGGGCGCGCTCGATCGTCGCCAGATCCTCAGCATCAACTACGTGTATCGCGTCCCGTTCTTCGCCAAGAACACCGGACTGGTTCACTCCATCGTGGGTGGATGGGAACTTGCGGGTACCGCGCTGGCGGAAACCGGCACGCTTCCTGCCAACCAAGGCCCCGGCCTCTCGATCAACTACGATCCGGTCGGCTTGGGTGGAGGCTACACCAACCGTCCTGACGTCCATGGCCGCGTGCACTACCTCAAGAAGAGAGGCGAGTGGTTCGACACCAGCGCGTTCTCAGCTCCCGTGCCGGTATGGCTGGGCGGCACCAACCAAGGGTTCGGCAACGCCCGCAAGGACGCCATCGTCGGCCCCAACCGCGTGAACTTCACGACTTCTCTGTACAAGTCGTTTGCCATGACCGAGCGGGCGCACTTCGAACTGCGCTTCGAATCGTTCAACACGTTCAACCACTTCCAACCCAACGGATTGAACTCGAGCTTCGGCGCCAGCCAGTTTGGCCAGATCACCAGCGCATGGGATCCGCGCAACCTGGAACTGGGCGGCAAGTTCATCTTCTAAGCTAACCCTCAACCAAAGGCGCGGCGGGTTCTCCCTGCCGCGCCTTTTTCTTTGCACCGAATTGCCTGGTTCGCCGCGCGGAGCGAAAATGAGTGCAGAGAGCAGCCCGCACCAGTAGCGCACCGGTCGTAGCGAGCCAGATCTGTCAGAGGCAGCAGTGAAACTTATCTCCACCCTAGTGATTGCATCCATGCTTGCGCTCCATGCCAGTGCCCAGGCGCCCAGCCGTCCAGCCAGCGATTCACAGCGCCAGCTGGCACTTTCGCTGGAGCAACAAGGCAAGTTTGCAGACGCGGAAGCCGCCTGGAAGTCCTATAGCAAGGCCCACCCCTCCAATCCCGAACCGTATGCGCATCTGGGATTGTTGGCGGCCCGGCAGGATCGTTACGCGGAAGCCATCCCGCTCTATCGCAAGGCGCTGGCCCTGGATCCCCAGGTTTCGGCACTGCGGCTCAATCTGGGACTGGCTTATTTCAAGAACGCCCAGCTCAAAGAAGCGATCCCGGAGTTCAATAGTCTGCTGAAATCCGCGCCGCCGGATTCGCCGGAGGCACAGCGGCTCTCCATCCTGCTGGCGATGGCCCATTATGGTCTGGCGGAGTACGGCGATGCCGTCCCCTTGCTTCAGCACGCGGCCGCTCAAGACAAGCAGAATCTTCCCCTGCGCCTGGCGCTGGCGCACAGCTGCCTGTGGACCAAGCAGTACCAGTGCGTGATGGACACCTATCACGAGATCTTGTCGCTGAACGCCGAGTCCGCTGAAGCCGATATGCTCGCCGGCGAAGCCCTGGACGAGATGAAGGACAACACCGGCGCTCTCGCCCAGTTTCGCGCGGCAGAGAAGGCCAATCCGAAGGAGCCCAACGTTCACTTCGGCATTGCCTACCTGTTGTGGACCCAGAAGCAGTTTCCTGAGGCGGTAGCGGAGTTCCAGCTGGAGCTGGCCAACGATCCCAATCATGCCCAGTCGCTGCTTTACCTGGGCGATACCAAGTTGCAGATGAACAAGCCGGAGGAGGCGCGACCGCTGCTGGAACGGGCTCTGCAGCTCGATCCAACGCTGTGGATTGCGGACCTGGACCTGGGCGTAATCGACACCGACGCCGGAAACAATCAGCAAGCGCTGGCTGAGTTGAAGGCCGCGGAGAAGCTGAAGCCTGAAGAAGTCAACGTGCACTGGCGGCTGGCGCGCGTCTATCGCGCCCTGGGCGACAAAGCCACCGCACTGGCTGAATTTGAGAAGGCCAAGACCCTGACCAAGAGCGCCGACGACGACCTGTTCAAGAAGATTGCCAACGCCCACGCGCCCACCGCTCAGCAGGCCGCACAGACGCCTTCCACACCCACGCCTTAGGTAGCATTTTGTTGCGAACGGCCGCGTGCTGGTCGGAAGGTGCCGCGACCGGGTGGCGTGCAGTGCCGGTCAGGCGGCCGGCTTGCCGGCCTTTTTCTGGGCCAGCAGATCAAAGAGGGCCCGTTCCGGACAGATGTGCCGCTTCTCTAAGGCGTCCAGTTCTTCGGGAGTTTCCACCGAGGAGGCGACGGTCATCAAGCAGTGCAGGCAGCGAGTGTTGTAGGTTCCGTTGTCGTTTTGGGTCCGGTTATACATAGAGATCCATCAAGAGGCGACGTTTTTTGATCTTATCTTGCCTGTTTTCTTCTCCTTTGTGATGGTGGTCACAATTTGCTGTGACTCAATCGTGAAACGGGCTGGTCTCAGTACGTCTTCACCTGGTTGAGATGACCGCGCAGGTACCAGCAGGGCGGATGTCCCTCCTGCGGCAAGAGCGTGACGGAGCAGGCCACCTGTTCTGACCCGAGATAATCCAGCTCCTGCTTGTTGTTCTTGAGCGGCGCGGAGATGAAATGGCTCACCGTCAGGTTCTGCTGGGGCGAGCCGCGCAGCTTGAAGATTGCCCAGTCTCCCAGGTAGCCCAAGGCTGCGATCGCAACCAGCAGCAGGATTCCCCTTTGTGCGCGGCTCATCGGATTGATCCTTCCGTCGGTGTGCGCAAGAAGTCTGCTTACGCCGTCTTTCGTCCTGATCCATGCTAAGGCTTGGAGGGGGTCCGGCTTGGAGGGTCCCTCTGTCCGAGGGTCGTGCCGGGCTGAACGCCGATCCGCTGACGATATGCTGGGATCGGGTCGGCTATGTCTCGATTTGCCCTGGTCTGCGAGTTCGTGGTGCTCTTCGCGCTGTTGCCGCTGGGCTTCCGATTTTCTCAGTGGAGAATCCCAGCGCTGCCGGCGCTCTGGGTGGTCACGGGCTACGTCGGGTGGCAGCTCCTGAGCGATCCCTCGTTTGACCGCTCGCGGCTGTGGAAACTGGAGGCTCTCGGCCCACAGCTTGCGTCGATCCTGCTCGTCTTCTCCGTTGCAGCACTCCTGATCTGGCTGGGAGTGCATCGGTTCGCGCCGCAACAAGAGTGGATCCTGGTGCGCAACAAGCCAGGATTTTGGGCCCTGGTGATGGTGGCTTATCCCGTGCTGTCGGTGTATCCCCAGGGACTGATCTACCGCGCCTTCTTCTTCGAGCGCTATGCGACACTGTTCCCCGGCCGCTGGACGATGATTGTGGCCAGTGCAGTGGCTTTCGCGTTCCTGCACCTGATCTTCCGCAACTTCCTGGCGGTGGCGCTGACCTTCGCGGGCGGACTTCTGTTCGCGTGGCGCTATGCGGCTACGGGATCGCTCGCCGCCTCCAGCGTTGAACATGCGCTCTATGGCTGCTGGCTGTTCACCGTGGGGCTCGGACAGTACTTTTACGAGGGGACAATCGCGACGGTTGGGATGGCGATCAAGCGCTGAGTTGGCGCACGTCGATCCCAGTAACTCTATCTTCGCAAATTTGAGGTAATTGATCGGCAAAAACCGGTCAACAATCTTCGTTTTAGAATCAGTTACTTACAAACTATTTTCAGCCTCACCCTCTTGACAAGGCCGGCGGAGTCAATCGGCAGTCAGGATTTATCTTGCCCCGATCGTACGATTCGTACTATAGTGCCTGCCGTACGATGAAGCCGATTGCCTCCACGCTCGAAATGGCGCTCCTGGGGTTAATCGCACAAAAGGTTCAGGCCGGCTATGACCTGCGCAAAACCTTCAGCACCAGCGCCTGGCGGCATTACAGCGACAGTCCCGGCTCCATCTATCCGGCCCTGGGGCGCATGAAGGGGCGTGGCTGGATCGAGGCTGCGGGAGGCACTCGCGACCCGCGGCGACGGCAGGAGTTCAGGATTACCGAGGCGGGAAGGACGGCCCTGGTGAGCTGGCTGGAACGCCCGCCGACGCAGGATGAGGTGCGCTTCCACATGCCAGAAGCCATGCTGCGGTTCGCTTTCATGGATGGGAATGTTGCGCGAACAACGGCGCTGGAGTTTCTGGACCGCTACATCCGTGAGCTTGAGATCTACGTTGGGGAGATGCATGCCCAAAACGAGCAGATGCGTTCATTGATGCGACAGGCCCTTGGCCACGCGCCTGCTCACACCGGCCTGCTGGCCTTCGAATCGGGAATCGCCGGTATGGAGGCGCAACTTACATGGGCGCGGCAGGCGCGAATCCAGCTGGCGGAGGAGGCAAGCCGGGTGCGATGATTTTGTCCGGCTGATCAACACAGGGATATCCGGTATCGACGCAGCAAGGAGTCGAAGATGCAATCGAAGAATCTGGCAGTGTGGATCGCGCTGACGCTGTGCTCCCTTCCGGCCATGGCGCAGGATGGAGCGGCGAACCCGTTGCAGCGCCACTACCGCGATGGAGAGACGCTGGCCTATCGCATGACCGGCATCAACGAACAGTGGCACTACACGCTGCGCGCCGAGGGCGGCGTCAAGTGCGAGTCCGGTAGCCGCTGCTTTGAGGAGTATCACTGGACGAGCATGCAATCCGGGGGAAAACCGGTGGAGCTCCGCGCAGACATGGCGGACTTCACGCAGAAGCTCACACTCGATCCGGATGTGATGCCGGCCGTTCCGGATCTCACCAAAGTGGACCCCAAGCTGATTGGACCGATCACG
>CBJOJD010000243.1:0-8443 GCA_966443485.1 uncultured bacterium | reverse complement strand
CGGGAACTGGTGCGGGGACTGCCAGGTGCTGGACATCTATTTCCACAACGCGCAGAACCTGCCGATTTTGCAGGCGAACTTTGTGCTGGTGCACGTGAATATAGGGCGCATGGACGAGAATGTGGATCTCGCGGAGCGCTATGGGGTTCCGCTGAAGAAGGGCGTGCCGGCACTGGCCGTGCTGAGCGATGGCGGGAAGCTGCTTTATAGCCAGAAGAGCGGCGAGTTCGAGGCCATGCGGCGGATGGAGTCGTCGGAGGTCACGAAGTTTCTGGTGCAGTGGAAGCCGGTGCGGCAGGGGTGCTCGGTGATGGTGATGAACTGCTGATTCCTCGGCGGCTGAATCTGGGGCTGTTAGGACCCTGGATGGCGCGAGTAAACTCGTGCCCTTTCAAAGCTGGGGCTTCGGCACCGGAGGCGGGGTTGGGAGGCTGGCGGCTAAAGCAGACGCGGATGCTTCCCTGCGGTCAGGATGACAGCGCCTCTGAGGGACGGCGGATCTGGGATGGAGATCGGGGGCGAGGAGGGGCGCGGCTCGGAGAGGCAGAGCCGCGCGAAGAGCGAGCCGTCTAGCTCAGCGGCGCCAGGTGCTTGGTGTTCTGGTAGGTGTACTGGATGCGGTGGATCACGGTGATGGTGGATAGCACCGCCAGGACCCAGAGGACCGGCGCCATGACTCCCCAGTGATTGAAGAGGGCGCCGAGGATGACCAGGACGATGCGCTCGGGGCGCTCCATGAAGCCGACCTTGCATTGCCCGATGAGGGCTTCGGCGCGGGCGCGGGTGTAGCTGACCATGAGCGAGGTCACCATCACGAAAGCGGTGAGCACGACGTAGCGGAAGTGGTTGATGCGGGCGTAGTAGACGAGCAGGCCGAAGAAGAGCACCACATCGGAGTAGCGGTCGATGACGGAGTCGAAGAAGGCGCCGAAGACGGTGACCTGGTTGGTGCGGCGGGCGACGCGGCCGTCGACCATATCGAAGATGCCGGCGCCGATGATGACCAAGCCGGCGTAGAAGAACATGCGTCCGGCATTGGTGGCATTGGCGTGGCCGAAGAAGAAGGCCGCGGCGATGTTGATGATCAACCCAATGAAGGTGAGCACATTGGGAGAGATGCGGGTGAGGGCCAGGCCATGAACGATGCGGTCGAGGAGCCAGCCGCAGGCGCGGCCAAAGGCACTGGTCCAGGTCATTCTTTCTTTCCTCTTTACTGCCAGGGCAGTCACTGGGCTGCGCCGGCGCCGTTCTGTTCGGCGGCTTCGGCCTCGTCGTGGATGGTGGTCAGCTTGAGCACTTCGAGTTCGCGCTTGCCATTGGGAGTAACGATGGAGGCGACGTCGCCGACGCGCTTGCCGACCAGGCCGCGTCCGATGGGCGAGGTGGTGGAGATCAGTCCTTTGGCGACGTCGGATTCTTCGCTGGTCACGAGGCGGTAGACGATCTCTTCTTCTTTACTGGAGTCGTAGACCACGACGGTCGATCCGAAGCCGGCCTTGTCGCGCGGGATGTTGGCGAGATTCACCAACGACAGCTCTGCCATGCGCCGCTTGAGCTGGCCGAGGCGAGCATTGACGAACTCCTGGCGCTGCTTGGCCATGTGGTACTCGGCGTTCTCGGAGAGGTCTCCCAGGGCCACCGCTTTCTTAATTTCGGCCGGCAGTTCGTGGGCGAGCTCATGCTCGAGCGCGGCGATTTCTTTCAACAACTGGTTTTTGATGTGATCGGGCATTGAGCGTCCGTAGCGGCGGGAGGAGATACTCTCAACCGCGAGATGAAGAACTTGAAATTTCATTATATAGGCGGTAGGGGGGAGGGGGGTACCTTGCCTTAGCAGCCAGGAGCGCTTGGGGGTGCACGCCGGCAGTGGATTGAGACGTGAAAACTGCGAGGGAAGGCCGGGAAATATGGCGCTAATCGCCACGGTGCTGGAGGAAGGACTGGAGGATGAGGGTGGCGGCGACCTGATCGACTACATCGCGGTGTTCCTGGCGGGAGCGGCCCGCCTGATAGAGGATCTGATGGGCCTCATGGCTGGTGAGGCGCTCGTCCCAGAGGTGGATGGGGAGTCCGGTGAGGGTCCCGAGTTCGGCGGCGAAGGCCTGGGTCTTTTGGGAGCGAGAGCTGGCTTCTCCGGAGAGGTGGAGGGGGTTGCCGACGACGATGCCGGCGACGGCGAACTTGCGGGCGAGGCGGGCGATGGAGCGGAGGTCGTCGCGGGGATTGCGGCGGACCTCAAGGGTCATGACGGGCTGGGCAGTGAGGCCCAGTTCGTCCGAGACGGCTACCCCAATGCGCTTGGTGCCGATGTCGAGCGCCAGAAATCGCGGTTTGGGGGAAGTTTCCATAAAGAGGCTCCGCCGATCAGAATACCGCCCGGATTGGGGAGCGGTTTTTCGATTTGGCACTGTTCCGAGGCGGGAGGGGAGGCTTTCATGACCGCGTCCGCGATGCCCTGCCCCGGGCGGCTAGAATCTTCTGTAAGCGAAGGAATCCCAAAGAGATTTTTCGCGTCTTATAGAGAGATACGAAGGGGAGAACGGCAGGAGAAATGGCGAGCCGCAGACGGACCAGCAGACAGCAAGGCGGCTCAGGCGCAGGCAGAGTACTGTTTGCGGTCTTTTTCCTGTTTCTGATTGGGTTGGGAGCCGCGGCGGCGTTTCTGGTGCTGGCGCCCTTTGGTCCGGCACAACCGACGATTGTGGAGATTCTTCCCGGATCCTCCAGCATGCATATTGGCCGGCAGCTCGAATCCGCAGGGATAGTGCGGAGCCAGTACGCGTTTGTAGCGATGCGCTGGCTGCGGCACGGCACGCTCAAGGCGGGCGACTACCGCTTCGATCATCCAGCGCCGGTGACGGAGGTCTACGACCGTATCCGCCGCGGGGATGTGTACACGATAGCGGTGACGGTGCCGGAGGGCGCGAACATCTTCGATATCGGAGCGCGCCTGGAGCAGGCGGGGTTTGGACCTGCCTCGAAGTTTGTGGATGTGGCGCTGCAGGAGTCGAGCTTAGTGGCGGATCTGGATCCGCAAGCCAAGAGCCTGGAGGGGTATCTCTTCCCCGACACCTATCGTCTTGGACCCAAAGAAGAGTTGCCGCAGATTGCGGCCGTCATGGTGAAGCGGTTCCGCGCGGAGGCAGCGCAACTGGGGCTGAACCACAACTTCCACCAGATTGTGACGATGGCGTCTCTGGTGGAGCGCGAAACGGCTCTGGACACGGAGCGGCCGCTGGTGGCGAGCGTCTTCGACAACCGTCTGGACAAGCAGATGCCGCTGATGACCGACCCTTCGGTTATCTACGGGCTGGAGCTGGAGAAGCATTGGCGAGGCGCGATTTACCAGAGCGATCTGCAAAAGGACACGCCGTATAACACCTATCTGCATGCGGGTCTGCCGCCCGGACCGATTGCCAATCCGGGAGTGAAGTCGCTGAAGGCAGCGATGCAGCCGGCGGATACGAATTACCTGTACTTTGTAGCGGCTGGGAACAATCCGCAGGGCAAGTCGCTGTTTGCGGCGACGCTGGAAGAACACAATCGGAACGTGGCGGGATATCGCCAGGCCATGAAGAAGGCGGGCGAACGATGAGGCCAGCGCAATATCTGGCGGCCGCGACCGCATTGCTTTTGCCTTTCACATTCACAGGATGTCTGGTTAGTCACCGCAAGCTGCCGGTGCCGATTGCGCCCGCGGTGGTGCAGACTGCTTCGCCTTCCGATCTGGTGACGAGCCTGAACAAGCACTGGGACACGCTGGATACCTTGCGGGCCAAGGTGGAGATTCAGGCCAGCGTGAGCAACAGCAAGGCGGGAGAGGCAAAGGATTACACGTCGATTCCCGGGTACGTGCTGTTCCGCAAGCAGAAGATGGTGCGGGTGATCGGATTTGTGCCGGTGGTGCGCACGCGCATGTTCGACATGACGAGCAATGGGAAGGACTTTACGTTGTTCCTGCCGACGCGGAGCATGGCGTATGAAGGTCCGAACGAGGTGACCAAGCGCTCTGCGAACGTGCTGGAGAACTTGCGCCCGGACTTCTTTCTGGACGCGCTGGTGGTGCGCGGCATTGCCCCCGACGATCTGTATTCCGTTACCGCCGACACAGACACGACGGAAGATGCGAAGAAGAAGCATCTGCTTTTGGTTCCGGAGTACATCCTGAGCGTGCTGCGCTCGAAGCCGGGAAGTCATGAGCTGCAGCCGATCCGGGTGGTGCACTTTCATCGCGACGATCTACTGCCCTATCAGCAGGACCTCTACGACAACAACGGGAACTTAGAGACGCAAGCGTTCTACGGAAAGTACGTGGCGTTTGGACAGGACAAGTTCCCTTCAACTGTGACCATCAAGCGGCCGATGGAAGGGCTTCAGGTTGTGCTCACGGTGGGAGATGTGTCAGAGAACGTGCAGCTGCCCGACGATCAGTTTCAGATTCAACTTCCGAAAGAGACGAAGATTCAGACGCTGCGATAAGCGGGTGGATCAACTGGCCAGCGATTCGATCTGATCGATGTGCAGGGTGCGGGTGGAAGAGTCCAGCTTACCCACGACGCGCACATCTTCGCCTTCGAAGCTCCAAGCGCGACCGATGGAATCGAGCGGGTAGTCGTTGCCGGCTTTTTCTCGCAGCACGAATCGGCTACCGCTGCGCACCACCGTTCCACTCATCATGACGACTTTCGCCGGCGGTGGTTGGGGTGGCGCGCTGGGGTAGGAAGCATTCCGGGGAAGAAGGTAGGAACTGGAAGTTCTTGCTTTTTTTCTAATGGATGTTCCCATGACGCCGTCCGGGCCGAACTGTCTATCTCGACCGAGCAGAGCGAATGAGAGCGACGTTCCTAGGAGCAGAAAGCGTTTCAGTATTGAATTCATCGCATTACTAGCGAAACGAGGGGCCGTGATCGTCTGGGGAGCTCTGTCGGTACCGTTGGGGAAGAACGGTATCTTCAGTGACTGGCGATAACAACCGCTCACTTTTCCTGCTAGCCTCCGCTGGTGCGGCTCGGAGGGTTATGCCGCCTGGGGCATTCATTCTCATCCGAGCCGCCCTATTGCACACGCTGTTTCTATGGCATTCGGTGTGCCAACTTGCAAACCGTTGATTCGGCGTTGCAAGAGGGGAATCCAGCTAGAGTTTTGCCGAGTAAAAAATACCCGCGACGGGTACAAAGGAACAGTTTTGCAGATTACTTTGACCCGGCTTCACCATGCATGAGCACGTTATAACGACGTGCATATTCTGCCTTGTACTCATCCACGGTGCGCTCATAACTGAGGCGAGGAAGGCTGGGTTGAGGTAGCCAGTGGAGGGTTAACTCCTTGGCGGTGGAGGGCAGGGTGAGCACACCATTTTTAGCAGTGATGGACTTACCGTCGACTGTAGCTCCCTGCAAAGAGACAAACCAGGGCAGGTGGACCACGATGGATTGCGGTGCGCGCTGGAAGCTGGATTGAAGCTTGAGCACGGCTTCATGAGCGGAGGGCTGCGTCAGGGTGAATGCAATCTGGCCGAAGTAAGTGGGTGCTTGCTTCACGGTGATGGTTTTTCCAGAGCCGACCCATTCCGGAGATAGAACGCTGAGCAGGTGGAGTTGGTCGCCGGCTTCGCGCACCAGCATGTTGCGCAGGAGAGTGCGGTACTCGGCAGAGAACCAGCCATGGGGAGCGAGGTTGTCCTGGAAGTTTCGATCGCCCCAGGGGAGGATCGCGAATTCGAAGCCGGCATGAGTGGAGCTGGTGTGAAGAAGGAGCGCATAGAGCTCGCGCACGGCCTGCTCCTGATCTCCACGAATGACCTCGGTGAGGGTGTTCTTGATGGTGAGGTAGTGATGCAGGAACTCACCATTGGCATAGGTCATGATGCCTTCCTGATATTTGGCCTGCGTGGCTTTGAGGGTAGCGGCGATACGCGGGTCAGAGGGATCGAGGATGGGTTCATAGGTGACGGCCAGCAGATTGCCCCAGTCGTATCCGCCTTTCTGACCATCGAGCGCAGGGGGGATGTAGCCATCGTGGGCAGCGGTTTGAGCGTCAAGGACTTTAAGGAATGCGGCGTGGTAGTCGTCATACTCGCCTTGCCAGGAGTGGGCGAGATCGGCGTGACCGGTTTCTTGAGCCATGGCAATGGCCAGCTTGAGTCCGCTCAGAGCGAGGAAGTTGTATCCCGTGAGGTGGCCGGCGACGTACTCGTTATCGAGGACGTTGCTGGCGGGGATGATGTGCAAGGGATCGGCGGCACGCGCCTGTTTCAACCAATCGACGGCGCGGGCGATTTGCGGCAGCGCCCACTCGGCGAAGGCTTTGTCGTGGGTGGCGCGATAGTGCTGCGAGTAGCCCCAAACCGCCTCGCCCCATCCGTCGTATTGCTGGGGCTGAGAGAGGAAGTTGCCATCCGGCTTCTGCGATTTGGCGAAGAACTCGAGATCCTGCTTGGCGATTTCCGGATAGCCGGTGACGTCGTAGCTGTGCACGATGTCGGCGCTGTCGCGCAGGTAGAACTCGTGGTAGTGAGTCTTGTTGACGGTCTGAACGTAGTCATCGCCCAGGTGATCCCGCGCCATGAGGTCATAGACCAGGTTGGCGTAGAAGGTATCGACGGGCTTTTGCTCGGGCAGCTCGATCTGCATGCCGGGAGCGATGAGGGCATCCCATGCCTGCTCGGTTTGCTTGAGGAGAGTATCGAAGCTGGCGTGCTGGACGGAAGCGATCTGGGCAGGATCGCTGGTGGGAACGAGCGGCATCTGCAGGTCGAGCACGTACTGCTCGCCGGGCTGAAGCAGGCGCGAGTAGGTCACGATGCCCACGGGCACGACCGGATCCACTTTGAGCTTGGAGGGCTTGCTGACGTTCTGGGGGTAGTTGTAGCGGCCATGCAGGACCCAGCCACGGGTAGCGTATCCAGCGGGGAAGGTGTAGAGCAGCTTGCCATCGCGCAGGAAGGAGTTCTCCCCGAAGGAGTAGACCCAGTCGTGAGAAAAGGTTTCTCCGATCTGACGGTAGCCGCCCTTGTGATCTGGTTCGCGCGGGCGGTCGAAGCGGTTGTCGCCATGTCCTTGTGCCGTGTTGTTGGGCGCGTCATAGCGCATGCCGGTGGCGAGGATGGCGCGATTGGGCTGCTGGCCCGTGTTCTTCATCTCGATGCGCACGAGGTTGAGCAGAGTGCCCTGGGGATTGCCGTCGAGAGCGGCACCGAAGACGGTGAAGCGATAGCTGACGCCGTCGCGTTCGAAGGCGTAGTGGAGAACGGGCAGGTAGCCTTTGTCGAGCGTGCGGACACGCGCGTAGGTGGGCTGCAGTTCGGGTCCGGCGAAGAACATCAGCTCTCCATAGCCGGTGCGGAGGTAGCCTTCGGGGGTGACCTCGGTGGCGGCCTCCGAGCCCATGACGCCGATTTCGTCTGTGGATTGGGAGTAGTAAGAGAACGGCTGGTTAGGGCGATCGATGGAGGGTGACACCATCTGGGCGTGAACAACACTGAGCGGAATCACGGAGGTGAGGGCTGCGGCTAGGAAGGCCTTTTGGGCGAATGTGTTCATTTGCGCATTAGCCTATCGCAGTCGACCCAGGAGGGGCAGCGGTATCCGGGATTTCTGAGCTACGAAGGGCGGGGGGAACCGGGCGCTATGCTGGAAGTAGCGATGAATAGCGCCATTTTGACTCCCTCAGACGTGCTTCCCCAGCAGTTTGGCAGCGACAACTATGCCGGCATTTGTCCGGAGGCCTGGACGGCCATGCAGGAGGCCAATCGCGGATTTGCTCCGGCGTATGGCGAGGATGCCTGGACGGAGCGCGCCTCCAACAGCTTTCGCGAGCTGTTCGAGACGGACTGCGATGTGTTTTTTGTGTTCAACGGAACGGCGGCGAACTCGCTGGCGCTGGCTTCGCTGTGCCAGTCGTATCACAGCGTGATCTGCGCGGAGACGTCGCACGTGGAGACGGATGAGTGCGGAGCTCCGGAGTTCTTCTCCAACGGCTCGAAGCTGCTGGTGGCGCGCTCGGAGAACGGCAAGATGGCGCCGGAGGCCATTCACGAGCTGGCCACCAAGCGCCAGGACATTCACTATCCCAAGCCGCGGGTGGTGACGATTACGCAATCGACGGAGATCGGCACGGTGTACTCGGCGGAGGAGGTGCGGGCGATTGCAGAAGCGAGCAAGGCACACGGGCTGTCGCTGCATATGGACGGAGCCCGATTTGCGAACGCCTGCGCGCACACCGGACTGTCTCCGGCAGAGATGACGTGGAAGAGCGGAGTGGATGTGCTGTGCTTTGGGGGCACGAAGAACGGACTGGCGGTGGGCGAAGCGGTTTTGTTCTTCGATCACAAGCTGGCCGCGGACTTCGATTACCGCTGCAAGCAGGCCGGGCAGTTAGCGTCCAAGATGCGGTTTCTGGCGGCTCCCTGGGTGGGGATGCTGGAATCGGGAGCGTGGCTGAA